>CAZWYI010000026.1:0-31434 GCA_964638155.1 uncultured Thermoplasmatales archaeon | reverse complement strand
ATGCAGATATTAAGAGAATATCTGCATATTACTGCTTCATTTTGGGATGAAGCCAATAGGACAATAACATTTATATATAATATCTATTATGCCTTATTTCCTTATCCTTACCAGACATTGATCGGGCAATTCTCACAGGAAACCCGGCAACACAACAGCCAAATAATATTTTTTGGCTAAAAATGTAAGATGTCACGGTTCGGAGCAAATAAGGAAGATACTTTAAATCTTTAAAATTTCAGTAGAGGGTATATTATGCCTGAGAGACATCATCCAAGAAGAGGTTCAATGGGCTTTTCGCCAAGAAAAAGAGCTAGACAAGAAACTCCACATATTAAAAGCTGGCCAAAAGGCGGAGATAAACCAAAAATACAGGGTTTTCTAGGATATAAAGCTGGTATGACCCATGCATTTATAGTTGATTTCCGTCCAACTTCCACAACTTCAGGAAAAGAAGTAATGGAACCAGTTACAGTGTTAGAAACACCTCCAATAAAAATTGCCGGAGTAAGAGCGTACAAAAAAACATATAACGGGCTTCAAGCAACAGGTGAAATCTGGTCAGATAAACTAGATAAAGAAATAGAAAAAAGACTGCCTGTATCAAAGAAAAAAGAAAAGAAAAATTGGGATTTCACTAAAGATGCAGACGAAATAAGAGTAATTATCTACACTCAACCTAAACTGGTATCAGGTGTTCCTAAAAAAACTCCAGAACTAAGAGAATTTAGAATAGGCGGAGGATCAACAGAGGAACAGGTAAAATATGTAAAAGAAATACTTGGAAAAGAGATTAAAATAAGTGATATCATAAAAGAAGGGGACATGATAGATACTATATCTGTAACTAAAGGAAAGGGATTCCAAGGACATGTGCAGCGTTGGGGAGTAAAATTACTCAGTCATAAAAACTCAAAACATAGACGTATGATTGGAACTGCTGGCTCATGGCATCCTAATTGGATTCAATCAACAGTACCACAAGCTGGTCAAATGGGTTACCATCAAAGAACAGAGTACAATAAACGTGTTCTAAAAATTGGCGATAATGGAGAGGAAATCACACCATCTGGTGGTTTTCCACATTATGGAACAATTAAAAATACATATATTCTTTTACACGGATCAATACCTGGTCCATCAAAAAGACTTGTAAGCTTAAGAGACGCAATTAGATACAAACGTGGTGTCAAAGTTAAGAAACCAGAGATTACATATATTTCAACTACAAGTAAACAAGGAGTGTAAAATAAATGACTAAGGTAAATATCTATAAAACTAGCGGCACAAGCTCCGAAAAAATCGATCTTCCAAACATATTTAACACAGAATATAGACCAGATTTAATCAAAAAATCATTTAATGCTTTAAGATCTAATAATAGGAGACCATATGGTACTTCAAAAGTAGCAGGTAAAAGACACGCTACTGCATCTGCTGGAAAAGGAAGAGGTATGAGTCGTGTACCACGTCTTACCCAAGGAAACCGTGCGGCACTAGCCCCATGTGTGGTAGGTGGACGTAGAGCTCATCCGCCAAAATCAGAAAGAGTATGGAAAGAAAAAATAAATAAAAAAGAAAAAATTCTTGCTAAAAAATCTGCTTTTGGAGCGACTTCACAAAAAGAAATTGTATCAAAAAGAGGACATAAATTCGATGAAAAAATAACCCTTCCAATAATTTTTGATGATTCTTTTGAAAAGATAAAAAAGACAAAAGATTTGATAAAAGCATTTGAAAAAATAGGAATATATGATGATGTATTAAGAGCATACAATGGTAAACATATTCGTGCAGGGAAAGGAAAATCAAGGGGACGTAAATACAAAACACCAAAATCAGTTTTAATAATTTCAACAAAAGACAATTTAATAAATAGTTCAAGAAATCTTACTGGTGTTGATGCAGTAAAACCAAATGAACTAAATATCGAGCATCTTGCACCAGGTGGAAACCCTGGGAGATTAACTGTTTTTACAAAATCAGCTCTAAAAGAAATAGGAGGTGAAAACTAATGGACCCATATGACATTATTTTTCATCCTTATGTAACTGAAAAAACAATGAATTTCATGGATAAAAACAATGCCCTTGAGTTTGTTGTTAAAAGAAATGCTAGTAAAAATCAAATTAAGAAAGCAGTTGAAGAATTATTTGAAGCTAAAGTAAAAAATGTTAATACTAGAATTAAAAAAACTGGTAAACATGCAATAGTAAAATTCACTGATGATGTAAATGCAGAAGATATAGGTATGAGAATTGGAATATTCTAAAGGTTGAGATATTATGGGTAAAAGATTAATCCAGCAAAGACGCGGAAGAAACAAAACAAAATTCAACGCTCCTTCACATAGATACAAAGGAGAAGTAAAATATGTGTATAATTTAAAAGAAAAAAAGCAAGGAGTTGTAACTGATATTGTTCATGATAGTGGACGATCTGCGCCTTTAGCAGAAGTAAAATTTCCAGATAACTCAAAAACTTTTATTATTGCCCCTGAAGGAATAAAAATTGGAGATAAAATTAAAGTTTCTAATAAAAAAGATGACGTAAAACAAGGGAACATGTTAACTATTGGTGATATCCCAGAGGGTGCACCAATTTTTAATGTAGAGCTATCACCTGGAGACGGTGGAAAACTTGTTAGATCTGGTGGAAACCATGCTACAATTGTAAGCCACTTTAAATCAAAAACAGTTGTTCAACTTCCATCAGGTAGCTTTAAAACAATTGACTCAAAATGTATGGCAACAATAGGTGTTATCGCTGGCGGCGGAAGAAAAGATAAACCGTTTTTAAAAGCAGGAAAGAAACACTTTGCTATGAGAACCAGAGGAAAACAATATCCAATTGTTAGAGGAGTTGCAATGAATTCTGTAGCTCATCCTCATGGCGGTGGTGGACATCAGCATGTTGGTAAACCATATACTGTAAAACGTGGTGCATCACCCGGTAGAAAAGTTGGTAGTGTGGCTGCAAGAAGAACTGGGAGGAAGTAAATAGATGGCTGATAAAGGATTTAAAACTTCATCAAGAAGTAGAAGAAAAAGAAAGAGAAAGAAAATAGAATTCAAAAAGAAGGAATTCAAGTATAGAGGGCTTACTTTAGAAGAACTAAAAAAGCTATCACTAGATGAATTGTTACCACTTCTTCCATCAAGAATACGCAGAACACTTAAAAGAGGCCTCACAGAACGGCAAAATAAATTATTAAATGATATTGAAAAAGCACAAAAAGGAGATACCATAAGAACTCACTGCCGAGATATGGTGATACTTCCAACCTTTGTTGATCATACAATTTATATTCATAATGGTAAAAATTTCCAACGTGTAGATATTGAAGCTGATATGGTAGGTCATTATCTTGGTGAATTTGCATTAACTAGACAAAAAGTAAAACATACTGGACCTGGAGTAGGTGCTACTAGGTCTTCGAAATTTATGCCTTTGAAGTGATGATATATGAAATATTCAACAGATGTAGACCCAGATAAAACCGCAAAAGCATTCGGATATGAACTTCACTGTTCAAAAAAAGATTCAATGAATATAGCTCGTGCTATAAAAAATATGAATGTAGAAAGTGCTAAAAAATATCTAGAAGAAGTAATCGATATGAAACAGGCGGTACCAACAATTGTCCATAATCAAAAAAGAGCACATAAAAAGGGAATGGGTCCAGGAAGCTATCCGAAAAAAGCGGCTAAATACATCTTAAAGATACTTAATAATGCTGAAAATAATGCGGAATATAAAGGATTTGATGTTGAAAATATGAAAATTATCCATGCATCTGCTTACGGCGGTAGGATTATAAGAGGTATAATGCCCCGTGCACAGGGTAGAGCAACCGATAAAAATACAAAGACAACAAATTTTGAAATAATAATTGAAGAGGTAGAGTAATGTCTGGAGAACGTAGTTTTATTAGGGAAAATACAAACAGAATACTCATAAAAGAATTTTTAATCAAAAAAATCGAAGGAGCCGGTTTTGGCGGTATGAATATACAACGTACACCAATGGGTACTAGAATAAATATCGTTGTAGAAAGACCAGGCATGGTCATTGGTAAAGGCGGTAGGAAAATAAAGGATTTAACCGCTGAAATAAAAGAAAAATTTGATGTAGAAAACCCTCAAATTGAAATTGAAGAAGCAGGAGCACGTGCTTCTTTAAATGCAAAGATTATGGCTGAAAAACTTGCTGAAGCATTGCAACGAGGATGGCATTTCAGAAGAGCTGGGCATTCTACTGTAAGACGTATTATGAGAGCAGGTGCAAAAGGATGCCAGGTGATTATTGCAGGTAAACTTACAGGTTCTCGTCATAGAACCGAGAAATTTACAGAGGGACATGTAAAATATTGCGGTGAAACTGCTAGAGAAGTAATGGATGAAGGATACTCTGTTGCAAAATTAAAAGCAGGCGTTTTAGGTGTAAAGGTTAGAATTATGAAACCCGATGCAAGGCTTCCTGATGAAATAAATATTCTTGTACCAAAAAAAGAAAAAGAAGAAAAGGAAACAAAAAAACCTAAAAAAGAAGTAAAGAAAGAAGAAAAAACAACAGATATCAAAAAACTAACTGAAATCCAAGGTGTAGGGCCCTCTGTTGTGAAAAAATTTGAAAAAGCAGGTATAAAATCTCTTGAAGAACTATATGAAATGGATGTAGATGATCTTGCAACTGTTGATGGTATTGGCGGTAAAACAGCTGAAAATATTGTAAAAAATCTTAAAAAGATACTTGAAGAGGTTGCATAAAAATGGCACTTAAGACAAAAGAAATTAGAGATCTCACGCCAGAAGAAAGGAATGAGAAATTAAAAGAATTAAAAAGCGAACTGATGCATGAGAAAGGAGTTGCAGCAATGGGAGGTTCACCTCCATCTCCTGGGAAAATTCGTCAACTCAGGATGACTATTGCAAAAATACTCACTATCATGCGGGAGGAAGGAGAACAATAAATGAGCGATATATGTGAAGTATGTGGTCTTCCAAAAGAAATTTGCGTCTGTGAAGACATCGCACGTGAGCAACAAAAAATCACAATCTCTGTAGACAGAAGACGCTACGGAAAAATGATGACTATCGTTGAAGGAATAGACAGCCATGATTTAGACATGGACTCACTTATCACAAAGCTTAAATCAAAATGTGCATGCGGTGGAACCATAAAAGAAGGAAAAATTGAGCTTCAGGGCGACCACAGAAATAAAGTAAAAGACACCCTTGAAAAAATGGGGTTCACAGCAGAAGTAATATAAATATAATAAAAACGTGAACCCACACAGTCAAGATATGACTGATTCCTCTAATCTGAGGATATAATATGAATGAAAAAAAACTAGCCCGTGATGAATTCATAGGGCTAAAGGTAAAAATAAAAAAATGCACTGATCCCACATTAGAAGGTAAAAAAGGGATCATAGTTGACGAAACAAAAAAAACCTTCCTAATAGAAACTGATGATAAAATTAAAAGAATCGCAAAAAAAACTGCGGTTTTTGAATTTACATATGAAGATAAAAAAATAAGCCTTAATGGCTCAAAAATAAACTATAGACCTGAAGATAGAATTAAAAAAATAAGGTGAAAAATAAGATGGCAAAACAAAAACCCAAAGCAAAAAATATAGGGGTAAACGTAAAACCACCAGAAAAAACATGCGAGGATAGAAACTGTCCATTCCATGGTAGTTTACCAATTAGAGGACAGATTATAACAGGTGTTGTATCATCTGATAAAATGCAGAAGTCTGTTGCTGTAAAAAAAGAATATATGCACTATGTACCAAAATACGAGCGTTATGAAAAGAGAACTTCAAAATATATTGCACATTGTCCTCCATGTATGAACATTAAAGCTGGTGACAAGGTTCGAATAGCTGAATGCCGTCCATTAAGTAAAACTATTTCATTTGTAACAATTGAAAAAATATAGATATAAAATAAGGTGATGATAAAAATGAAGGGTATCGCTGGTAAAACCATGAGAGGTCTTCCTGCAGGTGCAAGGCTTGAATGCATTGACAATACAGGTGCAAAAATAGTAGAAATTATTCAGACACCTAAATTAAAAGGCACTCATAGAAGGTATCCCAAAGCAGGCATTGGCGATATGGTTATAATCAGTGTCAAAAAAGGCGCTGCTGATATGAGAAGACAATTGTTTAAAGCAGTAATAGTACGTCAAAAAAGGCCTTTTAGAAGACCAGATGGAACCATGGTTCAATTTGAAGATAATGCTGCTGTAATAGTTACTGAAACTGGTGAAACAAAAGGATCTATGATCAAAGGACCAGTGGCACTTGAAGCAGCGGAGCGTTACCCAAAAATTGCGTCTAACGCATCAATTATAGTATGAAATGGGGATAAATAAAATGAAATCAAGTAAATCACGTAAACAAAGAAAAAATATGTTCAATGCACCTCAGCATGAAAAAAGAAAAATGCTTTCATCTCACTTAGAGGAAAATCTAATACTTAAATATGATAAGAGAGGAGTCCCGGTCATAAAAGGAGACACTGTAAAAGTAATGCGTGGAAGCTATAAGGGACATGAAGACAAAGTTGCAAAAGTAGATGTTAAAAAACATAGAATAGAAGTTGAGGGCATAGTTATGTCAAAGGCTGACGGAAATAAGATTGCTAAACCCATTCATCCAAGTAATGTTATGATTACTAAGCTTAATCTTACTGATAAATGGCGAAGAGGTAAACTAGAAAGAGATTTATCTGATGAAGCCAAAAAAGAAATTGAAAAAGAAGCAGAAATGCAGATAAAAGAACAAGAAGAACAAAGAAAAAGACTTGAAGAAGAAAAAAGAAAAGCAGAATTAGAAAAAGAAGCTGAAGAGCAAGAAACTGAAGAAACATCAGCTGAAAAAACAGAGGAAAAAGAAAAAACAAAAAAACAAGAAACAAAAGAACCTAAAAAGGAAACAAAGAAAGAAAAGCCGTCTGAAGAAAAAGCCAAAAAAACAGAAGAAAAGGAAACTAAAAAACCTAAGAAACAAACAAAAGAAAAACCAGCTGAAAAACCAAAAGAAGAAAAAAAGACAAAAAAATCAACATCATCAAAAAAAGAAAATCAAAAGAAAGAAACATCTTCCAAAAAAGAAACAAAGAAAAAGGAGGAAAAATAGATGAGTAAGCACTTGAAAAGACTTAATGCACCTAGAACTCTAGCAATACATAGAAAAAAAGAAAAATGGGCAGTTAAATCTTCACCTGGTTCACATGCAGTTGAGAGATCTATTCCTCTAGGAATTGTTTTAAGAGATTATCTTAAGCTTGCTGACACTATGAGGGAAACAAAAAGGGTTATTTCAAATGGTGAAATACTTGTAGATAGTGAAATCAATAAAAACTACAAGCATCCTGTTGGCCTTATGGATGTTATATCTATTCCTAAAATGAAAAAAGATTATAGAGTTTTATTTGACCAAAGAGGAAAATTAGTAATTGTTCCTATTTCAAGTAAAGATGCTAAATGGAAACTTTGCAGAATAGAAAATAAAAAAACTATCAAAGGTAAAAAAACTCAGATTAACTTTCATGATGGTAGAAACAAGATTGTTGAAAAAGACGAATATAAAACAGGGGATACTTTAAAAATTGATTTTAAAAACCAGGAAATCAAGGATAAATTTGAGTTAAAAAAAGGTACTATTTCTATAATAATTGGTGGTAGTCATATCGGTGAAATAGCAAATATTGATGATATTAAAAAGGTAGAATCTTCTAAATCAAATATTGCAGTAATGAAAGGAAAAAACGATTTTACAACTATTCAAGAGTATGTTTTTCCAATTGGTAAAACAAAACCTGAAATAGAGCTTCCTGAGGTGAAAATTAAATGAGTCCTAAAAAATCAAAAGATAAATCAGAGACAAAACAGAAAGTAAAACCTAATATTGAAAAGGTAACTGTTAACATTGGCGTCGGTGAAGCAGGCGAACAACTTAGAAAAGCTGAAACTGTGATTAAAAACATATGCAATCAAAAACCAATTCAGACTTTATCAAAGACTACAAACAAGGACCTTGCTCTTCGTAAAAGAATGCCTATAGGCTGTAAGGTAACTCTTAGAAATAAAAAAGCAGAAGAGTTTTTAAAACAAGCCCTTAAAACAAGAGAAAATAAGATTGCTGATTATTCTTTTGATGATCAAGGTAATTTATCCTTTGGAATACCTGATCATACTTTATTTGAATCACAGAAATATGATCCTAATATTGGAATCTTTGGAATGGATGTTTGTATAACAATGCAGAGACCAGGATACAGAGTAAAAAAAAGACGTATCGCTAGAAGACATATCCCACATAAACATAGAGTCACACGATCTGAAGCTATTGAATTTTTCAAAGATAAATACAATGTGGAGGTCATAGAATGAAGATAAAAGAAAAAAAGAAAACCTATGGTAGAATCGATGGATGCGAAAGATGCGGTCGTAAAAGAGGGCTAATTAAAGCATATGGTCTTCACATATGCAGGCAGTGTTTTAGAGAAAAAGCTGAAGAAATGGGATTTAAAAAATATTCATAAATATAAGGAGGCAAAAAAATATGTTAAATGATCCACTAGCAAATGCGTTATCCGCTATGAAAAACGCTGAAATAAGAGGAAAAGGAATATGCGAGATTCAGCCTTCTTC
Source organism: uncultured Thermoplasmatales archaeon (assembly GCA_964638155.1). GTDB lineage: Archaea > Thermoplasmatota > E2 > DHVEG-1 > DHVEG-1 > CAYZTD01. The sequence continues at coordinate 22,765 of CAZWYI010000026.1, read as the reverse complement.
AAAACTTATTGGTGGAGTTTTAAATCTACTTAAAGATAAAGGTTACATCAAAGAGTTTGAATATATTGAAGATGGAAAAGCAGGAGTATTTAAGGTAAATCTAAATGGAAATATTAACAATTGTGGAGTTATTAAACCAAGGTATCCAATTAAAAATGATGATCTTGATAGATGGGAATCTAGATATCTTCCAGCTCAGCATTTTGGCCTTTTGATTATGACAACTACAGATGGAATTCTTTCACAGGACGAAGCAAGAAAAAATGGAATCGGAGGAAAACTTTTAGCATATGTTTACTGAGGTGAAAAATAAATGAAAATACCTGAAATAAAACAAACAATTAAACTCCCTGAAAACGTATCAGCAATCATTGAAGATTCAAAACTTACAGTCAAAGGAGAAAAAGGAGAAACCTCAAGAGTTTTTTCTCATCCTAGAATAGATATTAAGGTTGAAAATAATAGTATTACAATTCACTCTAAAAATGTTAGAAAAAAACAAAAAGCCCTTATTGGAACCTTTGTCGCACACATCAAAAATATGGTAAAAGGTGTATCTGAAGGCTTTGAATATAAAATGAAAACTGTTTTTTCTCATTTTCCAATTAAAACTAATGTTGAAGGTAACATTTTTATTATTCAAAATTTCCTTGGTGAAAGAGCTCCAAGAAAAGCAAATATCTTAGAGGGCGTAAAAGTTGAAACAAAAGATGATGATGTCACAGTTTCTGGAATAGACAAGGAAAAAGTAGGTCAGACCGTTGCAAACATTGAGCGTGCAACCTCTGTTAAAAGAAGAGATATCAGAGTATATCAAGATGGTGTTTATAGAATCAGCAGAGGAGGATAAAAACTATGGCTAAAAAAGATTTAATCAAAGAATTAACAGATATCAAAGGAATTGGTGAGGCAAAAGCAAAAGCTATTGTTGAAAACGGTTTTGATAGTGTAGAAAAAATCAAAAAAGCAAAAAAAGCTGAGTTTACAAAAATAAGTGGTATAACAGATAATATTGCTGATAAGATAATTAAAAATTACAAAAGTAAAGAAGTTACAACAAAAAAACAAGAAAAAAAGGAAAAAGAAAAACCTGAAACTGAAACAAAGAAAAAAGAAAAGGAACCTAAAAAAGAGACAAAAGAAAAACCAGCTGAAAAACCCAAAGAAGAAAAAAAGAAAGAGATAAAAAAGAAAAAGAAACCAAAGCTATCTTCTGAGCTGAAAGAAGAAATTGAGAAAAGAAAAGAAATTAAAGCTAGATCTCCAAAATTTTTAAGAGAGGAATGGTTTAGATATAAAAGAATAAAGAAAAATTGGCGCAGACCTGATGGTATCACATCAAAGATGCGAATTAATAAAAAATACAGGCCTAGTAGGGTTAGAATTGGTTTTAGAGGCCCTAAAAAAACACGTGGCCTTCATTCTTCAGGTTTTGAAGAGATAATGGTTTTTAATTCAAATGATTTAGAAAAGTTAAACCCTGACACCCAGGCGGCAAGAATAGGTAGCTCAGTTGGTACAAAAAAACGAATGGATATAGAAAAAAAAGCTGAAAAACTTGATATTAGAATACTTAACTTATAAAAAGAGGTAATTAAAGATGGCTGATTTAAGGAATCAACGAAGAATGGCTTCAAAACTTCTTAAATGCGGAGAGAACAGAGTATGGATGGATCATGATAGACTTGATGAGATTGCAAAAGCTGTTACTAAAGATGATATAAGAGTGCTTATCAAAGGTAAAGCAGTTAAGGCAAAGCAGAAGGTCGGTATATCTAGCGGTAGAAAAAAATTTTCACAAAAACAAATTAAAAAAGGCAGAAGAAGCGGCTACGGCTCAAGAAAAGGAGCAAAATACGCCCGTCTTCCAAAAAAAGAAAGATGGATTAAAACAATTAGACCTATTAGAAAATATTTAAGAGAACTACGTAGTGATAAAAAGATTACACCTTCTGTTTATAGAAAATATTATATGAAAGCAAAAGGCGGAGAGTTTAGAAGCAGACATCATCTTAAAACACATCTTTTATCTGACGGTGTATTAAAGGAGGAAAAATAATGAGTAAGGGTCCAAGATACAGGGTAAAACCCAGACGCAGACGAGAAGGAAAAACAGATTACAGGAAAAGATTGGGGCTTCTTAGATCACATAAAACCCGTATGGTTGTAAGAAAAACAAATAATCAAACTATTGTTCAGTTTGTAAAATACAAAGAAAGCGGCGATAATATTATCGCACAAGCTGTATCAAATGAATTAAAAAACAATTTCAACTGGAAATATTCAACTTCAAATACTCCTTCAGCATACATTACAGGCTACTTGGCTGCAAACAGGGCAAAAGATGAAGGTGTTAAAGAAAGTGTTCTTGATATCGGTAGACAAAGACCAGTAAAGGGATCAAAAGTTTTTGCATCATTAAAAGGTGCTCTTGATGCAGGAATAACTATTTTACACAATCAAGAAAAACTTCCAAGTGATGATAGAATTACTGGTAAACATATTGATGATAAAATTGCAACTGATGTTGATACAATTAAAAAAAAGATATCTGGAGGTAAATAATGCCAGCAAGAAGAAAGGGAAGAAGGCCTAGAAAAAGAGATCCGCAGCCGGTAAACTGGGAGCCTAAGACAAAACTTGGTAAAAAAGTTATGTCTGGTGAAATAAAAACAATGGCTGATGCCTTAGAAACAGGTCTTCCCATCCGTGAACCAGAGATTGTTGATCTACTTCTACCTGAGCTTTCAGATGAAGTAATAGATGTAAATATGGTCCAGCGTATGACTGACAGCGGCCGTAGAATAAAATTTGTTATAACTGTTGCTGTTGGAAATAACAATGGATATGTAGGTTTTGGCCAAGCTAAAGGTAAAGAAGTAGGTGCAAGTATCAGAAAAGCAATTAATAACGCTAAATTAAATATTATAGAAATTAGACGTGGATGCGGCTCATGGGAATGCGGATGCGGTAAACCTCATACTGTTCCTTATTCAATTAGTGGAAAAAGCGGTAGTGTATTTATAACTCTTAAACCAGCACCTCGTGGAATTGGTCTTGCAACTGGAGATGTTGCAAAAAAGATACTCACACTTGCCGGAATTGAAGACTGCTGGGCATTTACTAAAGGAAAAACACGTACTACAGTAAATTATGCTAAAGCTGTGTTTGATGCTCTTGTTGAAAACGCTGAGATGCGTATTATCCAAAATGAAATTAAAAAAGTAGGCATTGTCTCCGGTGCAATAAAACTTGAAAAAGAAAAACAAGACGAAGAACTGCAAAAAATCAAGGAGGCTAAAAAATAATGACTTACGCAATCCTAAGAGTTAGAGGAAAAATAAACATTAAACCTAAGATAAAAAAAACACTTAAATTATTGAATCTTACACGTGTTAATCATTTGGTTATAGTTGAAGAAAATAAAACTACAAAAGGTATGCTTCAAATAGTAAAAGACTATGTAACCTGGGGTAAAATTGACAAAAAAACACTTGGTAATTTAATTGAGAAAAGAGGACGACTCTCTGGTGACAAAGAAATCACAGATAAATATGTTAAATCAGCAACTACTTTTGAAAACATTGATAAACTTTCTGAAGCAATTGTTGATAACAAATTTAGATATAAGGAACTTCCAAATGTTAAACCTATTTTCCGACTGAATCCACCTAAAAAAGGATTTGAAGGTATAAAACAAACTTTCAACAAAAACGGTGCTTTAGGATACCGTGGTAAAGAGATCAACAGTTTAATCAAACGAATGCTATAAAATAAAAGATTTTTCCAAAAGTTTTTTATATACATGTGGTGTAATAATAGCTATATTACTTTGAGAAGAGGGGTAATAGAATGGAAGAGACATTATATAATATAGAAATACACAAAGACGATAGAGGCTACACTGGAAAACTTTTTTCTGATATGGATGGGGAAAAAGAATTTAAAAACGAATATTTAGATCAACTCCTCAGAGATATAACAATTGATATGCAGTTAGCACTTGATGAATTTTCAAATAGATCTGGAGATTTCACCGAAGGCGCTCGTAAATTTTAAAAAAGTTATTTTTTTACCTTATTTTAAGGGTAAGTTTTTTAAATGCTTTCATTATTGATAGCTCCCATTATTTATAATAAATGGTGAATTAATTTGAAATATACCAGATTTGAAAAAGCAAGAATCGTAGGCGCAAGAGCACTTCAAATATCAATGGGCGCTCCAACCTTAATTAAAATACCTAAAGATCTAGTATCACCTATTGATATAGCTATGCTTGAATTTAAAAAAGATGCAATACCTATTACTGTTAAGAGAATAGAAGAAAATTAAAAAACTTATTTTTTTAAGAGGAAGAATAAATGGCAGAAAAACCGGAAAAAAAAGAAGAGAAAAAACAAACAAAAGATCCTGTTGAAACAAAAGAAGAAGAAACTGAAGAGATGGCTATTTCTGAGGAAAACTATATGACCTCTGGTGCACACATTGGTACAAGACAAAAAACCTCAGATATAAAAGAATTCATCTATAAAGTTAGAAACGACGGTTTATACATAATCGATGTTAAAAAAACAGATCAACGTATAAAAACTGCTGCTAAGTTTATTTCAAAATATAATCCAGATGGCGTTCTTGCAGTAAGTGTCAGGCAATACGGTCAAACACCTATTAAAAAAATGGGTGAATATACAGGTATAAAGGTTTTAGATGGAAGGTTTAGACCAGGAACTCTTACTAATCCTAGTGCACGTGGTTTTAGAGAACCTGAAATGGTTATTTTAACTGATCCTCTTGCTGATCAGCAGGCCCTGCATGAAGCAAAAAATATTGGTATACCCGTGATTGGAATGTGTGATACTAACAATGAAACACGTTATTTAGATTTAGTAATTCCAACTAACAACAAAGGTAGAAGAGCTCTTGCTTTAGTGTACTGGCTTTTAACACGTGAAATACTAAAAGTGAAAGGTGAAATAAAAAAATACGAAGATTTCAAGCCAACTGTTGAAGAATTTGAAGCAGAAATATAAAACAATTTTTTTATTTGGTTAATTATTCTTGTAAAATGAAAAATCAAGATATATCTAAAAACTTTGAGGAGAATATATTTTGAAGAAAATAATAAACGATAATATAATACTAGTAGGAACTGCACATATCTCAGAAGATAGTGTTAAAGAAGTAAAAGAAGTAATTGAAAAAGAAAAACCAGATATTGTCGCAGTGGAACTATGTAAAAGACGATATGAATCAATTAAAAATAAGGATAAATGGGAAAATAAACCAGTTACAACCCTTTTGAAAGGAAACAATGCTTTTTTTATGCTCGCCCAAACCTTCTTATCATCAATTCAGAGAAAACTTGGTAAAGAATATGGAGTTGAACCAGGCTCTGAAATGATTGCTGCAATGGATGTGGCAAAAAAACATAGTTTAGAGGTGGCACTTGTTGATAGAGATATATCTGTTACTCTCAAGCGTGCTTGGAAAAAAATGGGTATACGTGAAAAGTTTAGGCTAGTGTGGGAGTTTTTAAAAGCAATAGTTGGTTTTGATGAAGAAGAACTAGAAGAGCTTGATCTCGAAGAGATAATGGATCAAGATGTAATTTCTTCTATGATGGAAGAATTTGGAAATATTGCTCCAAGTGTTAGTAATGTTTTAATCCATGAGAGAGACGAATATATCGCTAGAAAAATACTAAATGAAAGTAAAAAAGGAAAAGTAGTAGCAGTAGTTGGTGCAGGTCATTTAAATGGAATTGAAAAACATATTAAAAACCCTAGAAAGGATCTTAACTTAAAAGAACTAGAATTTGTTCCTAAAAAAAGATTTAGTATTTTAAAAGTTGTAGGTTATGCGATACCTTTTATTTTTGCTGCCTTAATTATATATATAATCTCTACTGGCGGAATTGAAAAAGGTCTTTTTGCTCTAGGGATGTGGTTTTTGATAAATGGAACACTCTCTGCAATTGGAACAATAATTGCCCGTGGACATCCTCTTACGTGGCTTACAGCTTTTGTTTCAGCACCACTCACCTCTCTAAATCCAGCGATTGCTGCTGGATGGGTAGCTGGATGGGTAGAAGCAAAAGTAAGAACTCCTAAGATAAAAGATTTCAAAGAACTTAGAGAGCTTGATAACTTTAGTGATTTCTGGAAAAATAGGGTTATAAAACTTCTATTAGTTGTAGCTCTGGCTAACGTTGGTAGTATGATTGGGACATTTGTAGCAATACCATATCTAGCAAATCTTGGTTTAAACCTTTAATATTTTTTTACTTTCAAAAACTTGATAAATAAACGTTTTATTATTTGATAAAAAATGAATAAAGAAAGAAAAGTGTACACCTCGTTTCATGATATTCCACCACGAGAATACATGTATTTTCCAAAAGGAACAATTGAAGCAAGTAGACCTGGTAAGTTTAGTAGTATTGAAATAAAACACTTGTTAATTTCAATAATTGTACTAACACTTGCTTTTTCTTTTGCTATTGTAAAAATTTCACAGACTAATAAATTTTTTATAACTAATTTTGAAACGCTCATATACGTTATACCCTTATCTTTTTTGGGGATTTTAACTGCATTTTTCTTCCATGAATTATTTCATAAGTTTATGGCACAAAAACACGGACTATGGGCTGAATATAGAATGTACCCAAGAGGGCTTTTACTTGCGTTTATACTAGGGCTTTTCACACCATTTATTTTTGCAGCCCCAGGTGCTGTTACCTTTCGCGGTGGCGCTAGAAGTTATGAAACAGGAAAAATAGCAATGGCAGGACCTTTAACTAACATTATAATTGCAGGGATAACACTACCTATATATCTGTTATTATTATATGAAGAAACAATACTAAGCTCTATTGCAGGTTTTATATGTTTTATAAACGCATTTATGGGAACATTTAACCTTTTGCCCTTTGGACCTCTAGATGGTGTAAAAATAATACGTTGGAATGCAACTGTATGGATTTTAATGCTTATTTCAGCTATATCTATACTAGTTATTATACTTCCAAGGTTTTCAATAGGTTCAATTTTTGTTTAAAAAAAGATAATAGAATTATTTTTTACGTATTTTTTTAAGAGCTTTTTCTTTTTTATTCTTATTCTTTTTTCTCCTCTTTTCTCTCCAGGATTCTTTTGGTTCTTTGGTTTCTTTTTTTGGTTCTTCTTTTTTAGGTTTTTTTTCAACTGATTCTTCTTTTACTTCTTCTTTTTCTCGTTCTTTTATTTCAGGTTTTTTTTCTTCTTTTTTAAGAAGAGTAGAGAGAAAACTTTCTTTTTCTTCTTTATTAGGCTTTTTTTCTTTAGTTTCTTTTTTCTCATCTTTTACTTTTTTCTTTTCTTTAGGTTTTTTTTCTTTTTTAAAAAAACCTAATAAAAACCCTTCTTTATCTCCGTCTTCTTTCCTTTGTTTTTTCTTTTTAGATCTAGACTGTACATACTTTGATAATCTCTTTTTGCTAAAGTCTGTATTTTTTATTATGTAAAAAATTATAATCAATAAAATAATAACTATAACAAGTGTTGTTATTGCTAAAATATTAATATGAAAACCAAGAGATTCTACAACTACACTACCAACATATTGTTTAGTGGGATCGCTTGTAGAATGTACATAAATATCAATATTATATGATGTTCCAGGATCATAAAATTTATCAGGTGTAAGAACGCTAAGGGTAACTGTTCTTGTTTCCCCAGCTTCCAGTAAAAGACCAGCCTCTGCAATTTTCCCAGAAACCTCCTTATCTCCCTTCACTTCAAACATAAAAACATCTTCATAAAAACCCCTATTAGTTATGTCTATTTCAAAATTAACTATTGATCTAGGAGATGTTTGTTTTTTTGAGTCAATTGCATCCATACGTATATAATTAAACGCGGCTGCTTTTAGAGGGATATTTATATAAGATTCTCCTTCTACCTCTCCATTTGAAAGGATTCTAGTACATTTTATACCTGCAACAACACTATAATCTGCAGCAAATTCATCTATTTGGGCATAAAGTATTACCTTATGTTTATGTCCGTCTGTAGTACCACTTATAGTAGCAGGTTCAACTTTTAATTCCCAACCATTTGGATCACCTTGAACTATATCTGGTTTAAATCTCAAGGTTGTATAGCCTAGATATTTATCTACATCTTTACCAAACATAAATGGCCAAATCAACTTCATGTAAAGATCATTAAATTGACTCTGTAAAAATGTCCAGTTTAGTCCAAAAGCATCCTCAATCTCAATCTCTATAGCTGTCCAATTCGAACGTTCTATCGAGGGTATATCGCCATCAATTTTTGCGTTTATCATAGCTTTTATATCTTCTTCAGTTTCTTGAGAAGATACTATTGGGAATAAAAATGCTGTTAATAGCAAAAATGAAATTAATGATAAAGAAATTACCGATTTTTTTATAATTGAATTCACCTCATAACTATTTTTCTTCTTTTTTTAGTCTAAACCATACAACTAATATTATGACAAATATTATTATTATGAACACCAAAAATGGCTCAATTCCAGATATAGAAAATCCATAATTAGTAATTTGAATATCTGCTTTAACTTCACCTATTTCATATTGTGAAAAGTTGGTTGGTAAAGGAGAAGGATAAGGCTGACAAGTTAGTGTCATAGAGGTAGTCTTATCATGCCAACCAAGCCCATACGGTGCTTTAACTGAAAATATAACAGTTTCTCTACGTCCTGGAGGTATTTCAACCTCTCTTGGGCTTAAAACAGGTGCCCATTCTCTTGATGCATCAAAGTCTACTTCAACTAGAGTATATTTATTAGCATTGTTTATTATTTCGACTTCAAAAGTTACTGTTTCTCGTGGAGATACCTCCCTTACAGGCTCATTTATTCTCACAAAAATCATAGGAATATAAGAAGGAGTAAAGCTTATTGTAAAGGGTCTATTAAAACTTTTTAATCTACCTTGAGATTCTACTGAAGCTTCTATATCAATGCTTTTTGGCTTTGCAGGAGCCTCCCTATATGGAGAAAGGATCATAGTAGTAGTTACAGTTATTGTTTCTCCTGGATTAGGAATATCAACTATAACGCTAGGAGATTGAAAATTTAAATTAGCCCAATCGGGTTTATCAATAAAATCAAGTTTAATTTGTACTTGGGGGGCCATTGCAGCTCCAAAGAAAAATTGATTTCTTATAAGAGGAAACAAACCAAAAGCTTTATATAATTGTTCAGGTACATCATGCCAATATTTAACTGTTACAGGTATATTAACTGATTGATCAATAACAAGAGGTTTATTCAACTGTTCTACATCGAAAATAACATCAATATATTGATTATAAGAAATTGCTTTTTCATCTTGATTTTCTTTAGCTAAAATTGAATTAACCACTTCTGAATAATTACCAGTCTCACCTGAAGAAACTGTAGGAAAAATGGCAATTATATTTAACATAAATATTGCTACTATCATTACGATTTTAATTGTTCCAAGACTGTTCTTCATTTTTTATCACCATTTATTATATTTTCAATATATATTTAGGTTTCAACATATATAAAGATTGTTGTACAACTCTTATTTTAATACATACAATCTTCTTACTATAGTTATATATCTTTCATTATATAAAATACTTTCCAATAAAATAATATTATAAAAATATTTATTTTTTTCATATGTTTTTCACCTTAAATATATTTCTTTCTAATTACTTATTAAGATAATGACAAAATAAGCGTTAAAAGTAAAATATATTGAAAGATATAGTTCCAAACTGTTTTTAAAAAAGAAAATTTAAACTAAAATGTATAGAATTGAATAAACAAGAATAAAAAATAAAAGAATTCTCTTTTATTCAATTACATCAATTTCTGAATCTTCAGTTTCTTCCTTTTTTTCTTTTTTCTTATGGGTTGTTACTCTATCTGGAAAATACGATAAAATAACAATATCTCCAACAGAATTAACCCATCTATATGGAACAGCTACATCAACAGTGCCTTCAACTAAAGTTGGATTTGTATTAGTAACAAGTAGACTTCCTAATTTTTTCTCATCCATATCAAGAAAAACATTTCTAACATATCCTACATATCTTCCTTGTCTAGTATAAACCGGTAGTTTCAGAAAAGATGTAACTTCCTCTCCCTGAGATTTTGTTTCTTTTTCCATCATGTAAACAAAATACAATTTCATATATTAAAACATTCTGTAAAAATATTAAATATGACATTTAAATAATTATAAAAAAATCATAAAAAATAAATTTTCTAAAACCCAAACCTTTTTTAAAACAATATTTTTATCATCAAAACGATAATGGAAAAAGTAATAAAAGAACTAAAAAAGTTTAAAGAAAAAGATTTTCAATTTAAAAAAGGACAAATACTTGGATCAATGTGTACACTGCCACATCCAGTTGCAAAAAAAGCAATGACAGAGTTTATCGATACAAACCTAGGAGATCCCAAACTTTTTCCAGGAACAAAAGAAATCGAAGAAAAATATATAAAATTTTTAAAAAAAATTTTAAACGCTCCAGAAAAATCTGAAGTAATAAATGGAAGTGGCGGCACAGAAAGTAATATTACAGCCATGTGGATTGCAAAAAATCTTTCAAAAAAAAGAGAAGTAATAGTTCCAGAAAGCTCACATTTTTCTTTTAAAAAAATAGCATCATTAATGGATTTGAAAATAAGATCTATAAACCTAGATAACAAATATACATTAAATATAGATAAATTAATTAATACTATAAATGAAAACACTGCGGCTGTTGTTGGGATAGCTGGATCAACTGAACTTGGAACAATTGATCCGATAAAAGAAATAAGTGACATTTGTAGAGATGAACATATATTTCTACATGTAGATGCAGCTTTCGGAGGATATGTTATACCTTTTCTAAAGAAAATTGGATATAAACTCCCTGACTTTGATTTTAAATTAAAAGGCGTATCATCGATTTCTATCGATGCGCACAAAATGGGATGCTCTTGTATTCCTATGGGAAGCCTTGTTTTGAGAAACAAAGAATGGCTAGATGAGATTACTGTTGAAACACCATACATAAGTCTAAAAAAACAAGCAGGATTACTTGGCACTAGGCCTGGTGGCGCAACAGTTTCAGCATATGCAGTAGCAAAATATTTAGGTATAACTGGCTATAAAAAAATTGTAAAAAAATGTATAAAAAATACAGAATATTTACACTCAAAAATTTTAGAAATTGGATTAAAACCAGTTATAAAACCAACAATAAACGTTCTATCTATAAAACTAAAAAATCCTGAATTAATCGAAGAAAAACTTTCAGAAAAAGGTTATAAAGTAAATCATCTTAGAAGGCTATCTGCGATAAGAATTGTTTTAATGCCACATATAAAAAAAGAAACAATTGATAAATTTATACCAATTTTAGAAAAAGTATGCAGAGAAAACAATGAAATAAAACATTAGAAAAATATTTTACTAAGAAATGCATTGGTAGAAAGTGATTTAATATGGCAGAAAAAATACCACCACATAACCATTGTCATGTATGTATGAAGTCAATACCTGTAAATGAAACCTATTGTTCAGAAGAATGTAAACAAAAATTTTCAAAAATGCAGAAAAGAAGAAAAATAATGATTTATTTTATGTATGGTCTTTTAGCAGCAGTAATTGTTGCAGTTTTACTAATGCCAAATCTATAAAACAATATTTTATTAAAAGAGAACATTTAAAAGAAATACAAATATTTTTAATTTAAATGGATCCTTTGACACTAGCTTCTTGGCTTGGAACAATAGGGCTTGTGATGATTCTTGGTTTTATAGGAAATTATATTTTCATCTTCTTTCTGGCTTGATTATTGGTTATATTTTTAGAATACCTGAACTTGCAACATATTATCCTGGATTACTTGATACCATATCAGGTTTTGTAGGAGCTATAGCAATAATTATAATTCTTTTTGACGGTGGAATAAATACAGACATCTATCAACTATTCAGAGGAGCACCTAGAGGGCTTTTACTTACACTTAGTAGTTTTCTATTAAGTTTTTTTGGAACTATAGCTTTAATTATTGGTTTAGACTCAATTAACGCAATTTCTATACAAGGTAACAGCCTAATTATTGGTGCAATGCTTGGGGCGATAGTTGGTGGAACAAGTAGCCCTATAGTAATTCCTCTAGCGTACAGGTTAAAAAATCTTCAAGAAAAAACAAAAATGATAGCATCAATTGAAAGTATTCTTACTGATCCTATATGTATCGTAGTTGCTTTTGCAATAGCATATATGGTTTTTCAACTAGGAGAAATAAATCTATTAGTCGGTGTTGGAAATGTTGTAAAAACATTCTCTGTTGGAATTGTGATAGGAATTGTAATAGGTCTTATTTGGCTATTTATAATGAATAAAGTTAGAAAAGAAAAATACTCTTATATCTTAACTTTAGCTATCGCCTTTCTTTTATATGCATCAACTATTTTTTTAGTAGGAAAAAACCAAGGAGGAGAAGGAGCAGGTGCAATAGCATGTTTAATGTTTGGACTGGTTCTTGGAAATGATAAAAAAATCCTAAAAATGATAAACTACCAAGGCAGAGGTTTTGAAATGGACAAACATACAAAGGAATTCCACGGCCTTACTTCTTTTGTTATTAGAACATTTTTCTTTGTATATCTTGGGCTTTTAGTAAGTACAAAGATAATAAAACCTGAATTTGTAATATTAGGAATTATTGTAATAATAATTCTACTAGTGTTAAGATATTTAGCAATACAAATATCGACATACAAAGGAAACTTTGAAACAGATGACAAACAAACAGTTACTTTTATGATGCCACGGGGGCTTGCGGCTGCAATTCTTGCAATAACATTTGGGAAACAATTCTTAAATGAAGAATTATTCATAGGTGTTGCTTTTATTGTAATACTTGGAACAGCTATTATTACAACTTTTGGAGTATCCTACATTTGCCACTGTGAAAACAAAAAAAATTAGTTCTTAGAAAAAATAATAGTTTAGTCAGATAATTCTTCTTGAAGGTCTATTACCATTTCAGTTAAAACATCTTCAAATATCTGATGGCGGTATTCTTTAATAGATCCATCTGACATATGGGCTCTTGCAACAAAGTCTCTTCCATCCTTAATTATTTCAATATGACATACCGTCTCCATTTGTTATCCTACCTAATTGATTAAAATTCCGTATTCGATTGTTATATTTATATCTTTTTGTAGCCCAAAAATTTAATTTTACAAAATAGTTGTATAATACAATTTAAGAAACGGAGGTTACAAAAAAAATGGATGAAATAAGAAAACCAGCAGTCTCAGGACAATTCTACGAAGCAAATAAAGAAAGATTAATAGATAGAATAAAGGAATGTTTCAAAGACAAAAGAGGACCTGGATATATACCGGAAATAAAAAACAAAGGGGAAAAAATATACGGAGTAGTAGTTCCACATGCAGGATTAGTATTCTCCGGACCGATCGCAGCTTATTCATACAAAGAAATTGCAGAAAACGGATTTGCTGATACATTTATTATACTTGGTCCAAACCATACAGGTATGGGATCAGGTGTTGCAACGATGACGCAAGGTAAATGGAGAACACCCTTGGGAGATATAGAAATAAACAAAGAATTAGCAAAAAAAATACATACTGGGATTATAGATGATGATAAAACCGCACACAAAAGTGAACACAGTATAGAAGTGCAAATTCCTTTTTTACAATACCTTGCAAAAGATAAAAAAATAAGTTTTGTTCCGATAACAATAAGCATGCAGGATAATAAAACAAACAAAGAGATAGGCAAAATAATTTCAAATGCGATAAAATCAACAGAAGAAAAAGTAACAATAATTGCTAGCAGTGATTTTTCACATGTAGGTTTTAACTATATGTCAATGCCGCCAGCAGGAAAAAATGTAGATGAATATGCTGAAACCCAAGATAAAAAAGCAATAAAAGAAATATTAAAACTAGATCCAAAAAACCTTGTGGAAACTGTAGAAAAAGAAAATATTTCTATGTGTGGATACGGACCAGTATCAGCAATGATTTATGCATCAAAAAACCTTGGCGCAGAAAAAGGAGAATTACTTAAATATGGATCTTCCTATGAGGTGCATCCAGGTAGCTCATGTGTAGGATACGGAGCAATAAGTATTTACTAAAAAGGTGAAAAAATGGAGAAAAAACCAGTAAAAGACATTGAACTAAAAAAAAATATGACCACAGATGAACTAGTAAAAGAATACTATGAATCAGGTGGATTTACCGCAAAAAAACTAGCTAAAGGAGTAAATATACTTGAAAAAATGATAAAAGAAAAAAATTGTACAAAATTTTTATCATTTCCAGCATGTATAACATCCACGGGAACACGCGGTGTAATTAAGGAACTCATTAAAAGAAAACTATTTGATGTAGTAATTACAACCTGTGGAACTCTTGACCATGACCTAGCTAGGCTTTGGGAAAACTACTATCACGGTCATTTTATGGTAGATGACACTGAATTACATAAAAAAGGAGTAAACAGACTTGGAAATATCTTTATCCCAAACAAATGCTATGGTGAAGTTCTTGAAAAAAGAATGCAGCCTATACTAAATGAAATTTCTAAAGAAAAAACAAAATGGTCAACAAAGGAAATTATTTGGGAATTTGGAAAAAAAATTGAAAACGAAGAAAAAAAAGAAGAATCAATAATATACTGGGCTTATAAAAATAAAATTCCTATATTTGTACCAGGTATTACTGATGGCGCATTTGGATCTCAACTTTGGATGTATTATCAGGAGCATCGTGATTTTACAATTGATCTATTAAAAGATGAACAAGACCTATCTGATATTGTTTTTGAATCAGAAAAAACTGGTGCACTCATTATTGGTGGAGGTATATCTAAGCATCATACTATATGGTGGAACCAATTTAAAGATGGACTTGATTATGTGGTATATAACACAACCGCTCAAGAATTTGATGGAAGTCTATCAGGTGCACAAACAAGAGAGGCTATAAGTTGGGGTAAAATAAAAGAAAAAGCAGATAATGTAACAATAGATGGAGATGCAACAGTTGTTTTACCATTAATGATTAGTTCTTTAATAGATAGATTATAATTACATCCAAAAAAGAAGTTTCATATTTCTTTTAACATCATCTGGAAGATTAATTAATTCTTTACCATCATACAAATCTTTAGCTGCTTTTACAAATACTTTAACAGTTTCACCATAAAACCATCTACCATAGTCAGCATCAGCACGAGCTGGGCTTCCTACATAACCTTTCTTAAGTCCAAGTTCTTTGAATTTTTTACCAACAACCTTTGGACTATTAAGATTACGATAGATACTCTGAAGGTCTTTATATGACTCATCCAAGAGGTATGGATACTGGTATTTCATAAGGCTAGTTTCACGAAAACCGGCATGGACTTCTTTACTTGTATCAAAACCAAGCTTTGGTTCATTTTTTTCAATCATCCCACCATAAAAATAAGGACTCCACGGCTCATAACATTTCATATCATATTTTTTCTCAAGTTTTTTTATGGCTGAAAGAACTCCTTTTAAATGAGGAAGAGCCATATGGTAAGTACAAATAATTAAATATTTGAAACCATGCCTTGCTAAATTTGAACCTATATCAAAAATTATATTTTTTATTGTTTTACTACTAGAAGAAATACTACCAGGAAAATCTGTATTAAAATCACAAAAACCAATAGGAAGAGCTGGAAACAAAACAAAATTTAAATCTGATCTTTCTTTATTTAAAATTCTTATAGAATCAGACGCGGCATGACGTGCAGTTAAAAAATCTGTACCAACTGGAAGATGCGGACCATGTTCTTCCATAGGGCTAATTGGTAAAAAAACTATAGTTTTTTCTTTGTCAAGCTCATCAATTTTTTTCCAAGATAGTTCTTCAAATTTTATAATACTAGTGATACTACTTTTTTTGTTTTTCTTTTTCAAGTTGTAACCTCACATCCATCTTTTGTAACAATTACGGTATGTTCTTTTTGAGAAACCATACCCTTATCCTGCTCTATTAACTGTGGATAATGTGTTATATAACCATACATTTGAAGTCTTCTTAGAATATTTCTACTATTTTTAAAATATTTTTCCACCCATCTTTCTGCAAAAGGAAGTGTTTTAAATCTTTTTTTAAATCTTTGAAACATAAGTTTTGATCTTTTATCACGTATCAAACGGGATTTCATAGAATTTTGGCATAAATATATATTACTACCCTTTCCAGTTATTACGTGTCCTTTTCCATTTGTTGCAAATGGCTCAATTGCAATCACATCATCAATTTTTAGTTTTCCAATATTAGTAATATCATTAACACTTGGAACAGAGATACCGGAGTGAAGTATATATTTTTTCAAGCTATGACCTGTAAGATTATCAATAGACTTGTAACCATATGAATTTATAGTTTCTTGAACATTTTTTCCAACTTTTGACAATTTAACATTTGATTTTACATTTTTTATGGCTGTTTCAAGACCTTTTTTTGATGCATCTATCAAATCAGAATATTTATCTGTTTCAACTTCAATTGTAACTGCTGTATCAGCTATATATCCATCCACATGTGTTCCACAATCAAGTTTTACAAGATCACCTTTTTTAAAAACATGTTTATCATCATGGGTTGGACTGTAATGAGCAGCCAGATTATTTACAGAAATATTAACTGGAAAAGATAGATCTGCTCCCCTATCTTTAATTTTTGATTCAACTTTTTCTGCAACTTCTAAAAAAGTCACATCTGGTTTGATAAGAGTTAAGCCATAATCTCTTGCTTCTCTAGAAATTTTTCCTGCAAGCAAGTATTTTTCATATATTTCTTCATCCATTTTAAATCACATTAATTATATCTTCTTTTGAAATCAAACCTTGCCTTATAAAACTAATTTTATTTTGAGTTGCATCAACTATTGTTGATGGTTTATTTGATAGCTCTCCAAAATCAATATAAACTTCGATTTCTCCTTTAAACTGGATATAAATATTGTTAATAACTTTTGGCGTAGGTTTACCATGGATATTAGCACTAGTACAAGTAATCGGGCCAAATTTATTAGTTAAACAATTAGAAATATTATTGTTAGGTATTCTCACAGCAACTTTATCAAGACCTGCAGTAATAAGATCTGAAACAACATTTTTTTTATTTAAAATAAGACATAAAGGCCCAGGTAAAAAATTTTCAGCTAGAATTTTACTTTTTTTATCAAAATAAGCTATTTTTTCAATATCTTTAATACTTGAAACAGCAACAGATAAAGGATATTTTTTTGGTCTATTTTTAATTTTATATACATTTTCTACTGCTTTATCATTTTTAATATCTGCACCAATGCCATAAATTGTATCAGTTGGATAACAAATAAGTTTACCACTTTTTAAAGCTAAAACAGCTTCATCTAAATTTTTTTTCATAACAACAAAAATTATTTTCTTTTAATGAAATCACCAAGTGTCAAACCTTTTCCTCTATGTCTATTTTTCAGATCATTAGATGAAACACTTTCAACTTCTTCAAAAAGATTAATATTTAGTTCTTTTTCAAGCTTTTCAGCTATTTTATCAGAAGGTTTTAGATCACCATTTTCAATTTTTGAAATTGTAACAGTTCTTTCACCTATCTTAAAACCTAGTTTTTCACGGGTTAAATCCTTTTTCTTTCTTGCTTTTTTAATTATATCAGCAAAATTTGAAACAAGTTCTTTATCCATATCTTTATAGACATCTTTTTCACGAGGTTTTCTAAGTCTACCTAAGATAGTAGGACTTTTCATTTTATTAGAAACTATTGGACTAGTTGCTTTACCATGTTTTTTTAAACAATTTGGACAAAGCATCATTTTTACGTCGTCTACAACAGCTGGTTTACAATCACAATCTCTACCACAGAGTTCACATTGCATAAATTACATCCCTCAGATTAAATATGTTTAAATTAATCCTGCTTTTTGCAGTGTCATTAAATCTTCTGTGCTTAATTTTTCACCACGTTTGAATTTTTCAAATATATCACTTGCTTCTTTATGAGCAGTTGTTTTTTCTTCTTCTTTCTTTGTTTTACGGATTTTTTGTTTATCAGATGTTATTTTTCTTTCAAGATCATGAATCTTATCGACACATTCAATAAATTCTTTATGTACTTTATCTGCTTCAATCTTTGTCATAACAATTGTTTCTTGTGTTTGATTAACCTTTTTAATCATGTTTTCAAGTTGTTTTACTAGATCTATCATGTTTTTATGTTCTTCTTGAGCTCTACTAGCTAGTTTTTCTACTATATCATGTTGTTTTTCTGCTTTTTGTTTTATAATTTTTTCTTCTTCAACTGCTTTTTTAAGTTTAGGGTCTTTATTTAGTTTTTCTTCATGTTCTTTAATTTTATTATGAAGATCGGATATGACTTCAATTAACTTTTTTTCTTTTTGTGGTTTCATAGGCTGAGTCATCTGTTCGTTTTCAAGTGTTCGAAGTTGTTTTTTTAAAACTTTTATGTTTGTACCAGAAGATGAAGATCTTTCTCTTTCAAGTTGCTCGATATCTTTTTTTATTTGAGTATATGATTTATTGAGTCTGTTTCTTTTTTCTTTTACATTTTGTACTCTTTCGTTTAACTCATCTCTTTTATTTTTATGATCAGATATTCTGTTTCTAAGTGTTCTAATATCTTTGTTAAGTTTATCTCTATCATCCGCCAGCCTTTTTGATTTATCATGAAGACTGTTTCTTTTATCTTTTAATTTATTTGCTTTTTCTTGTAGTTCGTCTTTTTCTGAAATTAGTTTATCTATTGCTTCAGCCATCTTATATCACAATTTTTTTCTTTACCTGCAATAAACAAGAAATATATAGCTTTTATTAACTATTGCGAAAGATAAAATTTACTATATTAATCTATTCCTTCTTTTTTTCTCTGTCTAAACATTAATATTCCATCTAGAACAACTGCTATTATACCTGTAATAAATATCATATCAAAAACATTTGCCCCGCCGATTACTGCATTAACCGATTTATCTGAAGAATAATTAAGTAGTTCATATAAATGAAATACATCAGCACCTATAAGAACTCCTAATGTACCAGAAATATAGGCAAATGGTGCTGCTTTTCTAAAATTTTTATATAGAAAAAATATAGATAATATACTAGCAACTAACGCAGGTAGAAATGCTAATGGTATTTTTGCAACTATTCCTTTACTTGGATCAGGATAAGTTATAAGATAAGTAACAACTGAGACCAATAGTATGCTAAATATTAATTTTTTATAATCAAGTTTTTTCTTAAAAAACATATAAACGCTTAGAATTATTGGTATCACTGCTCCACCGACATTTATTCCTACATTCCATTTGTTATATGAAAAAAGATAGAAATTTGAAATATTTATTCCAAGAATTGATATATCAAATAAAAATAGAAAAGAGATAAGTACAATAAGAATTGCTTCAAAAGAAGTAAAACCCATATATCTAAATGCTTTTGTTAAAAGAAGATAAAACATATAAAAAATAATAATTGGTATGCTTATGTATACTAATAGTAATAGAATTTCAAAGATATTTATATTAGATAGGATAAACATGATTGAAATCCATTGATAAAGATATCATTTATAAACCTTAGCTATATAACCGTTTTAAACCAAGTGGTACAAATGAGCGAGTTTCTAAAAAAAGAATGCAATCTTAAATATTTTCACGATTACAAGTATTACAGAAAAAAATGTAAAAAGTGTGGGGCATACTACTGGACTTTAGATAAAGATTCAGAAGTTTGTGGCGATCAGCCTTGTGTAGAATTTAGTTTTATTGGAAATCCTCTAGGTAAAAAACCTTTAAATCTTTCAGAAGTACGAGAAAGTTTTCTATCTTTTTTTGAAAAAAATAACCACACGCGAATTTCATATCCATTTACAGGAGAAAGATGCCCGGTTGTTGCCAGATGGCGGACTGACATCTATCTAACAATAGCCTCTATTGCTGATTTTCAACCACATGTAACCTCAGGCAAAGTACCACCTCCTGCTAACCCCTTAGTTATCTCTCAACCATGTATACGACTTAATGATTTAGAAGAAGTAGGGATAAGCGGAAGGCATCTTACAACCTTTGAAATGATGGGGCATCATGCTTTTAATAAAAATATAGATGAAATTTATTTCAAAGAAAAAACAGTAAAATTATGCAATGATTATTTTGTAGATTATATTGGTATTCCAAAGGAAAAAATCAACTATAAAGAACAGCTATGGTTTGGTGGTGGAAATGCGGGTCCATGCCTTGAAGTTCTTGCAGGAGGCCTTGAGATTGCAACCCTTGTCTTTATGAATATGAAAGAAGATGAGAATGGTGATTTTGAAATAGAAGGAAAAAAATACTCAAGAAATCCTTTAAATATTGTTGATACAGGGTACGGGCTTGAAAGAATAGCATGGGCTACACAAGGTTCAAAAACAGTATATGATAGTGTTTTTCCAAAATTAATCAAATGGATAAAAGAAAACTGTGAAAATAAAAAAGATATGGCTAGCATTTATTCACTAGCGGATCATTCAAAATGTCTTTCTTTTATGCTAGGGGATGGAATAGTTCCATCAAATGTAAAATCAGGTTATCTAGCTAGATTAATAATTAGGCGTTCTCTTAGATTTATTGAAAAAATAAAGCTTGATTCATCTTTAAAAAAAATTGTTTACATGCAACTTGATTTACTTGAAAAGGATTTTCCATCTTTAAAAAATAATAAAAAACAGATCGGTGAAATCCTTGATATTGAAACGAAAAAATATTTTGATACATTAAAAAAGGGTAAACATTTAGTTAAAAGAATTCTATCTGAGAAAAAAACAATAGATGAACAAGAACTGATAGTTCTATATGATACACATGGCATGCCACCTGAAATTGTAAAAAAGATAGCCTCTGAAAATAATGTAAAAATTAAGATTCCTGAAAATTTTGAATCAATGATAGCAGAACTTCATACCCATCAAAAAAATGAAGAAAAATGTAAAGAAAAGGTGGAAAACTTACCTGAAACTGAACCATTATATTATAAAGATCATTACACAAAAGAGTTTGAAGCAAAGGTCTTAAGGGTAGAAAAAAAAGAGGATATATCAAAAGTAGTTTTAGATAAAACAGCTTTTTATCCTGAAGGTGGAGGTCAGCCAAGTGATATAGGTTATCTAAAACTTGATAACAAAAAATATATTGTTAATGAAGTTAAAAAAAAAGGAGACTCTATAATACATTTTGTAAAAGGTGAATTAAAAAAAGATGATATAGTAAAAGGAGAAATCGACTGGGAACATAGATATACTCTTATGAAACATCATACTGGCACACATTTAGTAAATGGAGCTTTAAGAAAAATTCTAGGTGAACATGTATGGCAGGCTGGTTCTCAACTAAATATTGAAGATGCTAGATTTGATTATTCACATTATAAAACTCTTTCACAAAAACAAATAAAAGAAATTGAAAAACTTGCAAATGAATATGTTAAACAAAAAATAGATGTAGAAAAAAAAGTAATGGATAGGAATTCAGCAGAAAAAAAATATGGTTTCCGATTGTATCAAGGAGGAGTTCCACCGGGTGATAGTATAAGAGTTTTAGATATACCCGGTGTAGATGTTGAAGCCTGCGGTGGTATGCATATAAACAATACAGGTGAAATAAAAAAAATACGAATTATCAAATCAGAAAGAATACAGGATGGAGTAAATCGAATTATTTTTGCTGCAGGAAAAATGGCAGATGTATACCAAAAACAGGAAAGAGAAGAATACGAAAAAATAATACAAATTTTAAAACCAACATTTGAAATAAAAAAACATAAAAGGATATCAAATCAATTAAAAGATTCTTCAAAAATTTTTTCTGTTCCAATATATCAACTTGAAAAAACAATGAAACGCTTTTTAAAAGAAACAAAAATAAAACAAAAAATAGAAGTTGAAGATTTAAAAAATGCATCAAAAAAACTTTTTGATCTCTGGAAAAAACAGCAAAAAGAAAAAAAGAAGGTATCAAAAGATGAGATAACAGATTTAATTGAAAGTGCAGAAAAAACAAGTAATAATACAAGAATTGTCACAGCGTGTACAGATAGCAAGGCTACATCTGTTGCTGGAAAACTTGTAAAAAAAGGAAATATTGTCGCTCATATATTTGATGGTAAAAAACTTGTATCAATGGCATCAAAGGATGTCAAAATTGATTTAAGAGAAATAGCACCAAAAGTTGGAAAGATACTTGGCGGCTCTGGTGGAGGAAGCGCTCTTATGACTCAATGTGGCGGCCCAAATAAGGAAAAAATTAATGATGCATTAGCTGAAGCTAAAAAACTTACAAAAGAAAAATTAGAAAAAAATAGTTAAATTTTTTTAGAGAGGCCGTGCAATATGCACTGCTGTTATAATTACAATTGTTGCAATACACATTCCAGCTACAAGCCATGGTGGCATTCTAAGTGATGTTTTTTCTTCTGCATCAAAATATCGAATAAGACCTGCTGCAGAATGAAAACCACCGCCTTTATCTTTTTTTGCCATATTATATAAGCCTCTTTTTTTGTCTTTAAATTAAAGCATATGTTTGTAATATTTATGCTTTACTGTTATCCAAAAAGAAGGGGAATAAAGTTTTCCCGTTTTGAAAACTTTAATTTTTCACATCTAACATCAC
>CAZWYI010000025.1:0-32061 GCA_964638155.1 uncultured Thermoplasmatales archaeon | reverse complement strand
TAGATAAGGAGAATAAAGAGATTTCTATAATAGGGGTTTTTCAAAGTCCTCTATAACTTTATCATTCAAAACATTTTTAGGAATACTCATCTCAACTACTTGATGTTTGTAACTAACAGACTCTGTATTTCTAAAATTCATTATCCCATACTCCTCATCAAAATCATCGACATAAAAATCCATTTCACCAATTATTAGTTTAAACCAATCTTCACCGATATCATTGGTATTGTCACAAGTTATATCAAAACCAAAATACACATTATTTTCATCATCACATATATAAACATTTGTAACACCATCTGGATGACCTGAGTCAGGACGCCAGATAGGCGAATAAATTGGAGATTTCGTGAAATCATCTAATTTTCCGTCGATTTTAGGAGAACCATAATTTGATCCTAATATATACATACCTCCATTCCAGGACAGAGGATCTCCTCTACCATATTCATTTGCAGTCATCTCCATAGTAAAAAATCCTTCAGGTTGATCTGTCAAATCCCAAATTATTTCAATAGTTTGTTGATGAGCAACAACTACATCTAAATCTTTTTCAATTAAATCCTCTTCAATATCTTTATTTGTTTCAACAAAACAGGCGCTATCTATGGGAATTATCACATTTTCCTTTGTTAATCGTATTTGCTCTATCGCTGCATATGGCAGACCAGTGTGATCTATTCTTAGAACTAGTTTCTCATTACCCGAAATAAAAGAAAAGTTTTTTGTAGCATAATCAACAGGAAATATTTGATTGTAAATTTCAAGAAAAACATTACTTGTTAATTTTTTGATATGATATCCATCTTCCTGCGAATCTAATTTTAGTGTTTCATCTTCATATAAATTATTTGGTTCTAAGCTATCTGCTGTTAAAACAAAAACTGATGAAAATATTGTAAAAACCAGCAATATTGCAACAGAAACAGCTATAACATCTGCCTTGATTTTAGAAATTATTTCTTTCATTTTCTCCTCACCTTCATCATTATTCACTTTCGAAAGAACACATCCTATATTGAATGTTCATCCTTAAGCCATGAAGGTAAGTTATTTTTAATAAACTTTATTAAAAAAATCACAAAAAATAAAAAAAAAAGATGGTTTTTTTCTCAAAATTTTTATTAAAATTTGAGATAACCTAATTTATATAATACAATAATTGCTAGTATTACGATGATAATTAGTATGATAGCAATCATCGGCCATGGAGTTTCATCATCTAATTTTTGTTTTTCTTCGACTGTGTATTTTTCAGATGACCCTGTTTCTGGGTAATATGTGTAATCCCAGTTACCATCATCATCTTCATCAACTAAAAATCCATTATCGTTTGTTTTTGATACATTCGTCTCAATATTTGTATTAGGATTATAATAGGTATCTACCTTTCCATCGCCATCGGTGTCAACAAGGAAACCATCTTTATTTTCCATTGATACTACATCACTATCATCTTTTGGATCTGAACCAACTTTATTTTCTTGAGAATCTGTAAGTCCATCATTATCATCATCAGCATCTCCTGTATATTTACCATCTGGTGAATCCTCATCTGGTATACCATCACCATCAGTGTCAAGTGGAGTTTGTGTAGCATTTGTCGAGTTTGTACCATATGATTCCTCCATATCATCTGTATAACCATCTCCATCAGCATCCTGATCAGGTGCCTCAGAAATATTTGCAGTGGTTGTTTCTGTTGATGTATCGGTTCCATCACTGACTGTAAGAGTCACTGTATATAAATTTGCAGATGAATAAGTATGAGTAGTAGTCTCACTACTACCACTATTTCCGTCTCCAAAATCCCAATTATAAGTCAAGCTATCATCGTCTGTATCACTACTACCTGATGCATCAAAACTAATAGTTTCTCCAACAATTCCACTATAAGGCCCATTAGCATCAGCTACTGGAGCAGTATTGCTAGGGAGTGATGGAGTTCCTCCACCTGGAGACCCGCCACCGCCGGAGTTAAAAACAGTAATGCTATCTGATGCTGAAGTATATCCAATCTTAGTAGCAGTTATAGTTTTAGAAGAATCCGAACTTACAGATGGAGCAGTTAAGGTTGCCTGACCATCTGAATCTGTCGTGTCACTATCTCCTTGAATAGTTACTGTAGCTTCTTGAACAGGTGTGCCACCTTGTGTTTTAACGATTACTGAAAAAGTATTAGTTTCGGTTACAGAACTTGGTACATTAGTTAACGTTAGAATGTAATAATTATCATAACTGGACATCAAAGGATAGGTATCATTGTTATCATTAAGAAAAGTTAAATTGTACTGATCATCTGCAATACCATTTGAGTCGTTGTCGTATGCTCCTTCACTTGATTCATCGTAATCACCCCAGTAGTTTCCCTCATTAAGATTTGTATTATACCAAGTGTTATTATTTTCTGAGTTATCCCAACCATTGTAATTAGTATTATTATAGATATTGTTATGATATATCATGTTATTTTCTACTGTTGATTCTAATCTTATACCCGCATCTGAATTGTTGTAAATATTGTTTTTACAGAATGTGTTATTAAATGAGGATGCTACAGTCTTAATGCCATGATAATTATAATAAATTGAATTTAGAGTTACCGAGTTATTATTAGAAGATAAGGTAAGACAAATACCTGAGTATGGCGCATTACTCTGATTATAAATCTGATTGTTCTCTATTGTATTATTTGATGAGGAGGTTAAGTGATAACCATTATTTTCATTGTTATATACAGTATTGTTGTTGAAATTATTGTTATTTGCAGAAGTAATCCAAAATCCATAAAGGTTATTGTTTGCATTACATGAGCTTATTGTCACGTTTTCTACAACATTTACGTAAAAACCTATTTTATTATTTCCTGATCCATTTTCAGCGGTTAAACCACTAATATTTACCCAGTTTGAATCGACATAGATTACATGATCATTAGATGAAGAATTAACTATACAAGAGTTTGAGCTGTTTCCAACTATAGATATTGTTTTGTCAACATCCACATTTTCATAGTAGGTTCCAGCCCATACATAAACTGTGTATCCTGATGTTGAGTTATCTATTGCCCCTTGTATATTATCCCATCTGAATGTATGCCATCCAAAAGTTGCTGCTGTAAAATCATCATCCACATAGATTGAGTTCATTTCTCCAGTTAATGGAAGTTCATCTACACTACTGTTCCCTCCAGGTATGTTATAGTTTGAGTTTCCTAAGCAATCTCCATTTGTATCAGATCCAGTGTAATCATCATAATAGTTACCGCCAAGACATAATCCATTTACAATATTTGTTTGTAAAGACCTTGTTGTATTCCATGTATTGTTTGTGTTATCCCAAGCATTATTGGTATTATCCATGAATTTATTGTTGTATATCGTGTTGTTGTTGGAATCTTCTAAATAGGCTCCGTATGTGTTACTGCTGAAATTGTTTCCTGTTATAATGTTGTTGTTACAGTTTGTTAAAAGTTTTATACCAATCTCGTTGAAAGTACAAGTGTTGTTTGTTATATTGTTAAAATCGCTTCCATCATTTTTTAGAAAAATACCTTGATAATAATTATTAGAAAAAGTGTTATTTGTTAGGTTGTTTCTTGAGGAACCTACAAGATAAATTCCATGGTTTCCGTTACTGTTACATGTATTATTTTCAATGTCAAGATCATCTGAAGATGTTACATATATACCATAAGTGTTGTCATTACAAGTGTTATTTGTTAACGTATTATTTGAACTATGTATCATGATACCTGTCTGTCTTGAGTCATCTCCATTGCAGATATTGTTAATCAATGTATTATATTCACTATCAACTTGAGCAGCTCCTCCATCATTAACATAAATACCTGTACTTCCACTTGAACTGGTACAATTGTTGCCTGATAAAATATTATAGTTACATCCCTTATTCAAATAGATATCATAATTGCTATTATCATGACATTCATTATTTGTTAGATTATTATTACTTGAGTAATCCCTTAGATAGATACCTACGCTGTTATTTTCACAGGTATTACCCGTCAGATTGTTATCATCAGAACTGCGGATATAAAGTCCTTCTGCAGCATTATTGTTGCAGTTGTTATTTGTTAATGTATTATTATTAGAATCATCATAAAGGAAAATACCTAAATTATTGCTATTTACCTCGTTATTTTCTAAAGTATTGAGACTAGAGTTTTTAATAAATATACTATAAACAGAAGCATCTGTACAGTTGTTTTCTGATAATAAAGTATTATTTGCCCCGTCTTCTAGATATATATTATATGGACTACTATAGCAAATATTACTTGTTAAATTACTGTTGGTTGAAGATTTTATATAAATTCCTTTAGCAGTGTTATCATAAACGTGATTCGAAGCAATATTATTTCCATTAGAAGATAACTGAATAAGGATACCATTATTGGAATTATTGTAAATATAATTTGAAGAGATATTGTTTTCATTTGAAGAAACTTGTATATAAATACCCCACGAGTTGTTATAAAAATAGTTTGAGGACACATTGTTACTACATGATGAATTATGAATCACAAGTCCTGCTACAGAAGCATCATATACTGTATTAGACTTTATATTGTTATTATTACAATAAGTATGAAGAAATATACCAGAGGAGTCTGGATCTGTTATGTTATATATTGTATTATCATATATCTCATTACTACTAGAATTATAGAGAAATAGACCTGCGGGCTGACTGCTAATATTTCTAATTGTATTGTGTGATATATTACAATTAGTACAATGACTACTCGGTACAATCCCATGTATATTTCCAAATCCAAAAGCAATACCTGCATGTGAATTTTCAATAGTAGAATTTGTAATATTACAGTAGTTTGCATTATCAACTGCAATAGAAGTTGAGGAGTCATTTATATTTACATTATCTATTGTTACGTTATGAAGTATACAAGATGAGTTATAAACATAGATGCCAATACCGCTACCTGTTGATGTATTGTCTATAGTGATTTCTTTTACTAGAGTATCATTTGCAGTTACATTCATCGCATAGCCGCCCATACCATCCAAAACTGCTGATGAATTAGCATCTAAAGTTATGCCTTTATTTAAAATGACATTTTCACGGTATGTTCCATTCCAGACATAGACAGTATCTCCATTACTAGATGCATCTATAGCATCTTGAATTGATGTGTAATCCGCTCCACTGCCACTTTCACCTACAGTAAAAGAGGAACTTGCTCCTACTATTTGAGAAAATAGAACTAAAAACAACCCTAAAAAAAAGATAGATACCATTAACCAGGACGTTTTTTTACCAGCTTTTATTTTTTCTTTATTTTCAAATTTATTAAAGATTTTTTCACCTCAAATTATGATTATAGAAAGTAACATTTTGGCTCGAAAAGACCAATTTATTCTAAACAACAAAAAAATATGATAGATAATAATTTTATCTCCCCTAAATTATTTTTTCATCTTTTCGATTACCTTCGAAACTTCTGCCGGAATGCGAAATTAAAGGCTAACTTATAATATTTGCTTTTTTTTAAAGTATATTATTAGAGAAGACACTATAAAAAAATCTTATAAGATTAAGTTGTTAAAGATAAACAAAAAAATACATAAAACACATACTACTTTTCAATAAATATGACAGAACTACTCTACATGAAAGACATAGATTCAAACTATATCAAAGAGTTTGACGCAACTGTTACAAAAAACAAAAAAAACTATATCGTACTTGATAAAACAGCCTTTTATCCAAAAGGTGGAGGGCAGCCTAGTGATACTGGAATAATTAAGTGGAACGGAAAAGAATCAAAAATAAAAGAAGTAGTAAAAAAAGGCAACACAATAAAACATATAATCGAAGGCGGAAAACCTGAAGTTGGAACAAAAATACACGCAAAATTAGATTGGGATAAACGATATGATCATATGAAAATGCATACCGCTCAACACATCCTTTCAGGAATTATTTTTGATGATTATAAAGCTAGGACTGTGGGAAATCAGATACATCAAGATTACTCAAGAGTTGATTTTAAACCAGCAAGATTTACAGATGAGGATTTAGAAAAAATTAAAGATAAATTCAATGAAATTGTTTCAAAAGACCAACCTATATCAATCTATGAAGAACAAAGAGAAAGCCTTGAAAAAAGAATAGACAACAAAAGAGCAAACCTAGATCTTCTACCAAAATTTATAAAAAAATTAAGAATTGTAGAAATAAAAGATTTTGATGTATGTCCTTGTGCGGGAACACATGTAAAAAACATTAGTGAAATACCAGAAATCGATAAAATAAAAAGAGAAACAAAGGGAAAAGATACTGACAGGATAATTTATTCACTTAAAAAATAAAAAATTATTTTTCAAATTCTATTTTAAAACTATTTATCTCATCTACACCTTTTAAAGATTTTAACATTCCAATAGTTACATTTCTAATAATATCTTCAGGAAATTCAGACAAAGGAATATTTTTTCCATTAACCATAATTTTTATTTCACTCATTTTTTTCAATCCTCTTATTCAAATGTTCAGTTATAACATTTACTAGTCTTAAAAAATCACCATAATATGAGTGGATTGTATTTTCTCTTTCTTCGATATCACCTAATCTAATCTTTGGTGTTTTTTTATCATTTGCACCCTCTATAAATATTATATCAAAATCATCTAATTTTTTAATTTTAGATACAATTTCATTAATAGAATTTTTTTCTTTTATTAAAAAACCAGTTTCAATTGATGATGATAAAACAACTAGATCTGAACCAGCGTTTCCATATTTATATGAGTCTTTACCTGGTGTATCAAAACCTATTTTTTTGTCTGTTATCTTAACAGATGAAACCTTAAAATTTTTTGATTTAAAATGTTTTATAAGATCAACTAAAAGACTTGTTTTACCACTATTAGAATATCCATATAATCCAATCACAAATGGCTCTTTCATCAAAAATTAATAAAAAAAATTATCATTTAACTCTTATGGTAAAAAACCATAAAAACAAAATATACACATAGGTTAACAAAAAATTGTTTATGCATAAAAAAGCAGGACTCGGGCTAGGAATATCAGTTGCTTCTGTATCCTTTGCAGCTATCTTTATTAGAATACTTCTTAATAATGGAATGGCGCCAGCATATATTGCTTTTTATAGATTGCTTTTCACTGTTTTATTTCTTATACCATTTTTAATATACTACAAAAAATATAGAGAAGAAATTTTTGGTTTAGATAAAAGAACCTTTCTTTTAATGATAGGAATAGGAATAATTCTTTCAATTCATTTTGCAACATGGGTTACATCACTAAATTATACTTCTATTGCAAGTTCTGTAATATTAGTTACCGCACATCCCATACTTGTCGCACCAGTTGCATATTATTTTTTAAAAGAAAAATTATCAATTATAAATCTTGTAGGAATAATAATTTCTCTTATAGGAGTTGTAATATTAGTTCTAGGAAATTATGATCTAGGGCCTTTAACAATTGATAGTATAGAAGGAAACATACTTGCAATAATTGGAGGAGCATGTGCTGGACTATATATTCTAGGTGGTAGAAAAATCAGAAAAAAAGTATCAGTTGTATCTTATGCTTTTATTGTTTATGCCATTGCTACAGTAGTACTCTTTTTTATGTGTATGTTTAGTAATAGTAAAGCTTATACAATAAAAATTGAAGATTATACTATACTTATCTTAATGGCATTTGTTGCAGGAATACTTGGTCACACTTTATATAACTGGTCTTTAAAATATATAAGAGCATCAGTTGCATCTGTTGCTCTACTTGGTGAACCAATCGGCTCGACAATTCTAGCAATTATAATATTTACTGAGGTCCCTTCCATTTTTACATTTGGTGGAGGGATAATAATTCTTACAGGGATTTATCTTACGTCTAGAAAATCTTTTAAAAATGATAAAACTTAATAATAAGTCCTTTTTTAAAGAAAAAACATGGCAAAAGAAGACATGGCAAGTAAAATGTTAGCTATTATCCTTATAGTTGTAATATCAATTGCAGCGATAGTAGTTTTATATGTAAATCTTCCACAGGAAAATGAAGTAGAAGATGGAACAACTGATGGTCAAACAGAGGATAATGAATCAGTTATACCTGAAACTTTGCTAACTGTTACTTATAATAACACAGATTATGAATACACGTTTTCAGAAATTGAAAATTTTACTTCAATAACAGGTACTGCAAGAACATTGAAGTGGGGGTACTACGAAAGTACCGGCACAGTAATTATAGATCCGCCTATGAATGAAACAGCAAATCAATATACAGGTGTAAAAGTCCAAACAATTCTCGAGGAAATTGAGAATCTTCCTGAAACATACAATGTAACAATATCTGCAGAAGGATATGAACAAGAATTTAATAGTACAGAGATAAACGGGTATATAAAAACATATAATGAAACTGCAAATGCAACGTATGTTGAAGCATCAGTAGTACTATCTTATAAAGAAAACGGAGAATATCTCTCTGAAGATAATGGGCCATTAATGGTAGCAATAGTCGGTGATGAACCAATTAGTCCTTCTGACAGATGGGTGACAAATGTTGTTAGTATAGAGATAACTGAATAAAAATAAAAAAAACAACCACAACCTTTTTTTCTTTCTATTTTATATTAAAAATGCAAATTTATGAGAGATATAGAAGAATTAATCAAGAATTCTAAAAAATATAAACAAGTAACTATTCAAAAAAAGTTCAAAAGTAAAAAAAACACAGTTGCTTATGTCACTATTAATAAAAAACCCCGTGTTTTAAAATTTTTTGTACCTGGTCTTAAAAAAAATATGGAAAATGAATACAAACTTCTTAGAAAAGGGAAAGGAACTTTAAATATTCCAATGATTTATGATAAAGACGAAAAAAACAATTGTCTTGTTATGAACTATATAATGGGTGAAAACCTATGCGATATATTAAACTCAGAAGTCACAAGCTATAGTGAAAAAGAAAGACTTATGATCCTCCTATCTGAGTGGTTCAACGATTTTCATAATTTTTTCAAAAAAGAAAAAGAGTTTTTAATACACGGAGATCCAACTATTAGAAACTTTATTTTCACAGATAGAATATGGGGCGTAGATTTTGAAGAAAATAGAAAAGGAAGGCCAGTAGAAGATATAGCAGGAGTTTGTGCATCTATACTTTCAACAGATCCCATGTTTACAAAAGAGAAAAATAAACTATGCAATACTTTAGTACATAGATATACAAAGCTTTCCCCAGGAAGAATTTTAAAAATAAAAAAAGAAATTGCATATTCTTTACTTGAAAAAATCCAGTGGAGACCAAATCAAGAAGAAATACTTAGAAAGCATAGTAAAAAAATAAGAAAATATGGAATTTAAACACAAAACATTAAAAACCCAGTTGATATTATTAACTTGAGGGATGAAATGGGATTATACGCCTCTATAGATGATTTAGTAGATGAAATAATTGAAAATTCTAGTGAAACTGATGAAGATATTAAAAAAAGAAAACCAAAGCCGTCTTTTAGATATCTAAAAGATGAAAAAGAAATTCAATCTGCCTTATCCGAAAATGAAAATCAAATTACAACCATGAAGGATCCAAATAAAAAAGAACTTTTTAATGAAGAGATATTTAAAGTTGGAATGGGTGACGTGCAAACAATTGAAGAAATAATTAAAAAACATGAAGTTAGTAGAAAAATAAAATAAAGTTTTCTTAAGTCATAATTTTTAAATATAACTCTTTCTATCCCGTGAACAGATTAACATGGGGAAGGAAAAAACATTACAGGTTTTTGCAATACTTGTTCTATTAATTGGCATAATCTCTTCTTTGTATGTTTATGCTCAAGAAACAGAAATTGAAACACAAAGAGAACAAATTGGAAAAGAAGATACCATCACAATAAATAACATTGATTATAACAAAGAAGAATTATTTGAAATTGTTGAATCTAGAACAATTACAATAGAAGAAAAAGAAATAACAGGTTTAGCACTCGATAAACTACTAACATATGCAAATACCGAGCAACCATCGGCTCATAAATATACATTTATTGCTACTGATTCATATCAACAAACTGTTACATGGGATATGGTTCAGGCAGGTATATTTACAGACTATAATAGAGTTATATTTCCAGGTACTGCTCATTCTTTTTGGGTAAGTAACATTATTGAAATTGAGGTGAAATAATATGGATAAAAAAATGAAATTAATTGCCGGAATAATATTATTTGGTTCTTTATGGGGTTTTTCAGAAGTAATAATTGGTTCAGCATTAAGCGAAATAGGTCTTCCTTCTGGTGCGATTATGACTGCTTTTTTTGCTTTGTTTTTACTTGTAATTAGTAGAAAAATGTATACACAACCTGGCATGCAGTTTGGTATGGGCATGGTTGCAGGAGCACTTAGGCTTTTTAATCCATTTGCAGGCTGTCACTTATGTTCAGCTCTTGCTATTATGGCTGAAGGCGCAATTTTTGAAATTATATGGTATAACATTCAATTCAATTTTAAAGGATTTAACAATCTTCGTTTTAAAGCAAGTCTAGGTATAGTAACTGTTTATTCTTTATACGTAGGTGGATATATTGTAACTCAAATCTTAACACCTATAGTTGGAGGAGGATTATTTTATGTTGAAAACCTTGTTTCTTTTATACCAAGAATTCTCGCAAATGGTCTTTTACCTGCGATAATCGGTGCAATAATGCTACCAGCGACCTTAATTGTTACAAAACTTGACCTAACCATAAAAGATAAAATTTATTATCCAACAACGTTAGGTATCTCTGCTTTTTGTTGGATTATCGTTTTAAGTTTCTGGTTTATATTAGGTGCTTGATATGCAAAAAAAAATTGATAAACCAAAAACAGTAAAAGTCTTGAAATTCCATCCTGGAAAATGTGTTGGATGTAAAGAATGTGAAAAGGCTTGTTCAAAAATACATTTTAAAACAGATGAAGGTAAAGATAAATCAGCTATTAGAATCACAAAAGATGGAAATAGCTATAAGATGAATGTATGTGATCAAAGAGGGCTATGCCTTGATATGTGCCCTGTGGGTGCATTATATCGCAAAAAAAATGGAGTAGTATGGCTTGATAAAAATAAATGTATAGGATGTCAGGCCTGTGTTGCTTTTTGTCCAATTAATGCTATGAGAAAATCTGAAGCTAGAATTGAGCCTTTCAAATGTATATCATGTGGAGCATGTGTTAGAGCATGTCCAAATGATGCTTTAGAATTAGTTGAAGAAAAAATTGATGAAATCGAAGAAGTAGTATATCATAAATTAGGAGCGGAATAAATAATGGTTAAAGGACAGTATTCTGTTCAGGAATATAAAACTGATAACACTGAACATAAATGGAATATTAAAAAACTTAAATCCACGCATAAAGTACTTGCCGAATATGATTATAAAAAAGGAAAAATAGAAAAAGGTTTTGCTGGAAAAACTCTGTATATAAACCTTGACACAAATGAAATCGGTGAGAAAAAAGTAACAAAAGATATGAAAAAGCTTTTCACTGGTGGCAGGGGTTTTGGCCTAAAACTTATGTGGGATTCTATAAAACCTACGACTAGATGGAATAGTGAAGAAAATGAACTAGTCATAACAACTGGTCCTTTATGTGGTACAACACAATACCCTGGTTCAGGTAAATCACTGTGTCTTACTGTTTCTCCATCTACTGATATCATATGTGATAGCAATGTAGGAGGTTTTTTTGGACCATATCTTAAATTTACAGGTTTTGACGCAGTTGAAATTCAAGGTAAAGCAAAAGAAGACGTGGTTGTTGTAATAGATGGCGAAGAAGGTAAAATAAGAATAGAAACAGCGCCTCTCGAAGAAACCAATTCTCATCTTCTAGCAGATCAATTAACCCATATGTATGCTAAAGAAGACACAGATGAATCCCGTCAAAAGATTTCTGTTGTCTCAGCAGGAGAAGGTTCAGAACACAGCTACTGGGGTTGTTTGAATTTTTCTTTTTATGATATTAGAAGAAAAGTACCACGTATGAAGCAAGCTGGTAGAGGTGGCCTTGGAACTGTATTTCGTGATAAGAAAATCAAAGCGCTTGTTACAAAAGTAGAAGATTTTGATGGTGTGGAAAACCATCCAGCTGATCCAAATAAACTCGCTGAACTCGGTAGAAGTATCCATCAAGAAATTAGAGATCATGATAGAGAGCAGTGTAATATGAGAACAGTTGGTACAAGTCATCTTGTGGAAATTATGGATGATTATGATCTTTTACCATGTGAAAACTATAGATTCGGAAGTTTTCCCAAAGCATCAAGAATTTATTCAGATCAGTTCTATAAACTTTTCACACAAGTTATTCCTGATGGCTGCTGGCATGGATGCACACTAGCTTGTGCAAAGACAGTTGATGGTTATACTATAAAGACAGGCCCCTATAAAGGAGAAAAGGTAACTGTTGACGGTCCAGAATATGAAACTATTGGATGCTGTGCTAATATGAGTATTTGGGATACACTATGGGCTCTTGAATTTAATTTTTATTGTGATACATACGGTCTTGATACAATATCAACTGGTACTGCTATAGCGTTTTATATGGAAATGTATGAACATGGAATACTAAACAAAGAAAGATGCGGTGGATTAGAATTATGTTTTGGAAATGCACAAGCAGTCCTTGAACTCATGCATAGAATTGCAAAAGGAGATTCAGATAAATTTATAAAAATTGCAGGGAAAGGAATTAGAAGAGTAAAAGATTGGCTAAAGAAGAAAAAATGGGGAGATCCGCAGTTTATTGAAGATGCCGGTATGGAAAATAAAGGACTAGAGTTTTCAGAATATGTAACAAAGGAATCTCTTGCTCAACAAGGCGGATATGGTTTAACTCTGAAAGGGCCTCAGCATGATGAAGCATGGCTTATCTTTATTGATATGGTGAACAAACAAATTCCAACCTTTGAAGACAAAGCAGAAGCTCTTCACTGGTTTCCAATGTGGCGTACATGGTTTGGACTTAATGGTTTATGTAAACTTCCATGGAATGATATCGAGCCAATTGATAATGCTGAAACGGATGAACCAGAAAAAATACCAGGACATGTTCAAAACTATGTGGAATACCAAAATGCTGTAACTGGTTGGAATGTAGATAGAAAAGAACTAATACTTCAAAGTGAACGATGCTACAATTGGCAGAGAGCTATGAATGTATGGCTTGGTAGAGGCAGAAGAAAAGATGATTGGATTCCATATCGATCTATGGGCCCTGTTACAGAAATGGAATATAAATCTAGAGTTGATAGATACGACGGTCAACTAGTTGAAAAACTGGGTATATCCAAAGAAAAAGTTGAAAAAATGCCAGTTGAAGAAAAAATGAAAATTTTATATGACTACAGACAAGATCGTTATCAGAAACTTGCTGATGCAGTATACTATAGACGGGGATGGACACAAAATGGAGTTCCTACACCTCAGAAAATGAAAAAACTAGGTTTTACTGATAAAAAGATGCTAAAAATGCTTCAAGAAAAAATAGATCAAGATGAAAAAAAGGGTTTAAACAAATGGGGCGGTAAATACAAAAAAGG
Organism: uncultured Thermoplasmatales archaeon; assembly: GCA_964638155.1. Taxonomy (GTDB): domain Archaea; phylum Thermoplasmatota; class E2; order DHVEG-1; family DHVEG-1; genus CAYZTD01. The sequence continues at coordinate 18,442 of CAZWYI010000025.1, read as the reverse complement.
TGAAAAACCACCAAGCAATATCCCAAAATATTGGGAAAAATGGTAAATTCTTATGAATATTAAAAAACAGGAATACATTAGAAAAAAACTTGGAAAATCTTTTGTTGGTATTGCTGGTGCCGGAGGCCTTGGTTCAAACGTTGCAAGTTCACTAGTTCGTGCTGGTATTGGAAAACTTTTGATTGTTGATTTTGACAAAGTAGAAGAAAGCAATCTAAACCGTCAGTTTTATTTTTGTGATCAAATAGGTATGAGAAAAGTGGATGCATTAAAAGAAAATCTAAATAGGATTGATAAATCAATTGAAGTAAAGACAATAAATAAAAAGTTACGAAAAGGTTCTATGTATGAGCCTTTTTCTAATGTTGATGTAATTGTTGAAGCACTTGATGAAGCTATAGTAAAAACAGATTTTATTGAAGATGTATCAAAGAATTTGAAAAATATTCCACTTGTATCCTGCAGTGGTGTTTCTGGATATGGCCACATATATAGGATTTCAACAAAAAGACTTGGAAATCTATATGTTGTTTATGATAAAGATGCAAAAGATAGCAATTACGATATTTTAACTGCCCCAAGGGTAAACTTAATGGCTAATTGGCAGGCAAACCTTGTTTTAGAAATATTACTTGGTGAAGACAAATGATCGAGGTTAACAAAAGAAAGGTCGAATATGTAGAAGATGAAACAGTGGATCAACTTTTGAAGCGCATGAAATATTCTTTTCCATTAGTAATTGTAAAAATAAATGGTAAGGTTATTCCTAGGAAAAAATTTCCTGAAATAAATATACCTGATAACTCAAAAATTGCTGTTATACATATGATTAGTGGAGGATAAATAAACTAAATTACTGTTTTTCCAGCGATAGTAAGTACTGAAAAACCAAACGCAAAGAAGAAATATGTAGTATACATCAAAGCCCAAGAAGATGTATTTTCCAAGCGTTTTCTTTTTGAACTATCTTTAATCATTAAATAAAAAATGTAAGACGCAGGAACCACTAGAAATGTTAATAGAACAAAATGTGGTTCAATGATTTTACTATCAATTAGAAGAGGAATAAAAGAAAAAGGAAAAACCATGAATGGAAATGCCATTAATGCTGCTTTTTTTATACCATATGTGTTTATTAGAGTATTGGTACCTGTTTTTTTATCTGCTTCAGAATCAGTTATGTCTTTTGTGATTGATCCACCTACTAAAAATAACATTGCTATAAGACCTATGGCTAAAGGCAAGGCCTGCAGTGGATTTGAAAAAACACTCCAAGAAGCAAGTATTCCTAATAGCCCTCTAGGAATTCCAACCCATAATTGATTTATGAATAATTTATCTTTACATCTAGGAGGAAGTGAATAAGTTAGGGTAAAAAATGTTATTAGTAAAACTAATAAAAAAAATGAAAGATTTATAAAATAAGATAATGCTATCGAAGTAAAATAAAGAAAAACCGTTATAAATTTTGCTTCTTTAATAGATATAGTTTTTTTGGGGATGGGCCTATAAGGTTTTGATATTTCATCAGTTTTTAAATCTGTGATCTGATTAAGTGTATTTGATGCACCATTTAGTAATACAAGGATTATTCCAGATGAAATAATCAAAAAGAGAAGATTCCATGTTAATGAGCCACTATTAGTATAGTAAAAACTTGCCATCATAATAAAAATCGAAACTATCAAGGGAGCAAGAAGAGTAAAAGGTCTTAATAGATCAGTATATGTTCTAAATTTTTTAATTATAGATCTGCTTTCCAAATTTCTCCTCATTAAAGTTATACTTTGTTTTTACTACATTATAAACATTTCTTTACATTCATTGTCAAAAAAACCAGAGAATTTATAGAAAAAAAATCTATACCTCTAATTGGTCCGAGTAAATATGGCAAATTTCAGAGGATTTATAGCTATTGATATAGATGTATCGGAAAAAATAAAAAATATAATTAATCAACTAGAAAAGAGTGGTGCTAATTTAAAGATAGTTAAAGCAGAAAAAATGCATATAACTTTAAAATTTTTGGGTAACACCGAAGAAAAACTTGTAGATAGTATAGAAAAAATTATGAAAAAATCTGTTGAAAAAATAAAACCTTTTGAAATAGAAATTAAAAGTACTGGCGTTTTTCCAAATGAGAATTACATAAAAGTCATTTGGGTAGGAATAGAAAATGGTGAAATAATTGCAGAAATTGCAGAGAAAATAGATAGCACGCTATCAAAAATTGGTTTCAAAAAAGAAAAAAGAAAATTTTCACCACATATTACAATTGCAAGAGTAAAAAGTGGAAGAAATAAAGATAAAATTTTACAGATTTTAAATAAATACAAAGGTGAAACTCTACTGAAAATGAAGGTAGAAAGTATCAAACTTAAAAAAAGTGAATTAACTCCAAAGGGTCCAATTTATACAAAATTAAGAGAAATTAAGATATAAAAATAGGAAGATGGGATATGTGGATAATATACTTCTTTGTAGCAAATGTATTTTTATTTATAATCGGGTTAATATTCCTAACAGAAAAAGATTTTATAAAAAATATACCGCTGAATCCTAAAAAAATAATTAATCTTTTTGTAAAACAATACAAGCTTTTGGCTCTATTAGCAATAGCTCTTTTTTCTCATGTATTTGAAGTAAATTTTATAGATCCGATTACAACTGAATTTGTTGGATATGACTATGCAAACGTAATAGTAAATATTGAAAATGGACTTGTGTATTGGTTTAGCCAACACTGGACACCAGCTTTACTTTATTATTTTGTAATAATTTACATAATAATATATCCCTTTACAATATGGTTTTCACTTTTTTATTTTATTTTAGCAGAAAAAAGAAAAGCTCTAAAAAGTCTTGCCTTTGGAATTGTAATAACATATCTAATTGCTCTACCATTTTATTTATTTTTACCAATAACAAATGTCTATAAATTTTATGGAACCGAATCAGCACTTGAAATAGTGCTTCCTACTATAGAACAGTTTTTTTATTCAACGACAACAAGTGATAACTGTTTTCCATCTCTTCATACAGCAATGACTATATTTTTAGCATACTGTGGAAGTCAAACAAACAACAAAAAATTTGCATATTTTACTTATTTTATGATGATATCAGTACTAATCTCTGTTTTTTATTTGGCTATACATTGGATTGTAGATGTTGTAGCAGGAATAATTGTAGCGCTTGTGACAATATTTTTATTAGAGAGATATATCCATAAAAAAGAAACACATGAATCAAATTGAAAAAAAAGTACTTGAAAAAATAACTCCAACAGAAGAATATAGAGAAGAACTAAAAAAAAATTTAAAAGATTTTAGAATAGAACTTAAAAAAGAGATAAAAAAAAGAAAACTCCCAGTAGAAATAATGCTGGTTGGCTCTATTGCAAAAGATACATATCTTATGAATAATATGGATATTGACTTTTTTTTATGTTTTCCAACAAGTCTTTCCAAAGAAAAAATAGCAAAAAACACTCTTTCTATTGGTAAAGAGATTCTTTCAAATACAGAGGAATCATACGCAGAGCATCCTTATTTAAGAGGCTATTATAATAACTATTATTTTGAACTTGTACCGTGTTATAAAATAGAAAAAGCATCTCAGAAACTTTCAGCAGTAGATAGAACCCCGCTTCATACAGAATTTGTGAGAAATAACTTAAAAGAAGGGGAAAAAAAAGAGGTAAGACTTTTTAAACAATTTTTGAAAGGAATCAACTGTTATGGAGCAGAAGCTCAAATCCAGGGTTTCTCAGGATATCTATGTGAGATAATAATAATTTATTATAATTCATTTGAGCAAGTTATTAAAAATGCAAGTAAATGGAAAAAACAAATAAAACTATCTCTTACAAAAAAAGATTTCCTTGATTTTAAAACACCTCTTATATTTATAGATCCAGTAGACCCAGAGAGAAATGTAGCATCTGCTCTTTCAGAAGAAAAATTTAAATTATTTGTTAAAGCATGTGATGAATATAATAAAAAACCAAAGATCAATTTCTTTTTTCCAAATCCAGTAAAACCTTGGCCAAATGAAAAAATAAGAGAAGAAACCAGAAAACAAGAATGTAGTTACATTGGTTTAAAATTTAAAAAACCAGATATAATAGATGAAAATCTATATCCTCAGATAAGAAAGGCAGAGAGATCAATAGAAAAATCATGTGAAAAAAAAGATTTTTCTATTTATGATACTAAATTCTATTTAGATGAAGAAAATAGTGAGATATATATTATAATAAAAGTCCAAAGAGGAAAATTATCTGAAACAAAAACCCACAGAGGTCCACCACTAAAATTACAAAGAAACGTAAAAGAATTTAATAAAAAATGGAAAGATAATAAACGATTAAAAAAGGGACCATTTAAAAAAGATAATAGAATAAATGTTGAAATAAAAAGAGAATATATTGATATTAAAAATTATTTAGAAAAAAATATAGATGAATTAAGCTTAGGAAAACACTTAGATAAAATTGTAAATAAATCCTATCAAATTTTAGATCAAGATGAATTATTTAAAGAAAAATTAAGAGTTTTTTGGACTAAATATTTAGATGATAAAGAATCTTGGGAGAGATAAAATAAAATGAAAACAATTGGAGTTTATACTAAAAATTTCTCACTATATTATGATATTTTAAAAAATCTTAGAAAAAGAAAAATACCTTATGTTTCTCTTTCTTCTTTAGATAATATTCCAAGTAAAGTAGGAGTTGTACTTACATCTAATAATGAATTACATGACGTGAAAAAAACAAATGTGATAGCAGCAGATGCTTATGACACAATTGATCATGCAGTAGATCTTGCAGTTCAAATGCTTATAGGTAAAGACCTTTATCAAACAATATATATTGGAATAGACCCAGGTGATCACCCGGGTATAGCAATTGTAGGAGATGATCAACTTTTATTTAAGACACAGGCAGAATCTCCAAAAAAAGTAGCATCAATAGTAAAAAGATTTCTAAAAGAATATCCGTCGATAAATTCAATAATTCGCATAGGACATGGATCAATTCTTATAAGAAATAGAATAATAAATTCTTTAATTCCATTACAAGTTCCTATTGAAATAGTTGATGAAACAAAAACAACCCCAAGCCAAGATGTAAAAAGACACCTGCGTGACAGCGAGGCTGCAGCAACAATAGCACTTATTCATGGTGGAAAGGTTCAAAAAAAATTGCCTCTTGAACCTACAAAAGGAGAAATTAGAAATATACAAGAAAAAAGCAGAATTATTACAAATGGAAAATTTACAATAAGTAAAAAATCTGCAAAAAAAGTACTTGAAGGAAAAATTAGTCTTAAAGAAGCAATTGATATTGAGAAAAAAAGATAAAAAACCCAAATGTTTATGAGCAATATATCAATGCATTTTGGGTAACAGTGATGAGTTTAAAAAGAGCGCTAATAAGTGTATCAGATAAAGAAGGAATAGTAGATTTTTCAAAAGAGCTTACTAAACTAGGTATAGAAATTATTTCAACAGGTGGAACAGCGAAAACATTAGAAAAATCAAATATACCTATTATTAAAATATCAAAAGTCACAAATTTTCCAGAAATGCTAGATGGTAGAGTAAAAACTCTTCATCCTAAAGTACATGGTGGCATACTTGCTAAAAGAGAAAACAAAGAACATATGAGCACATTAAAAAAACATGATATAAAAACTATTGATCTTTTAGTATGCAACCTTTATCCATTTGAAAAAACTATAAAAAAAGAAAATGTTGGAATAGATGAAGTAATAGAAAACATTGATATCGGCGGCCCAACACTTATACGTTCTGCTGCAAAAAACTACAAAGATGTAATTGTAGTAACAAATAAAAATCAATATAAAAAAGTCGTTAAAAAACTTAAAAATAAAGGAAATCTTAGTATTTCCGAACGAGAAAATCTGGCAATAGAAGCATACTCACATACAGCTCAATATGATACAATAATATCTAATTATCTTAAGAACCGATGGACTGATGACATACTTCCTGAAATCCAAAGTATAACTATGCGCAAAAAACAAGATATGAGATATGGTGAAAACCCTCACTTAAAAGGAGCTTTTTATAAAACAATTCCAGAGACAAATGAGCCATGTATCACAAATGCATTAAAGCTTCAAGGTAAAGAATTATCATATAACAATATACTTGATGGTAACTGTGCAATTGAAGCAATAAAGGAATTTAAAGAACCAACTTGTGTAATAATAAAACATGCAACACCCTGCGGGGTTGCAAGTGCAAAAACACTAATTGAAGCGTGGAAAAATGCTTTTTCAACTGATACTTATTCACCCTTTGGTGGAATAATTAGTTTTAATAGAAAAGTTGAAGAAAAAGTAGCAAAAGAACTATCAAATTTATTTCTAGAAGTAATAATTGCACCTGATTTTTCAGATAAAGCACTTAACATATTTTTCAAAAAGAAAAACTTAAGACTTTTAAAACTAAAAAATCTTGATAAAAAAATAGAGAGAAAAGGAATGCGTTTTAGAAGTGTTGTTGGGGGGTTTTTATCTCAAGAGAGAGACAGCTACTTAACACCCAAAAAAGATTGGAAAATAGTTACGAAAAAAAAGCCCACAAAAGAACAAATTAGATCAATGGAATTTGCAGTAAAAGTTGTAAAACACGTTAAATCAAACTCTGTAGTATTTGTAAAAGGAACAGAGACTGTTGGAATCGGAGGAGGACAAACAGCACGAGTTGATGCTGCATGGATTGCAACACACAAGGGTAAAGAAAATATAAAAGGATCAACTTTAGCTTCTGATGCTTTTTTCCCATTCAGAGATGCAGTAGATTTAGCAGCTGATGCAGGTGTTAAAGCAATTATTCAACCCGGTGGAAGTATCAGAGACGAAGAAGTAATTAATGCTGCAGATGAACATGGTATTGCCATGGTATTTTCAGGACAGAGATACTTTAGACACTAAAATATCTTATAAACTAGTATTACATATTACAGGACAATGAATTTTAAAATAATAACACAAGATGGACCTGGTCGTTTCGGTGCATTTAAAATAAATAATAAAAAGATTAACACCCCAAACATACTTTTTTTAGATTCAAAAAGATTTCAATCACCTGATTTTTCTGATATAATTCTATCAAATGTAAAAAAAGATAAAGAAAAATTAATAATAGAATATCTTAAAGATAGTTATTTAAAGAAAGATTTTACTGTAGAAGAAAACAATCTTGATAAAATTGATGATACTTGCATATTTGTATTAAAATATGCAAATCAGATTTTTAGAAAATCAAAAAAATTTACAGATAAAATAATAGAAACTAGAGAAAAAATTGGATATGAAAATATAGTATATACACCTGCAATTGCTAACCCTGTAAATATATCTCTACTTACATATATGGGTATTGATCTATTTGATTCGACAAATGCAATTATTAATGCTAGAAAAAAAACCATGTTTTTTAAAAATGGTAATAAAAAAATATATGATTTAAAGGAAAATCCATGTACATGTCCGATTTGCATAAATTCAAATAAAAAACCAAAAGATATGAATTTTGAAGAAATTCTAAATCACAATTATTACATGCTTTTTTCTGAAATAAAAAATATTAGAAATTCAATATCAAATAACACTTTAAGAGATCTTGTTGAAAAAAGGGTTAAAAGCAGACCTCATCTAACAAGTATTCTTAGAATTTTAGATCAAAATTTTTATAAATTTTTAGAAGAAAAAACACCTTTAATAGAAAATAACACCCTTTATGCAACTACTTTTGAATCTATGAATAGACCTGAAATAAAAAGATTTCAATATAGAGCTTTAAATAGATATAAAAAACCAGATTCGGCAAAAATTCTTTTGCTTTTACCATGCTCAGCTAAAAAACCTTATTCTTTTTCAAAGTCACATAGTTTTTTTAGAAGAACTATACAATCGACAAATAATCCTAACGCTATACATGAATTAATTGTAACATCACCTGTGGGTATTGTCCCAAGAGAACTAGAGCTCATTTATCCCGCGGGCAACTATGATATTCCAGTAACAGGTGTTTGGAATGAAGATGAAAAACATATGATTAAAAACCTATTAAAAAAATACATTCAGAAAAACAAATATGATTTTGTTATTTCTCATCTAAAAAAAGATATGAATGATTTTATAAAAGATGCAATAAAAATAAATGAAAAGACTTGTGTTGATCATCCTACATCTAATAAATCACTTGAAAAATTAAAAGATGTTTTAAACAAAGCGTCCTTAAAATATAAAAAGGTCAAAAAACCAGATAGAGCAAAAGAAAACATTTTGTCTTTTGCATCTTATCAGTTTGGTAAAAAAATTGCTGAAAATATGCTTAAAGATGCTAGAATTAAGGGAAGATATCCTTATCAAAAAATAATTAAAGATAACAAACAGATTGGAATGCTTGTAAAAGAAAAAGGTTCTATTTCTTTAACACTTGAGGGAGCTGAAATATTATATAAAGAAAAAGCAAATATTGTAAATATTGCTGATGATTTTATATTAAAAGGCTCTGTTTTTGCACCAGGCATTATTGATGCAGATGAAGATATAAGAATAGGTGATGAGGTAATAGTTTTAAAAAAAAATAAACTTGTTGCTGTAGGTTCTGCACTTCTGAATGGTAAATCAATGAAAGAACTGCATTTTGGAGAAGCAGTAAAGGTTAGACATATAAAAAAAATTTAGTATTTGCTAAGAGGTTTTTGTATCCCGCAAAACGGACAATTATATATCTCTATGTGCGGATATAATTCACTTCCTTCTGCCCAAAGAGTTATCCCTTCACCGCAGCTCTTGCATCTAAAAACTGCTTTTGAGGATTTTTTCTCAGGGATTTTTTCTTCTATACAAAAAGGGTTGACGGGTATTATTCCAACCGCGCCACAATCCGGACAATTCATTCTAACTCTTTTTTTATCATTACTTCTTGATTTTTTAATTGCAAAGATGCCACCGCATTCAGGGCATTTAAAATGAAATAACCCGCCTTTTAATGTTTTTTCAAATTCTTCAATCGATAAAGGAGAAACGCTTTTTTTAGTATGATATAAAATTGCTACAAATATGAGTAGTAAGAACAATATAATATATGATTCAGCTAAATAAACTTGCCAGTTTTTAGAAAATATTATATCATATATTGTAAAAACAAATATCCAAAACCCAAGTGTAATAATTAAAATCAATGGCATATTTTTTTTAAACCAGTCCAAATTCAACTAGCAACCCTCCTTTTGACAAAAAAAGAAAAAATAATTATTGTAAATAAAGCTACAATTGATAAAAATAAATACCAAATATTTTGTCCTATTTTTGATACTACATTTTGTAATAAAATATTTTTTCTAGGGTTTGTATTCATTTTATATTCTTCAAGATTAGTGTATCCATCATTATCATAGTCAATATTTGCATCTGATGCATTAAAAGGATCAAGATTATATTTTTCTTCCCATACATCTGGAATGCCATCGCTATCTGAATCTTTTAGATCTTTTGTAATCCAAAAATTATTTTCTTTGCTAACAACTTGATTTCCCGCATCATCTTTAACTTGTATATAATATCTATATAAACCTACATTTTTATATACATTTTCATATACATATTTGTCATTTTCTCTATTCATATCATCTACAAGATAAAATCCATCTGGACCATAAATTGTAACCTCTGCTTCAGAAATTCCAATATTATCATTGGGTAGAACTAAAATATTTACAGATTTATTAACTAATTGAACTTTTGGATTTGCAGAAACATAAATAATCTCAGGTTTAATATTATCTTCAAAAACCTTAAAAACACCATTATAAATTCTGAAATTTTTATTTGAACTACCATCTATTGCATTGATAATAAAGATATATTCTCCAATTTCAGAAGTTTTATCAAAACTATATTTGAAACGATTACCTAGTGATCTAACCATAGATCCAGAATATTTAGAATTATCGGGAGAGGTAAAATTAATCTTAACACTACTAAGACCATTATCATCATAAACATCTGCATATATTGTAATTAAATCTCCTTGAATAGGCTGCGGTGGAGTTACAACTACATTTTCTATAGTTGGCTTGCTAACTTCAACAGATTTTACAGAGATGAAATCAGGAGAAAGAAACATATTATTTAGAGGATTAAAATCCTTTTTTGATTCATTCCAAAATATTTTAACTCCAACAGACCAAGTACCCACTTCAGCTGACTCCCAGTATAGTGATACTTCTTTTGTTGAATCACCATTTATACTAAAAGTAGTATTATAAACTAGATTTTCGTATTTAATACTTGGATTCTCCCTATATTTTTTCTCTATAAAAAGACCTATTTTATAATTATTTGCAGGAAAATTTACATTATTTCCAACTTCGGCAACGATTTTTACTTTATCAAGTTCTGTTAAATTAAAATTAGGTAAAACAATATCTTCAACATACAGATCTGGCCATTCGTATACAGATATTTCTTTCTCTATAATGTTATTATTTTCATTTATTTCAGAAACAGTGTTATCAGAATCAACTAGAACTTGTATATTAAATTCACCAGATATATTGGCTTTCCATTTAAAGACAAGTTTTGTTTTACTATCTACATCAAAATCTCGTAAAATATAATCAGAAAATAAATTTTTTTCATCTTCAGTATCAATGATATCAAGCGATATGTTAACTCCTTCTACAGATGAAAATAACGTTTCAACCCATACAGTTATATTCAAAATATCATCTTTGTAAAAATCACTGTATGGTTCTTCATTAGCTCTTGAAACTGTCATATTATTAATAGAGAGATCTGGTTTTCCAACGTAAAATGTTTCTGAGAAATTATAAAATACACTGGAATTATCAAGACAGTTAAAAGTAAAAGTCCAGTTTCCCTCCTCACTTAAGGAAAAATTATTATTATACCAATTAGTAAAATTGCCTAGATGTTCTAGAGCGATATTATAAATTTCAGACAATACACCGGTTCTACTAATAGTTGCAGAAACATTTGTTATTTTTGCTTTTGAAATAACACTAATATTTATATTTTCATTTGCAAGAATAAAAGTTGATTTTTTAGGACTTTCTAATTCTACCCACCAACTTTCATGACGTTCATCTAAATATATCGATATATCCTGAGACGCATTTCCAATATATGTTTCATTTAATTTTGATCGGTTTCCAATATTTGCTTCAACATCAAAATATACTGCATAATAATTAATATTTGAACTAGAATTGATAATCCATTTTAAGATACCAGTTGCATTTTTTGTTTTATTAAAACCATCTGATTCATTGAAACTATATTTTTCGACTATACCTATTACTTTTCCTTGTTGAGAATATCTTACTATTCTTAATGTTTCATTTTCAAAAACTGGCTTTTTAACATTTAGGTTTTTTAATATATTGGTAAAATTAAAACTCTTGGAATAATTACCTGTACCTCTAAGAGATAACACAGATCTATAGTGCCACTTTTCATCCCACCAGTCATATCTAGCTATATTTACTTTAACATTTTTTTCCATTGAGTCCTCTATTTCATCATTTAGGAAAATATAGAGAGTTAACTTTTGTTTTCCTATTTTAGTTGGAGTCCAGTTAAACATAAAATAATGTGTTTCATCCCGATTTAAACCAGTTTTTTCTATAATTTCAATTTCTCCGTCCACACTAGAATTAAGTCTTGCAGAAATTTTTTCATCAGTGCTAGTACCATAATTTGTTACACTGGCATTAACTAAAAAACGTTCATCGGTATACAAAACATCAGGAAGAGTAATACTATTAATTTCTATTTTGGTATCTCTTTCATTTATAAGCTCATAGGTATCCCAAATGTTATTGAAATCATCATTTATTACAAATACCAAACGATGTAACTCATCATCTCCAAAGGTGGGTGTCCATTCAAGATGTATAGAAATAATTTCACCTGCATCTATATCAAAAGAACTAGAATTTGATTCTCTAAATTGATTTTCTACATATAACGCTATTTCTACTATTCCAGAAAAATTTTCCGGACCCTCGTTTTTAATTTTTACAGTAAATTCAGTTAATTCACCTTCAACTATATTTCCATCCCAAACAACTTCTTCAATTCTTAGAGTAGAGTCATTAGCTGCACTTACATTAGTAATCAGATTGAAAAAACCAAAGAAAAACAGTAAACTCAATAATATTACAACAATTTTATTTCTAAATCTTTTACTCGCATGTGACATTTTTGACCTTCCTCTCAATAAATCCCCCAATAGGTATGTCATAATTAATATCTTATAACATGTATTTCTATGTTTCTATTTATTATTAAAATATAAAAAATTAGAAAAAAATCAGATCAAAAAGATAAACTATAAAAAATATTTTTTACTTCAGCGAATGGGTTGTTATAAAAAATGGAACCAAAAATAGGCAAATCATGTTATATCTCAAAAACTTCAGTTATAATAGGAAATGTAAAAATAAAAGATAATTGTGGAATTTTTCCGCATGCAGTTATTAGAGGCGATAAAAATTTAATTGAAATAGATAAAGGTTCAAATGTTCAAGATTGTGCTGTATTACATACTGACTCAAAACATACAGTTAAAATTGGTAAAAAGGTTTCAATTGGACATGGGGCAATTGTTCATGGTGCACATATTGAAGATAATGTCATAGTAGGAATGAACGCGACTCTTATGAACGGCTGTGAAATTGGAAAAGGCTCTATTATTGGAGCATGTGGACTTGTTACAGAAAATAAAAAAATACCGCCAAATAGTCTTGTTCTTGGTATACCTGGAAAAATAATAAAACAGGATGAAAAATTCGAAGAAATGAGCATAAAAAACGCTGAAACATATAAAAATTTAGCAAAAGAACATATAAAAGGAGAACATATTTTTTACAAAGAAAAATAAAAAAATACTTTTATTTCTCTTTTAATTTTTTACGAGTATATTCAAGAAGTCCTCCTGCTTCTCTTATATCTAGAATTCTTTTTGGAAGTTTAGGAAAAGAAAATTCTTGTTTTCCAACAACTATTTTTCCTGAATCAATATCAATTTCGACATTGTCACCTTTGTTATATGCTTTAACTGCTTTTGGACATTCAATTAAAATAAGACCTTGGTTTATTGCAGACCGATAAAAGATCCTTGCAAAACTTTCTGCAACAACTGCCTTTATTCCTACTGCTTTTAGGCCAACAACCGGTTGCTCTCTGCTACTGCCACATCCAAAGTTTTTACCAGCAAATATAATATCACCTGGTTCAACGTTTTTTGAAAAATCTGAATCCAAATCCTCTAAAAGATGTGGTTTAATTTCTTCTGGTGTACTACATGTATAGGTATATTTTCCAGGAAAAAGCTGATCAGTGTTTATATTATCACCATATTTCCACACTTTCATATTTAAATCACCTCTCTAGGATCACTAATTTTACCTTTAATTGCCGATGCTGCAACCGTTTCTGGACTAGCTAGATAAATCTCAGCATCCTTGCAACCCATTCGACCTTTGAAATTCCTATTTGCGGTACTTAAACATTTTTCTCCAGGTGCAAGCACTCCTTGATGAGCTCCAAGACAAGGGCCACAGCCAGGTGGAAGAACCATTGCACCAGATTTTACAAGATTTGAAATGTATCCTTTTTCTATTGCTTTTTTATATATGTCTCTTGATGCAGGTAAAACAAGGAATCTAACGCTTGGATGAACTTTTTTATTTTGTAAAATTTCTGCGGCAATCTTTAAGTCAGAAAGTCTTCCATTTGTACAGGTTCCTAAAAGACATTGTTGTATCTCGAGATCAATCATTTCTGAGACTGGTTTAACATTGTCAACTGTGTGAGGACATGCTACCATTGGTTCAAGTTTTGATAAATCATATTCAAGGAATTCACTATAATTTGCATCTTTATCAGCATGAACAGGATTGTATGAATTATTCACGCCAATTGATGATAAATATTTTTTAGTTACATCATCAACAAAGAAAACTGAATTTTTTGCACCCATCTCAACTCCCATATTTGCTATAGTAAAACGCTCATCCATTGAAAATTGATTTGTTTCTCCATGATATTCAACTGAGCAGTATGTCGCACCAGATGCAGAAATATCACCTATAATATGAAGAATTAAATCTTTTGCTGAAACACCACTACTTAATTTATTTGATAAAATCATTTTAATACTTTCAGGAACTTTCAACCAAGTTTCACCTGTAAGAATTAAAGAAGCAGCTTCAGTGCGATCAATCCCTGAAGAAAAAGCACCAACTGCCCCATAAGAACAAGTGTGTGAATCACTACCAAGTAAAAGTTTTCCTGGTAGAGCGAAGCCTTTTTCTAAAACTATTTGATGGCAAATACCAGTTCCAGCATCAAAAAAATTTTTTACACCATATTTTTTTACAAATTCTCTAATTTTTTTATGATTAGTAGCTGTTTTTTCCGATGCAGCAGGTACTACATGATCTAGAACTATTATTGATAAATCTTTGGAATATATTCCATATTCTTCTAGTTCGGAATCTATTTTTTGAATGATTGCTGCGGTGTTATCATGAGTTAATAAATGATCTGGTTTAACAGTAACTATTTGACTAGGTTCAACTTCATCTTTTTTTCCATATTTTGCAAGAATTTTTTCAGCAAATGTTTGAGCCATAATTATATCTCCCCGATTGCTATAAATACTATAATTTGTTAATTTGAATGAAATATACCTTATTTAATGGTTTTTTAACTATTTGACATAATAATTGGAAAAATATAAGATATAGTTAATACATATAATATTATACTTGAGGGTGATGAAGGGATTGAAAAAAAATATAATTAGAAATAACTCTGCACTTGCTGGGGTTATTGAAGCTCTTTTACTCGTGGGACTTGTTGCAATAATTCTTTCTACAATTCAGCTTGTATATATTCCTGAGATTATGAAACAAAAAGAAAACGATCATGTAGATGAAGTAGAAAATCAGTTCTCTCATCTTAAATCTGTGATTGAAACCCAGTCAATGCTTGGTGTTATAAACTCAGGTGAAACTATAGCACATTCTCCTATTTCTTCTCCAATTACTCTTGGATCAGATAGACTACCATATTTTGTTTCATCTCAAACACGAGGTAGTGTTAGAATAGTTGACAAAGATGCAGCAGCAGGGGAAAACAAAATAGATATTCTTCCAGCAGTAGGAGAATATATTGATGGTATTCCGCTAACTTCTGTTATATATCAAATGGATAGCATGTATCTAAACTACGACATAGAGTACGCACTTGAGGGAGGAGGAATAATTCTAAACCAAAGTGGAGGTAAGTTTGATACAGGAGAGGTCACACGAGTAAATCCTGCAATTACTATCGATAACCTCAGCTCATCAATTAAAATAAATTATTATATCCCAGTTTTTGATTGTGTGCCTGGAAAAAATACTACACCATGGATGATAGAACCAGCTTATATTAGAACAAATTACACTAATCATATCGCCCATTATGATACAAGTATTAGTAGTATCAATATATATTCAGATTATTTAGAAGGTTGGAATAACTGTTTACTTGAAGATGACAGAGGAGTACTATGGGAATACAATGAAAATGGAGCTATAAACGTAGCATATGACAACCCTTCAGATCCAAGCTATATTAGCATTACTCCAAATGATAAAACTATTGATGTTGATTTTACTATTGTTGAAATTGGTATTCAAACAGGCACTGGAACAGTAATAGGTTGAAATCTAAAATAAGAAAGTTTTTTATGAATTATATTATATAGTTTGTTGATATAAAGGATGTGATGATAAAAAAAAACTATAATTTTTAATTGTGTTAATAAGAAATAAATTTGAATAATATAGGTGAAATGCAAAAAATGGCTAACCAAGAAAAAAAAGAAGAAAAATCAGATATTTTAAAAACCAAGATTCAAGGTTTTGATGAACTATTTGCAGATGGCGGTATACCACAAGGTAGTTCTATTCTTCTAGCAGGTGGCCCAGGAACTGGAAAAAGTACTTTCTGCAGAGAGGTTTGCTATAATCTAGTATCAAAAGGAAAACACTGCATGTATGTTAGTTTTGAAGAAAGTAAAGAGAAAATAATTAAAAGTATGGCTAATTTTGGATGGGATGTAAAAAAATATATTGAAGATGAAACGTTTTTAGTTCAAAAAGTAAATCCTCTTGATATATTGAGAATGAAATTTGGATCAATTGGTGGATCTGGTTCTGCAACTGAACTATCATACAAAATTAAACCTCTAGTAATTCCTAAAGATTTTCACCCTGAGGCAATTTTTGTAGATTCTTTAACTGCAATTATTGCAGCATCTGTAACTAAAGATAAAAACTATAGAGTTTATCTTCAGCAGCTTTTTAGTTTTTTTGAAGAAACAGGGGCTACTAGTTTTCTTGTAACTGAAACCGATCCAGTTCCAAAAAGATATAGTAAATCGGGGATTGAAGAATTTCTTGCTGATGGGATAATTGTTCTTTATAATGTTCAAGAAAAGGATACTAGAAAGAATGCTATTGAAATCATAAAAATGAGATATGGAAAACATAGAAAAAAGATTTTTTTAATGGAGATTACTGAAAAAGGAATTGTGGTTCACCCTGATAAGAATGTTGAAATAAATAATCAATAATTTTATAGGAATCTAAAGGGTTTTTCATGACCATCTAGTCTTTTTGCACCATATTTTATGATACAAGTTTCTACTTCTTTTAAATCATTTTTATTTAAGCCAGTTCTCTTTAATATCAGGTTGTCATCTTCGTCGAAAATCTTTAATATGCCATTACCTGCATTTAAAATAGCCTTTATAACACGTCCATTTTGAAGCCAAATCCAGATATGTACGTTATTGTCTGTCATTTCATCACCTGATTTTTATTTTATCCATATTTATTTTTATTTTGCTAAGTATATAAATATTTCTATACATTAGTTATCATTTTAACAAAATTAAAGGAAAATAAGGCAAAAAATCAGTTGAAAATGGATAAGATAATATATACCCCTTTATATACTGAAATATTGTATGCAAGATTTTGATAGTATACAAAAAACGGGATGCAGTATGGAACGAGTTAAATCAGGTATTCAAGGTTTAGATGAAAAAATAAATGGAGGTTTTCCAAAAAAATCAATAACCCTAGTTTCAGGCCCACCTGGCGGAGGAAAAAGTATATTTTGCTTTCAATTCATATATGAAGGAATCAAAAATAATGAAAAATGCTTGTTTTTAAGTCTTGATAAAAAATCAGAAGGTTTAATTCAACAAGCAAAATTATTAGGTTTCGATTTTCAAGAAGCAATAGCAAAACAGCAGGCTAAATTTTTGTATCTTAATATAAATAAAAAACTAATATATGAAAAAATGACAGATGAAATAATGTCAGGCGATTATGATAGAATAGTTCTTGATTCAATAACGCCTCTGTCAGAAATGCCAATGTATATAAGAGAAAGAGAAGAAACAAATATTGATACAAGCCTTATAAACCCAGATGAAATACCAAAAGGAGTATCAATGCCTACTAGAAGACTGCATTTAAGGTACATAATCAACGCTTTAGAATCAACCAATTCAACATCAATTGTAACTTCTGAATTGCCAGTTGGATCAAAAATGCTTTCAAGAGATGGAATATCAGAGTTTTTAGCTGATGGGGTGATAAAACTTAGTTTCGACCCTACTATGGATAGAAGAAAACTCTCTGTTTTAAAAATGAGAAACACAAAAC
The DNA here is from genome assembly GCA_964638155.1 of uncultured Thermoplasmatales archaeon. Lineage (GTDB taxonomy): Archaea > Thermoplasmatota > E2 > DHVEG-1 > DHVEG-1 > CAYZTD01. The sequence goes on along the minus strand of CAZWYI010000025.1, from coordinate 639 downwards.
ACTCACTAAAACCTCATGACATAGCTATAGATAAAGGCGGAATTCGATTAGTATAAATATGAACAAAACAAGTTTTTTTAAAATATTTTCTGAATACCGACCGCCGAAAAAACTTAGAGCATTATTTATTGCGCATTACGCGCCTCTACTCTTGATTATTTTAATAGGCCCGATAACTGTTATATACAATATTTGGAAAATATCTTCAAATTTAATTCCAAGCATAATATTTGGAATAATAATATTTCTAATTGGAACGTATATCTACTTTAAATGGGAGATATTCTGGCAAAAAACATACCATGGGCAGCTTGTAACAGATGGAATATTTAAAAAAATCAGGCACCCCCATTATACTTCTCTAATCGTTATAGGATTTGGACTTGCATTTTTTTTTAATTCAATTATAGCCCTTTCAATTGCAATAATTGCAATACCACTTATTATCATAAGTATTCTTGATGAGGAAAAAAGATTGATAAACCAATACGGAAAGGATTACAAAGAATTTATGAAAAAAACACCTTGGAGAATAATACCATATATCTATTAGTTTGAAAACAATAAATATCAATAATAGGACAGGCTTCATCCCGAAATAAATAATTAACAGACAAATATTGTCTGTTAAACAGGATG
>CAZWYI010000024.1:0-33091 GCA_964638155.1 uncultured Thermoplasmatales archaeon | reverse complement strand
GATAAGGAGAATAAAGAGATTTCTATAATAGGGGTTTTTCAAAGTCCTCTATATTTTTATTGCGTTGTACAATCCAGATAAGTTACAATTAATAATGGTATTATTTTCTGTATTTAAATTAATTCCACGAATAATTTTGTTTTTATTATTAGATATAAAGGTAAAATTTTTTACAACACAATTATTAGCAATAATAGTTATAAGATTGACTCTATTTGTTTCATATATTTCATTTGTGCCATCTATTGTTTCTGTTGTATTTTTGCTATGAATTATAGTATTTTCTAAATTTTCACCAATTAGATTTATTGTTTTATTAATTCTAATTGATTCCTGATAAATGCCAGGTTTAACTAGGATTGTATCATTGGCAGATGCATAATCTATCGCATCTTGAATTTTTGAAAAATTACTATCAATAGTGGATCCAACAGTAAATGTTTTTGAATTATAAACAGGTTTTTCTCCATTATTATTTTCTTTGTTTGGATTATTGTTTTCTATACATCCACAAGTGGTTAAAATAATTATAGTAATTATAGTGATAGCTAAAGTCAATTTTTTATTTATTATAAACATAACCTCCGAATGTATTTTTTAGTGTAAAATCTAAATATACTTAAATCTTTTTTAAAAGATTCTATATAGGCTATCAATAAAATTTAATTACTCGTTTTTCTATATTATATTAACATTAAAAAAAATTTATGATGGGTGGAGGTAAAAAATGAAAAAAAAGTTAAAAGGTATTTTATTTTTTGAAACAATATTTTTGATGCTGATTTTAACAGGTGTCTCTTCATCAAATGCTTTGATAGTTGAGACAAATAAAGATTCTTTTATTAGAAATTTTTCCATGTATAATGATTTTACAGATATTACTCCCAAATATGCTTGGGATATGTTAAATGATCCATCAGCTGAAAATGGTATTCAGATACCAATAGATGTTAGATCTGAAACTGAATGGAGAGATAAACGCATTAAAACACCCTTTCCTGAGCACCCTCGGCATTTTAGTCTAACATATCTAAAAACAGAAGAAGGAATGAAAGAATTCATTTCAATGTATAATAACTCTGAAATTATAGTATATTGCCAATCGGGTGTGAGAAGTTCAAGTGCGGCTAATAAGATAGATAACTCTGATTTCTCGGGTGTTATATATAACCTGGTCGGTGGAATAAGTAACTGGATAGATTCAGGTTATCCTGTAAAATTGGGTAATGATCCACCTAATCAACCAGAAACTCCTATAGGTCCGTCTTTTGGAAGGACTGGAAAAGAAATAACATTTTCAACTATTTCAGGTGATCCTGACAATGATCCTTTGATATATGGCTGGGATTGGGATGGAGATGAAACTGTTGATGAATGGACAGAGTATTACAGTTCAGATACTACAGTTGAAATAACCCATGTATATACTGAAGGCGGAACTTATAATGTAAAAGTTTTAGCTTTAGATAACGTTGGAGATGAAAGTTTGTTTTCTGAACCATTAAATATTGTTATCAATAATAAACCAGACTCTCCATTAATTGAGGGTCCTTTAAGTGGAAAACCTGGGGAGGAATACACCTATACTTTCACTGTCACAGACCCTGATGAAGACGATTTATATTTATATATTGAATGGGGAGATGATACATCTGAAGATTGGGCTGGCCCCTATGAGTCTTCTGATGAAATAGATTTTAATAAAAAATGGGATAAAGAAGGAGACTATATAATACGAGCTAAAACAAAAGATGAATATGATGCAGAGAGTGAATGGTCATCAATAGAAGTTACATTACCAAAAACTAAGATGATAAAAGGGTTTTATTTTTCTTCCTTTTATAATCTTTTTAATAGAGATATTCTTCCATGTTTCTAACCTCTTTCTTTTATCTTTATTTTTTTACAAAAAGGAAAATAAATATGACTATTGTTTACAAATTTGAAGGTTAAAAAAATGAATAATAAAAAATTTTTAGTTATTGGTATTTTTTTAATTATTTTATTTTCAGCTGTATTTTACTTTTTTATATATAACAAAATAGGATCAAGCAATTTTATTATAAAGAACTGGTATACAAAATCAGAGGATTTTTCTACAGTACTTTTTATCGAGTTTGAATCAAAAATTAAAAAAGGAGATATATCTTTATATAATCCAACTGGTTCTTTAATAGACAAAGTTGAATTTTCAAGTGAAAAAAGTAAGATTTCTTTTTTAATCAGTGAAACTAAATCTTTAAAACCGCAAATAGGAAACTATACTATTAAGGTATTACAAAATGATAACATAATATTTGAAGATAGTTTATTTTTAAAAGAAGCTAATGTTAGAATTGAGGATTTTTCTGTAGAATGGAGGTATAACGAATTAGGAGATTATTACTCTATTACATCGTTAAATCTTTCATTTGTTAACTCAGGTGACATATATGGATTTATTTGGGAAGGAAAACTTATAGTTGACAATACCAGTAACTGGTTTGCACCAAATAAACACTGGCATGATCTTGATATATGGATATCACCAAATGATAAAATATATGTTGAATTACCCTTAGAATTAACTCATTTTAAAAAAGGAGACCATAGCTTTAATATCCTATTTACAGACAAAAATATAAGAGAGGTTACAGAATTTTATACAATTCTATCTACAAATGAGATTTAATATTAGATTGAAAAAATGTAAAATAGATATGCTATGAGGTAAAATTTATATATTTTACAATAGTTAGTAATGTTAATTGGGGGAGATACTTGAAAGTAGGTAACCAAAAGACTGCTATTATTCTCTGTCTTTTATTAGTATTTTTTTTATCTAACATGAATAATAGTATTTTTTTAGGCTTATCAAAAGAAATTACCTCAAATTCCTTGGGTTATAACAAGTGTTATAATGTTTTTTTAGATGAAGAATGCATTCTAAATGTTGGAGGATGTGGATCAAATAATTATTCATCTATACAAAAAGCAATAATTGATTCAAAAGATGGAGATACAGTTTTTGTATGGGATTATTCCTCTCCTTACAATGAAAATATCAAAATAGACAAACAAATTAAACTGATAGGTGAAGATAAAAATACAACAATTATAGATGGCAGAAAAAAGGATAATGTTATCTCTGTTTTTGCAGATAATGTAATAATCTCTAATTTTAAAATTATAAATAGTGATAAAAGCTGGCCTAGTGCAGGTATAAAATTAAATTCTGATAACAACAGAATTTCTGGAAATATCATTTCAGATAATAACTATGGTATTTATTCTAGTAATTTGGATGATTCATTAATTTCAAAAAATAGTATTATAAATAGCTATGATAGCGGAATATTTATTCCTTTTTCAAGTAACATAAGCATTTCACAAAATATAATAGAGAATAATTCACTTAAAGGGATTTTTTTATATGATTCTAATGTTAACTGCAAGATTAGAAACAAAATCTATGGTAACACTATTGAAAATAATAGAGAAGGAATATACCTTTGGTATTCCTATAGAACAGATATATTAAAAAATAAAATTTCTAATAATATAGATGGTATCTCATTTAATCACAATTCAGAGTACAATAGCATAACTAATAATACAATAATAAAAAATAAACAGGACGGAATATTTTTAAATTCCTCGTCACGTAATACTATTGAAAAAAATATTATAACTCAAAATGTAAACGGAATAAATTTATATTACTCATCTAAATGTGATATAATCAACAATAGTTGGGTTGGCTACAACAAAATAGGCTTATTTTTAAATTATACTACTAAGACCTATATCTATAATAACAAATTCAATAACAATAATATTTATGGCATTTATTTGAAATATTCTACTAAAAATAATATAAGATATAATAATATTTTAAGCAACGAGATTACTGGAATATATTTAAATTTTAATAGTAGGGATAATTTAATTTCATATAATAATTTTATAAACCAAAATAAACATTCCTTTTTTGAAAATACTCTTTCTAATAAATGGAACAATAATTATTGGGATGACTGGAATAAAATAGGTTTTTATCCAATCCATGGAAAACTAAATTTAGTAGTCAATTTTTTAAATTTTAACTGGATAAACTTTGATTTTCATCCATCTGAATATAAATATTTATGAAACCTTGTTTAGATTTTTTAAAAAATTAAAAATATTTTTTAGAAATTCAATAAAAAGAGGTCTGCTTGTTTCTTTTTCTTTTGGCATAATTATTCTTAAAGGATCTGACCATTCACTTTCAAAACCATATACATCTTTTGCTTTAACTCTAACTTTATAAAAACCAACATTTTTCCATGTTTTATTAAATAAAACAATACTTCCAGAATTGTATGGTCCCATCCATCCACTATTTGTTTTATCGCCCCAGTCAAATAGATAATAAATCTCGTCTCCATCTGGATCAATAGTACTAGTATTAAAATAGTATTCTGTGTTTTTTTTACCAAGTATTGGTCCATTGATATAATTTGGTTTGTTTGGAGCGTTACTGTTTATTCCAATTGGTTCTACTAAAGGATAATTATCCTTGTTATTTTTTGTTACTATTTTGTAGGGTTTTTCATAGACAATTCCGTTATTTTTGATATTTTGATATTTTTCTTTATAGTCCCACCAGTAATTACCAAGATTTCCATCATCCCAGTAATTGATTCCTGTATCAACTGCGATATAATGTAAAATATTAGAATATTTTTTATAAACATAAAAATTGTTATGATAGACATAATTCTCATAAGAGTCAAGTAGCTCAATATTTCTAAGTCCATAATTTGTAGAAACGGTGTTTTTTGTAAATAAATTATTATTTGATTTTATAACTTCTATTCCTAATCTATTAGCTTTTATTTGGTTATTTTCTATAATATTTTCATTGGAATATCTAAATTTTATTCCATCTCCAACGTTTGTAATGCTGTTATTTTGAATAAGGCAATTGTTAGAATAAACAAGGCTTATTCCTCCATTGGAATGTGAAAAATTTGAATTAATTATTTTAATATTTGAACAAAAAGCAAGTGAAACAGCTGCTTCAACATTTGTAGCGTTTCTATCTTTTAATGTAATATTTGAACAGTTTACAAGAATTATATTTGAAGAATTATTAGGAATTTTTATGTTATTTTGATTTTTCAAATATAATAATTGTTTATTGTTTACCTTATTATTTTTAATTTTTTGTGTGAAATGATTAATTTTATCTCCGAAAATAAAAATACCAGCGTTTGTAAAGTTATTATTTTTTATAGTATTATTCGAAGATTTTTCTAACCAAATGCCTCCTCCTTTCTCATTGGTTTTTCTTATAATTTTATTACCCAAAACATTGTTATTTTTCCCTTCACCTAAAAGCCAAATGCTAGGGCCGTTATTATTGTGAAAAATATTGTTTAAAATTGATACATTATTTGAATGCTGTAATAATATACCACAGTATCCTTTTGTTATGATATTGTCTTCTATTGTAATATTGTTACAATTTTTTGAGATTTCTACACCGGCATCTACTTTATTCCAAAAATTCTGACCAGCATCTTTTATTGTAAAACCTTTTATTGTAACTTTATCTCCTGATATTTTAATTACATCCATTTTATCTAAACAGTTGATAACAGTGCTTTCTTTGTTTTCACCTATTAGAGTCAATGATTTAGATATTCTAATAAATTCATAATATGTTCCACTATAAACAAAGACAGTATCACCATTTGATGCATCATCGACTGCATAGGTTATATTTGTGTAGTTGTTAGGTCCAATTCCACCCACGTAAAGTGTATTTTTTTCTTCTAAATTTAAAGAATAGCTTGTATTTATATTATATTTTTTTATACTTAATCCAACTGTCATAGGATTAAATAAATACAATAAAAAAAATAAAGAAATTATAATGCGGATAATTATTTTTCTTTTCATAATTTTACTATTCTCATATTATGACTATCTAATAACTTTGTAAGATAATCAATTATTGATAAAAACCAATTATTTTTAATTTGTTTATTTTTAGATCCCCATATAGTCAATGATTCTGACCATTCGCTTTCTGCACCGTGTACATCCTTTGCCTTAACCTTTATTTCATATTTGAATCTTCTAGACCAGGTATGATTTGAACTAATGTTTTTTCCTTGATCAACTGGGCCAATCCAATCCTGCTCTGAATAATCACCCCAGTCCCACAAATAATATATTTGATCGTTGTTTGAATCATTAGAAAAAGTAGTATAGATATTTTTTTCCCTTGGTTTTATTTTTGTAGGGCCTACTGGTTTATATGGTCTTTCTGGAGGAGCATTTTTTATTGTTATTGTAGTATTTTCTGACCAGTCACTTTCAAAACCATATACATCTATTGCTTTAACTCTAACATTAAAAATATCTTCATCTTTTACACTCCATGTATGTGAAATATTAATTTTTTCACCTGAAGCATGAGAATGAATTAGCTCATACTCTGATCCATCACCCCAGTCACATAAATAATATATGCCGTGTTCTTCAGGGTCATAAGATTCTGTTTGAAAAAAATATTCTGTTCCTGCTTGTCCATTTTTTGGACCAAAAGGTTGTGTTGGAATATTTGGTGGCGTTGACTCATACAAAGTTAGATATCTAGCATCCTTATCTATATCACACTTTCTATACTTAATTTTGAAATATCCATTTTCTCCCCATTCAGTGCCCCAGCTGTTTTTACATATCCAGTATCCTCCAGTATCATTATATCCTATTATTGAAACGCAATGTGAGCCAAGTGGTGCACCCCAGACCGGTTCATAAATACCACTTTCATAATGAAAAAAATCCTGAAATACATTAAATGATGTAAAAAGTGGGCCGTAGTTAATTAAGGCTTCTTTTATCTCTTCATGAGATACAAACCCTGAATGATTTACCTTTACTACCCTTTTTTCCCAATCAGAACATTTCGCACGACAGCTCATATCTATATCCTTGTAGGGAAAACATGATTCATCTGTAACTCCATAATTTTGTAGATATTCCAATGCATCCCATGGAAATGTTCCAAAATCACATGCTCCACCTGTGCAGAAAAAAAGATGGGCTTCAGATAGATCACAGTTAAATATATTATTTGAATTTATTTGTATAATTGATTCTAAGGCTCCAACAAATGCAAATGCTACACAAGATCCGCAACTACCCTGGTTTTTAATTGGTGTAGTGTAATCTATTCCATTTACATTTCTCCAGTCAAATGTTTCAGGAATATCTTTATTGATATATGGGTCTTTTTCTTCATGGTTCTTTTGTTCATCAGCTATATTATTTAGAAGTATTTTTTGTTGATCTACTGAATAAGAAGATAATGATGTTATATTAGCGTTCCATTGAGCATCTTTGTCTTCTATAGCTTTGTTTATTTCATTTATTATTTTATCTTCGAAATTTTCTTCATATAATGAGTCTTTTGTTTGATTTTGTTTAACTGTAGTTGCTGGTGAAAGAGTTGATATAATTAAAATTATGAAAATAAAGATTACATAATAAAAACCTTTTTTATTTAACTTCATCAATAAATCATCTCCTATCTAATTTAATTTGTAAATTACTAACCTCCCAAAAAACATTAACACTTGTTAAATATTTAAGTTTTTCTTCTAAGTACTTAGATAAATCCATATAAAAAAAGAAAGAAATAGATTAGAGAGAATTTATCTCTCTATTTTTTTTATTTATGTGTTTGTTTCTGTGTTCTTTTCTTAGAAGAACTTGTAGTATTTGATGTCTAGTGTGTCTTCTGCTACGTTTTGTGCGAAGTCTTCTGCTACTACCTTGATTGTTCCAGCGCCCATATGGCGTTCGCTTACATAGAAGCTGTATGTTGCTCCGTCTCCTTCGGTTAATTCTCCTAGGAGTTCGTCATCAAGATAGAATGATACCTTGTAGATACCTGAGTCTTCATCTTCAGCATTTGCTACAATGTCAAATGCTCCTACAATGAAAACTTTGTCAATGTTTAGTAGTTTCTTACCGAATAGATATAGTCCTGGTTCTGGTCCTGTTATCTCGACTGATGGTGCTGCACCAGCATCTATCTTAAATGTTGGTACGGTCTTCTTTTCTCCAATGTTTCCAACATTGTCAACAGCCCAGTAAGTGATATCATGGAATCCATCACCACTTACGGTAAAGGTTGCAGTGTTACCTGGATATACTGTTTCTTCTCCGTCTAGTACGACATGGATCTCTTTTACACCAGATCCGGTATCTTCTGCAGTTATTGTCACTTTAACTGCACTTGCATACCATCCAGTTGGTTTTAATGTACCACTCATCTCTATTTCTGTGGTTGGTGCGGTATTATCTTCTTTACCGGTTATTGCTAGATCACAGATTTCAATGTATCCGCCAAGTGGGTTGTCTCCACCTTTAACTCTTACTCTTATGAGTACGGGTTTTCCTACCCAATAGTTAAGGATGAAGTCATCTGTGAAGCAGCCTCCACTTGATCCAGTATATTCAGCAAGTATGAACCAGTTGTCTCCACCGTCGTCACTTATTTCGACATAGGCCATAGTACTTCCTGCGAAGTTATATGATCCTAGTACTGATAGATATGCTTCATATGAGTCACTTATTTCAGTTGACCATACAAGTGCATCATTTACTGGAAATGCTGGTACGTTGTTAAACCAGCCGCCATCCATTCCGCAGCAGTCTACATCATCATAATACCAGTATTGACCATAATGTACTACATCAAAGCACCAGTTGTCCATGGTGTCCATTGTGTCAGGGCCAAATATCGTACCTGATGGAGATACTAATTCAAGATCGTCTATGAGCATTCCACGTGCACCTATTGCACCACTATGTAAGACAAATCTTACACAGATATGATCTGATGGTGGATTCGATGGTGAAAATGCAGTTGATAGATCGATTGATATTGGTATCCATCCATCATCATCTTGTGGGCCTTGGGAAGTGCCAAAGAATTGAGCTATTGTTGTCCAAGCAGTTAATTCATCTGGACAGCAGTATCCATCTTCACCACAGCATTCTCCTTCTTCAAATACACAGTTGGCTACTTGTATATCTACATGATCTGACTCTAAAAGTTCCAAGTCCCACCATGCATCAAAGTTCATTAATAGGTTATCCTTGAAGTCTGTTGCGGTTAATAATACATCGTCGAATACGAAATAGTTCAACTCACCAGGGTTATCTACGCCATATATTACATATCTTAATTGTGTAGCTGTTGTTGGAACAGTTATAGATGCACTGGTTCCAGCTGATACATCATCTGTAATGGTTTCTGACCATTCGGTTGACCAAGCTCCATTATATGAATCTACACGTATGTAGTAAGTGCCACCAAGATGTTCTGTTGCATAGACAAAGCTTAGACTTGCAGTATCATACATGCTAAGATCAAATGTAGGAGTTAATGTCACGGCGCTTCTACCAACTAAACTACCAGCGTTACAATCAGCTTGACCTGGATCATCTCCACCGGCTTCATTTCCAGGATGCCAGAAGAACTCATCACCAGGTGCAGTCCAGTCTGCAGGATATGCGTCTGTGAAATCTTCATCTATTATTGTGTCAGTTTCATCTAAGAATTCTATGCCACTAACATCTATACAGGGTTCTCCATCTGGACAGAGGGTTGCTGCATAATCTGCATTTGTTGGATAAAACAATGAATCAGGGTTACTTGATAAGTAGTTATCATAATCACTACCACATTTACCCCATGGGCCGCCACTAGTACCAGTTAAATCTGTGCTGTCTACTTCTTTTGGATGTGCACGCTCAAGATCTGTTATAACAAGGATCTGTTGTGATTGTTTTCCACAATCATAGTTGTCACATGAACCTTGTGTTATATCTTCGACTGTTATTCTGTAGTTAGAGAACGGTACATCTTCCCATTCAAATTGTACAGGACAGGTTTCACTTGGTTCACATGGACCAGGTATTATTATTTGATCTTCCCAGACCTTGTCTCCAATCTTAAGACCGCGTATTGATATATCATCAAGACAGACACCACTCCAACCAGGATCTAAGTTAGGATGGTGGTTTACACTACCGTCTGATGTAAAATAGAAGCCAACTTGTACTTCATCTAATATCTCGTTTGATGGAGTTCTTAAAAATCCTGAATCTACGAAATATTCGTATCCACCTACTAAGTCAACTGATTGATACCAGGATCTAGGTTGCATTGGACCAAACCATTCTTCATCACTCCAACCAGTCAAAACTGGACTTATTCCTAAAACAAAGCCTGCATATGGATCAAGTAGACAGGGTATTGCATAGTCAATACCGGTTTCTGTAGCAAACAAAGTATAGAAATCCATTACTACATCTTCATACTCTGAGAAGTCAACAGTTGGACCAAGTATATATGAAAATCCGTTGTTTGGATATTCATTTTCTACTTCATCAAAGAAGCCAATGCTTTTGTCCCCAGACCACGCAAATCTGTCGGTGTTGTGTACAAATCCATATTTTTCACCCCATGGCATCATACTTTCGCCATCAGTGAAGAATATTTCTTCCCATTGTTTTTCTTCAGCATAAGCACTTATTGTAATATCCTCAGCAGGAAGTGTACCTTCAACATGGATATCTGCCATGATATGTGCATCTTCACCCTCGTACATTACGCCCTCAGGTGGAACTAGTCTACCTCCAAAGCTTGTTTCAACTTCAAGGTTTTCAACACATAGATCAAAGTAGTCACCAACGCAGACTTCATAGTCTTGTGGACCTGGATACATTTCTGGGTCATTACCTTCTGATTCCCACCAAGTTGGTGGTATATAATCATGTGGAGTCCAGTGATTTTCATCAAGAACTTCTAACCATACTACGATATCATAGCAGGTTTCTTTTCTACCGCATTCATCGAAGAACTCTGCATCCCAATCAAGTGGGAATTCAAATGCAGTAGCACCCTCTACTGTGTCACATGGTTCAACTTCAAATGGTCCTTGGCTATGTGTCTGGAAGATTTTTTCTTCAACACTTTCAAGGCTAATTACCTCAAAACAGTCAACATATGCTCCTTCAAATTGGAATTGTGGATCTGAATGCCAGCTGAATCTAAACATTATATCAGATAGATCAAGACCTAGATCATGTTGCAGGTATGAGTTAGGAACATCAAAAGTGACATCCCACCAGCCACCACCGAGATCTACAACCTTTGGATCATAATTAGTGTAAGGGCTGTATGTATGTACAGGAAGCGTTGTGTCTGCGAAGTTATATCCGCCTGGTATGCCAGCAAGATCTGGGCCTAAAAATATCATTTGGTCAGTATTTTCAGTTAGTGAGTTTACATTATATGGGTTTACCCAGTTACCATTTTGATCTCCAACTTCAAAGTCAAGATAGTCAAAAACAGAGTAAACACCTTGTCCGGGTCCAAATGCATATACTTCTTCTTGTGAACCATCTACCCATATTTTGAAGTTTACCTTGGTTCCATATTGATCTCGGACATCAAAGCTTTTAGTACATTGTAGATAATCATCTTGGTTTCCCTTATAGATGTCATACATACTGTTTTTAAAACTGTGATCACCACAGTATGCTCTTGCATCAGTCCAAGTCCAGGTATCAAAGAAACCAGTATTTCCATCAGGGTCCATACCGCAGTCTCGGTCGATCTGCATCCAGTTGTTATATATATCAAAGTTGTCTTCAAAAGAAGTTTCATATAACAATACTTCGTCTCCACAACCTTTTTTATATACTTCAGCGAATGCTTTAACAAGGGCAGGTCCGCCTCCGTCATTCATTAATTCAACGGTTAATGGATATGTTCCAGAAGGTATTAGGTTTTCTTCTCCCAATTCAAGGGTGTAATCTCCTGCATATAAATCAGTGATAGCTACTGAGTAATCCGGTTGTAAAGATGTCACTCCGTTGCTATTACCTATCTTTATTTTCTCGTATTTTCTTTGGTTTATAGGTTCATAATTTTTGATTTCGCGTTCGTCACCAGCCTCACCTTTCTCCACATTTATTGATGTAGCCATACTACTCGCTGCTGAAAAAATAAACAGCGCAGCCACAAAAAGAGAAAGGCCTATTTTATATACTTTTTTTCTTTTCATTTTTTTCTCTCCTTTTTTTTAAAAATTTTGTCCTTCGACCCAAACTAAGCTGAGAGATATTTAGTAAAAAAATAGTAAAATCAGATTGATTACCCATACTAGTCTTTTTTGTATAATCCAATTTTACCTTTTCACCTCCACCCTAGACTTAGTCTAGATGTAGTTGTAATTGTTTTTTAAGTATATAAAAATTATGATTGACTGAAATATATTTGTTAGTATATAATATAAAATAATACTTTACTTTACTATATCATATATAATATTTTATTTTTTTATAGTAAACCAAAATCATTATTAAATAACAAATATTAACTAATGTTTGGTTAAATCTTATTTAAGTTTCTAGATTATTTAGTGTTATATAAATATAACTAAATGTATTACAGGGGAATTATATTTTTATATAATTTTATTTACCATACTTAGCTATATAAACTAAATAAATGATTATCAGAGAAAAGAACACAAAAACAAGTTCAAAACCAGGTGTTCTTTCTTCTTTTTCAATGTTAGAAGTTTTATTTTTAAAATTTATTTCTATGCTTTTTGTGCTAATATTGCCAGTAGAGTTTGTAGCTTGAACATATATGGTGTGTTTTCCCTCTTCATATTGGGTTGTATCTAACTCGTAATTCCAGCTATCAGTACCAGTTGCGCTCTTCCATTCTTTATCATCTACCCTTATTTTTACTGATTCAATTTCTGTATCAGAACAAGTACCAATTATATTTATAACACCACTTTGACTTGAGTTATCTGGCGGATAACTAATTTTCAAGGAAATTCCATCAGAATCTTTTAAATCAAGTTTAATATCCATAGGATTCATAAGTGGATATCTGTCATAGCTATCAGTTCCTCCAAGGATCATATATGAAGAATCACCTATGCCATTGTTATCTTCATCAACACCTGTGTAATCATCCCAATAATTACCAATCATGTCTTTATCCCAAAAATTATCTCCACAATTGTCTTTTGCATTTAAAACTTGATTATCAATAAAATTATTTTGATATATCATATTATTTCTACAACAAATACCTTCTACATCATAAACAATTGATAATCCGATATTAAAATTGTTTTTTATAATATTTTTATAAATCATATTATCTGAAGATTGGGCTAAACTTATTCCATTATTTTCATTAAAAGAAATATTACAATTATTAACAGTTGTTTCTTCATTTTTTCTAATAGATATTCCACCTAATATTTTATTACTTGATATTTCTGAATATTCTAATTTTGTATTTTTTACATTAAAAAGATCAATTCCGCCGTTATTATTTGAAATAACAGAATTTTTAATTATATTACCTGTAGAATTCTTTATAATAATTCCTATGGTACAGTTCATAATATTACAATCTAATACTTTAGTTAAATCAGATTTAATATATATACCGGTAAATGTATGATTTATTTTAAAATCACTAAGTGTACTATTTTTTATTGTTAAATCTTGAATTGTTACATTATCTTTGGTTATTTCAACTATATTACCAATTCCTTTTCCATATAGGATAGTGTTTTCTTTATCTGTACCTCTAATCGTCAATTTTTTGTCTATCAATATGTTTTCTTCGTAGGAACCTTCAGATATTTCTATAATGTCACCGCTATCTGCATTATCAATTGCATCTTGAATTGAATCATAGTTGTTTGATTTATCACCACCAACATATAGTGTTGTTGATTCAGAACTTACAGATACTGCAAATAAAACTAATAAAAACAAAGTTATACAAAAAAAAATTGGCATTATTTTTCTCTTTTCCTTAATCATAGAATATTTCTCCCCCGTTTTTTCTTTTTTTATAATTTAACCTTCTTATAAAAGCCTTTTGTTGTATTTTTCTAATGTAAATAAAAAAAATAGAAAAGATATTTTAGTTTTAAATATCTCCTTATTAGGATTTTAATTGCATCTCTTGAATCATTGAAAGAAAGTTTGTTAAAAATTGAAGGATCTTTTCGATTATAGGATGATCTTTAACTAGTCTTTCTATGAAATTCATTAAATATCCTTTGGACTTAGTTTTTGTTTTAATTCCGATTTCTAAGGATTCAGACCAAGAACTTTCTTTGTTGTTATTGTCTTTTGCTTTTACTTTAACCGAATATGTACCTTCTTCTGTAAATTGATGGGTTACATCACATTTTTCACCAGAGGTATGTGGACCAATCCATGTACTTTCTTGTCCGTCTCCCCAGCTCCATTTATACCATATCTGATCTCCATCGGGATCTGTAGTAGAAGCTGAAAAAGACAAATCTTTTTCGGCTTTTCCCTCATTTGGTCCTTCAGGTTTGGCAGGTTTTAAAGGTGCATCATTTGGTATTTCAATTGATATAGTTGTACTATCAATTTTCTTTGTATCTATTTTATCAGTTACTCTTAATGCAACAGTGTAAACTCCTTCAGTAGACCAAGATTTCGATGGCGTTTCTCCAGTTGCTTCTACATTAAATGTTACACCGTTATAATCAAAATCCCATTCATAGGTATAAGGTGGTATCCCTCCATTGGCAGTTCCTGAAAAATAAATTATGTCCTCTGGCTCACCAGAGTAAGGGCCATTAGCATCAGCTATTAATTCTTCTGGGTCTTCACAAACAAGTACAGTTGCCTCTGCTTCGCAATATAGGTTTCTAACTCCACATTCGATGCCAGTTATATTTACATGATTTACATTGGTTCCTTCTGATATTACTAAAGCGTCAAATTCAATTGAATAACTATCTCCAGAAGCTAATGAAATAGATGGATGCCATAGAAGTTCATTTCCATTAATTGAGGGTTCTGAAGGTATTGCATTATTTGCATATTCCAGACATGGTGGTAAAGTATCTAAAATCCAAAAGTCATAAAATGATAGTTCGCCCCAATATGTAAATTTAATCTTAAATCGTACTGTTTCTCCTATTTCTGCTGTTGTTTCGTCTTTCCAGGATTGTGTATCCTTGTCCCATACCTTTTTTTCACAGATTAGATCCCCCGGCTGTTCTTCAACTATAACTGTAGCTGAATCCTCGCAATATAACGGTCCTGGAGGACACTGTTCTCCTGTTACTTCAATTACGTTTACATTTGTTCCTTCTGATATTACTAGTGTATCAAATTCTATGGAGTAGCTTTCTCCTGGTAGTAGTGTTATTGATAGGTTCCACCATATGATGTTGTTGTATGCTGTTGTTTCTGTTGGGTTTGCATTATTTGCATATTCCAGGCAAGCTGGAAGTATATCTTTTACTTTAATACTATGAACAGAATAAGGACCAGTGTAAGTAAGAGTAATATTAAATCGTACTGTTTCTCCTATTTCTGCTGTTGTTTCGTCTTTCCAGGATTGTGTATCCTTGTCCCATACCTTTTTTTCACAGATTAGATCCCCCGGCTGTTCTTCAACTATAACTGTAGCTGAATCCTCGCAATATAACGGTCCTGGAGGACACTGTTCTCCTGTTACTTCAATTACGTTTACATTTGTTCCTTCTGATATTACTAGTGTATCAAATTCTATGGAGTAGCTTTCTCCTGGTAGTAGTGTTATTGATAGGTTCCACCATATGATGTTGTTGTATGCTGTTGTTTCTGTTGGGTCTGCGTTGTTTGCGTATTCCAGGCATGTTGGAAGCGTGTCTTTTACATGGATATCATAAAAAGCTAAAGTTCCATAATATGTAAATTTAATCTTAAATCGCACTGTTTCTCCTATTTCTGCTGTTGTTTCGTCTTTCCAAGATTGTGTATTTTTATCCCATACCTTTTTTTCACAGATTAATTCTCCAGGTGGTTCTTCGGTTACCTCTACACAAGCTATATCTTCATCATATGATCCTTCAGCAGTAGTTACATTTCCGATATTACAGTCGTCACCAACAGAATCTACATGTGCAGAAAAAACAATCTCAATTTTTTCTCCAATATCAAGGTTACTGAATTCCCATTCAATATGATTATCTGAAGCAGATGAAGGAGTATGATTTGCATCATAATTATAGGTTAAAAAATTTGGTAAATCGTCAGAAACAGTTAAAAATAGGGATATATCATTTCCAATATTTTCAACTACTATCTTAAATTCTACATCATCGCCTACATTTGCAGTTGTACTAGGCACCCATTCATTTCCTTCTTTTACATATTTTTTAAGATCTACCACCACACATGGCGGTTCTTTTACATCAATGCATGCTGTGTCGTCATCTGTTGGTCCTTCTTGTGTGGTTACTATTGCGTAGTTGCATTGTTGTGTTCCTGCTTGGTTTGCTGTGGCTGTGAATGTTATTTGTTGGGTTTGTGTGGGTGTTAGTGTTCCTAGGTTCCATTCTATGTGTTGGTCTGTGGCTGTTGTGTGTGTGGGGTTTGCGTCGTAGTTGTATGTTAGGTATGTGGGTAGGTCGTCTTCTACGTGTACTTGGTTTAGGTTGGTGTTTCCTGTGTTGTTTATTATTATTTTGAATTCTGCTGTTTCTCCTAGTTTTATTTGTGTGTATTTTTCCCATTGTCCTTGGTTTTTTACGTATTTTTTTAGTTCTATATCTGGGTTAGGTGGTATGTCTACGCATGCTGTGTCGTCATCTGTTGGTCCTTCTTGTGTGGTTACTATTGCGTAGTTGCATTGTTGTGTTCCTGCTTGGTTTGCTGTGGCTGTGAATGTTATTTGTTGGGTTTGTGTGGGTGTTAGTGTTCCTAGGTTCCATTCTATGTGTTGGTCTGTGGCTGTTGTGTGTGTGGGGTTTGCGTCGTAGTTGTATGTTAGGTATGTGGGTAGGTCGTCTTCTACGTGTACTTGGTTTAGGTTGGTGTTTCCTGTGTTGTTTATTATTATTTTGAATTCTGCTGTTTCTCCTAGTTTTATTTGTGTGTATTTTTCCCATTGTCCTTGGTTTTTTACGTATTTTTTTAGTTCTATATCTGGATTTGGTATTTCTGTAACACGAACACTAGCTTGTGCTTCGGCCTCACAATCTATATTACAACACTTCTCCTTTGCATCAACATGAACTTGATTGAGAAGTGTGCCAGTCTTATTTGCTTTAACATCAAATTCTAGATACAAAACATTATCATAACCAGCAATTACTTCAGCCAAATTTACTATGGTTCCAAAATACCAAGAATAAATATTATTTATTGGATCGACTGTTAGATAATTATCTGGATTGGAAACATCAGAACAAGTTGGATTACCAATGTATTCAAAATCTCCAAGAGAATCGTTAATATAGATATATGTAGCCTTATAACAACTATCGTATTCATTTAGATCGTGGTAAACCAAAGTAATATTAAATCTAACTATTGTTCCTTTTTCTACAGTTATTTTACTTTCCCAATTACCAGATGTTTCATTCCATACTTTCTTATATGCATCGAGTTGAGGATAAGGGTCTTCGTTAAAATTTGTATTGTTTAAGTCGCCGTTTAAAATCAATCCTATAGTGCTTGTTGCTGTGGTTATTACTAGCATTATTACTATACTTATACTTAAAATTAGAATTTTTCTTTTCTCCATATAGAAATTCCCCCACTAAATAAACTTTTAGCTAATAATAAATGGAATGTGATAGTAATTAATATAACTTTGTACCACTTAATAAAAATGTTATACATACAATAAATTGCTTGATTTCTATTGCTTATATATTATTCTAAATATATTTCATAACTTAATTAATATATCTTTCAAGATTAGATGTTATATGATAATATATAATTGTATTAATATAACTCTAATCCAACTAAGATTTGATTAGAAAAAACTTAAATATATATTCCAAATATTATTATATGGTTGTTGGAGGATGAATTCAACAAAAAGAATTGGGGGAATTTATTTACTTTTTATTATATTGAATATTTTGATTGCCATTTCAATCCCAGCATTCTTTAATGTAAATAATTGCAATACTACTCAAGCACTAGTTGATGAAATCCTTGATCAAAAACAAGAATTACATAACACTGAAAATCCTATTAGAAGCGGTTTGCTTGTAGCACAAGAGTTCAAACCTTCTAAAACTCCTTTAACAAAGGTAATGCTCAAGGTAAGAAAGACTTTAGTTATACAAGAACCATTGATAGTATCTATCCGTGAAGAGTTGGATGATTTTGATATGACTTTTATACCGGTTTTAGGTTCTGAAATCCCCTTCAACACTTTTTGGGTTGAATTTGATTTTGAAGACATTGAAGTTGATGTTGATAAGACCTATTATATAGTTGTTAGAAGTCCTGCGAGTCAATCATTTTGGTGGCAAACTAGATTAAATAATTCAGACGATGGTGATCCATACAATAGAGGGAAGCTATGGCAATCAAATAATGATGGTGTTGAATGGGAATGTTTAGATAATATGCAATATTTTTTTGATTGCACTTTTAGAACTTATTCCTATGATTCCAAACCAGATTTACAATGTAATGGTAATTTAAGCTGGGCCAATGTTACACCTAAAGAAGATGTAACTAACAGCTTTACGATTGAAAACATTGGCACACCTTTATCCTATCTTGATTGGAAGATATATTCCTGGCCTAGTTGGGGAGAATGGACATTTTCAAATCTTAGTGGTACTAATTTAAAACCTGAAGATGGGTTGTTGACTATACAAGTGACATTGCAGGCTCCTAATTTTACTAATAATAGATATTCCGGAGAGATAAAAATAATAAATACAAATAATAAAGAAGATTTTTGTATAATTGCTTGTACTCTTGCAACACCAAAATCAAAGATAATTTTCGAATTAAATAAACCAAATTATTTTGAAAACATTTTACAATTTATGAAGAAACTTAATAACTTTAATTTATACAAATTATTTTAAATTCTGATCAAATGTCTACAATTAGTTGATTAATTTTATAGATAGAAATAGCAATTAATTTTCAACTTTCAAGTCAATTATAATATTTTTTAAGAAAAATAGAATTTTACAGATAGAAATACTTATATATTCCCAAGTTTATTCTAATTAAAAGTATAGCGTTTATTTAACGCCCATATGAGGGAGGTAGAAAAAGATATGAAAAAGATTAAGATAATTGGAGCTAGTATTTTTTTGATTTTTTGTTTGATTGCAACAAATTTTTCATTTGCAACATCAGACCCATGTCCAACAAGCGGAGATAGTACTGGAGAAATGACTGTTTTAAAAGAAGTATTTTTTGAAGAAGGATGGACTGAAGGACCTATAGAACCAGAACTTGGTGACATCCTAGAATTTAAAATTACCCTTACTTACCATAATAATTCAGGACTTCCTAATACTCACTGGGCATATGATATTAGAGTAAATGATTCGTTGCCTGAGTGTCTTGATTATGAAACTGGTTCAGCAGATCCAAATGCAGGTTTTATGTGGTCAGATGATCCAAATGAATATCTATATTGGGATTTAGGCCCGCAAATACTACTAGATGGAGAAAGCATTGTTATAAAATATAATGCAACGGTAGTTGGACCTACAGGTGCTAGTGGTCAAAATAATATGGTAACTGTTCTTTGGGATGAGCGTTGTACATATGGACGAGATCTTGAAAGCACTGATTTTTTGTTGATAACAATTGGTTATGAACCAGAAATTGACTTAACTAAAGAAGTATGGAATCCAAACACAAATAAATATGTTAAAACAATCAATTCATATGAAGGAGAAATACTTCATTTTAAGATTAATGTATCAAACCCTGGATCTGTTGACTTGACAAATGTAGTTGTAAATGATACTTATCCAGAATTCATAACCCCATTTGAATATTCGATACCACCTACATCAATAGATACTACAAACAGGTTTATAATATGGAATTTGGGAACATTAGCTGCAGGTGAATCAATAATTATTTTATTTAACGCTACAGTAAATAATGTAGCAATGAAAATGACAGGTAAAAATATTGCTAATGTAACTTGTGATCAAGATTTATATGATGAGGATAACGTAACAATTTTTGTTGAAAAACATTTTATTGTAGATAAAAAAGTGAAACATCCAGATACAGGAGAATGGGTAGAAGAAATACCATATGTAAAAGGGTGTGAACCAGTTAGATTCAAAATAAACATAACTTACTATGGTGTTGAAAGAATGAAATGTCTGCTTGTACATGATATATTACCTTATCTGTGCCTTGAGTATGATGATAATTTATATATTGAGATAGCAGGTCAAGAGATAACACCTAGTGATCTAGATTATTATCCTGATATTTATCTAGAGGGTGACGAATTTATGATGTGTGATAGCTTTGTCACTGTTCCTACAGGGGAAATATATTTCAGCTGGATCAATCAATCAATTGGTTCTGCTGGTGGTTTTAAAAACGGTGACAGTATAATTATAGAGTTTGATACATCGGTTGTTGAATACTGTGAAAACGGTGAATGCTGTAAAACACAAAATTGTGTAGAAGCCTGGCTTTGGAGTTGCTGTGAAGAAGTGTTTTATGCATATGACTGTGTAAATATTACCTGTGTTGCCTTACCTGGTGAATTTAATAAAACAGCAAGTCTACTGACTCCTACAGACTGGGTAGAAGAATTACACACTGTACAAGGAGATACAATAAAATTCAAGCTTGAATTTACCTATTATGGAAATGATAATCTAACAAATGTTTCATTTTTAGATACTCTTCCATGCTGTCTTGAATATGTTGATACCATTGAATCTCCATCTGGAACAGTTATAGAAGTTTCAGATGATAAAAAAGCTATTTGGTGGAATGTAACAAAGGATGTTTCAGACTGTGAAACAGTAACCATAATATTTAGAGCAGAGGTTACTGGATCTTCAGCGTGTGGAGGCTGTATAAACTATGCCTATGTATATGGATACATAGATGAACCATTTAAAATTCTAGTTGTTGAAAATTCAGATAGCGCATCAATTATTGCCGATCCAAATTCTCCTCCGCAGATTCCAGATATAAGCGGTCCAACTGAAGGAATAGTAGGTGTACCATATAACTTTAAGGCAATGCTTAATGACAACGAAGGAGACCAAATTTATTACAAATTTGACTGGGGAGATGGTGTAACTAGCTGGATTACAGGCCCAATTGGTTCAGGTGAAGTAACTGAAACTCATACATATACCTCAGCAGGGACATATTCTATAAGAGTTAAAGCAAAAGATGAGCATGATGCAGAAAGCGATTGGACACCATACCCGATAACAATTGAAATTAAAAAAGCAAGTATCAATGTAAGCCTGAAGATGTTTAACATCGGTAGTGTAGAAGCAATAGTTACAAATACCGGTGATGCAGCACTTACCAATCTTGAATATGAGTTTAATATCAGTAGAGACAGAATACTTAATTTCAGAGATATAAATGTCAACGGAGAAGGAGTTATCTCTTCATTATCAGTAGGTGGAGAAGAAAGCATTAATAGCGATAGTATAGGCTTAAGATTTGGACTTGCAGATGTAAAAGTTACTGTTACAAAACCAGGGGTAATTGATCCAACTATTGATACAGGAAGAGCCTTAATACTTGGCCCAATAATCTTAGTATTTTAATCATTTAACTTTGGTTAAGATGCTAAAACAGTGAAAAAAAGTTAAAATACAGGTGGTTTATCTTAGCAACCACCTCAATCTAATTTTTTAGTTAACAACTTTTTTTTAGTATTATATTAGGAGAAAAACAAAGCATCATATCAAATATGTTATATACTTAATTAGAAGAGATATCAGATGTGATATAAAATTGATAAGAAAATCATATCAAATATGATATAATAAATTTTAAAGACTATATCATATATGATATAAAATAGATTTGTTATGCGAAGAGTCCGTTATTATCTATAATAGATCTCTTGATGGAAAAAAATCAAAATTTAGCCATATTCTATAATTTTTACCTATTTCACCTTTAATTATTTTCTATCAAATTATCAAGAGTCATCAAATAAAACCTTAATTTGTTGTTTTTAAGTACTTTCACCGTTCGGTGAAACAATAAATTGAACTTAACAAAAGTATGAAAATTTATTTACCAGATTTTGAAGTAAATTCTACAATATACTGACAAAAAACCAGTATAGCGTAGAAAACACAATAAACCTGGTATGTAAGTAGTATTTATATAACAGAATTTTTAGTTACATGTAAGTAAACTTTATATAGTAGTTTTTTTAGTTACATATATTATGCGAGGGACAAAAAAAGAAAGAATACTAAGAGTTTTACTTGGTAAACCAGATGGAACATTATCAATATATCGTATTGCAAAAGAAGCAGACTGTACTCATGTATGGGTATTAAAATATCTACGAAGATTAGAACAAAAAAACCTTGTAGAAAAAACAAAAGTAAAAGATATCATAGGATTATTTTACTTTTGGAAGGAAATCAACAAATACCCTCTATACAGAGAATATAATATTCAAAAACCCATAGAAATATTAAAAAAGACAAAACTAAAATTTGCGCTAACAACATATTACGCGGAAAAACATGTACAAAAATATCTATTTCCATCTAGAGTCGACATTTATATAAAAAAAGAAGATTCAGAAAAATGGAACACTCTTCTTAAAAAAAATGGACTAGTAGGAAAAGGAAATATGCGTTTACTAATTGAAGATGAACATATCTTCTACTCAAACATAAAAAAAGATGGATTAAGAATCGTATCATTGCCACAATTGATACTTGATCTTTTAAGAGAAGAAGGTGTTGCAGTAGAAGCAGCTCATATGTTAATGGAGAAGGAATATAATGGCCTTATACGCTAAATACGAAACAGATACATCATTTGATTATCTTGAAAAAATAATAAAAATACTTGAAGAACCTATATGCATACTTGGAGGATGGGGTGTATATCTTACAGTTAATGAAAAATTTAAGGAAGACATGGGTCTAAATTACCTTGGGTCGCGAGATATAGATCTAGGTTTTCATATAAATCCATCGTTAAACGAAAAAGAGTTATCAAGATCAACTATTAAAAAAGCGCTTGATAACTTGGAATAGAATGGATTTAAACCTCAAGGATTTCGTTATTACAAAGAAATCGAATATGGGACAGACAAAGAATTAACAAAAAAAGAAGCAGAAAAGATCCCGTCTCATGATATTTTTACAATGTTTGTTGACCCAATAGTTGACTATGTTCATCCATTATTTAAAAAAATATTTAATTTTGACCCAGTAGATGAAATATTTCTTACTCATGTATTCAATGATAAAAGTAAGAGAAAAGAATTAAAAGAATTCAATAAACTTCTATGGTTGCCTACTTCAGATGTTTTATTAGCCACAAAAATAAAAAGTGCATTAAACCGTCAAAAAGATGAAAAATATGTAAAAGATATATGTGACATCTATTCACTTAGCTGGTACTCAGATATAAACTTTCATAAAATAAAAAAGGAAGTTCATAAAATTCTAGAAGAATCATATTTTATGAAATTACAAAAAAGAATGAACAGAGATAGTAGTATTTTTGGTAGAGCCAATATAGCATCTGGTATTGATGCCGATATCATCAAAAATAACTTAGATGAATTATGTTCTTAAATCAATAAGATGGTATAGTACGGACGCGGCGGGATTCGAACCCGCGATTTCTGGCTTAGAAGGCCAGTGCCATATCCAGACTAGGCCACGCGCCCAAAAAATTTTATTTTTTAAACTCGTATCAAATTAAAATTGATAAAAATTTTGATAAAAAAAATAAAAGATTTTTATTCATATGGTGCAGATTCATCGATAAGATCTACATGTGTAAGAATCATACGTCTACAACAGTATCTGTCGACACCTAAATCATCAAGTATATCTTTAGGCGATTCTTTTGGTTTTTCACCAGCATCTACTGCTTTTTTATATTCAGTATGTCTTTTTTTATATTCTTTATATACATCGCCTATTACTTTTCCACATGTGAAACATCTTACAGGTATTATCATAAAATATCATCACCTATATGATTTCTGCCTTCTCTTTCTTGCACCACGTCCAAGTGGTTTTTTAGATTCTTTTCTTCTTGAATCAGATACTAGAAGGCTTCTATCATGATCAAGAAATGCAATTTTTAAACTTGGGTCACCAGTGTAATCAAGTATTCCTTTTGCAATGGCAGTTCTTGCAGCGTTAGCCTGACTCATAAAGCCACCACCTTTCACTATTACATCAACATTTAGTTTGTCAAGATGATCTCTAGCAATATCTATTGCTTCAAGTATTTTCCAACGGGCAATTTCAGGTTCATATAAATCAACTGGTTTATTGTTAACTCTAACTATTCCTTTTCCTTTTTTAACAGTAGCTCTTGCTATGGCTGTTTTTCTTTTTCCTGAGGAATTCACTATTTTTTTTGCCATTACATTTCAACTCCTAAATATCTAGATAGTTCTTCTAATGTAATAAAATCAATTGGTTTTTTATCTGCAGTTTTAATCTTTTCCATTTTTTTATCTTTAAACATATCGGGTATGTTATTATAGCATTTAACTTTTTTAAATGCTTCCCTTCCATGAGGTTTTTGATAAGGGATCATACCTCTTATAGTTCTTTTAACTATTTGATCAGATTTTTTTGGAAAATATGGGCCTTTTCTATAGGTTCCAACTTGTCTTTTTTTCTTATATTTTTCTTTTATAGCAGTTTTTCTACCTGAAATTATTGCTTTTTCAGAGTTTACAACTGCTATTTCTTCTCCCTCTAGGATTCTTTTTGCTACATTTGTGCTTAATCTTCCAAGTGTAGAACCTGTTGCATCAATTATTGTTGTCATATTTATCCCATTATTCTAATGTTTTTTCCATCTGGGTTGTCTTTCATTAGTTCCATTATTGTAATTGGTTTTCCCCCAGCTTTTTTTATTTTTTCAGCTGCTTTTTCTGAAAATGACCATGCTGCAATTGTAATTTTTTTATCAAGATTGCCTGTCGATAGTACTTTACCAGCTATTAGTGCTGTTTCTTTGTTATCAACATATTTGTTTATTTTGTTTAAATCAACTGTTGGTCTATTCTTTGATGATTTTTCTAGTCTTAAAGCTATATCCTTCCAAAGAGGTATATCTTTTTCTTTTGAATGTTTTTTTAGTTCATTTATTAGTGTTATTAACTGTGGGTTTGTTTTATTATTTTTCTTTGCCATAGGTATTTCCCCAGATATATGAAGAAAAGTGTAAGGGTGTGCTATTTAAAAGTTTTGTGGGCGATTTATATGTCTTTTTTTCTAAAAACTAAAAATGTTAACAAAAGTGGGATAATAATCCATATTAAAAGAATTCCTACCATTAGCTCACTGGTATAAAAACTAGGATAGTCTATACCATAAATAGATAAGGTGGTTGACATAGAACCTATGTTCAAATCTAGGATTTTTGAAAAAGGCGTTATTGGATTTATCAAATCTAATGCAAAATATTGGTTATAAGTTTGATTTCCATTGCCACCTATTGCTATTAATACTCCTATCAGAATTACTGGCCACAGGATTACAAATATAAACCAATATAATATTGATAAGCCAATTGAGGCAGCACGAGATTTTACTATCGTTGAAAATAGCATAGATATACTTAAAAAAACTAACCCAATAAGTATAGAATCTAATATAAATACCAAATATTCTAAATAATTTACATTTGGAACATTTACACCGATAATTAACCCGGATATGCCAAATCCGACAAATATGCAAAAAGATAAAACTGATCCAAGACCAATAAATTTACCCAAAACAATTTCCCATCTTTTAATCGGAAATGATATTAAAGAATTTAAAGAGCCGGAATCAATTTCTTTAACTATGGTACCGTATCCTAACATTAGGCTAATAATTGGAACTAAATATTTGACTAATTCGTGCATACCAAATATTGTCAATTGCAGATTTTGCCAGCCTTGACCCATAGATCCAAAATAAGAGACCATCAAAGCTAAAACAGAAAATATAACAGTGACTAATATTATCCACATGTTTCTAATATTGTCCATTATTTCTTTTTTAGCTATATAAAAAATAGTTTTGTCCATTGTTATCATTTCTCCTCAGTGTATTTCATGAAAACATCTTCCAGAGATGATTCTTCTGTTTGAACATTTTTAATATTAAAACCAGCTTTTTCAATTGCATAAATTACTTTGGATCTTGTTTCTAAGTTGCAGTTGATTACAATTTTACCTACAAATTTTTCAACATTACTAACTCCATTTACGTCTTTAGCTATTTTTATTAGTTTTTCGTTTACATTTGGAATTTTTAATATTAGTTTTGGCTTTATATCTAACTTTTCACTTAGTTTTTCAACTGAATCTTTTGCTACTAAAAGACCTTTGTTTATTATTCCAACTTGAGTTGAAACAGCCTGTATTTCACTAAGAATATGGGAGGAGATAAAAATTGTAATACCTTTTTTATTTAGATTTTTTATCTTATCTCTAAACTGTTTAACAGCCTTTGGATCAAGACCTGATGTTGGTTCATCTAAAAATAAAATTTCTGGTTCACCTAATAACGCTCTTGCTAAACCTAGTTTTTGTATCATACCTTTTGAGTATTGTCCAACTTTTTTGTTTGAAACTTCGCTAAGTCCAAATTCATTTAATAATTGAGTACAATTGTCTTTAGGGATATTTTTTAATTCAGCATAAAAATTTAGATTCTGTAATGCAGTTAGTTTATCATAAAAAGAGACTTTTTCTGGTAAATAGCCAATATTTTTTTTAACAGCTTTTACCTCTTTTAAAACATCTTTGCCATTAATTTTTACAAAACCACTATCTGCATATATCAAACCAAGAATTGATTTAATTGTAGTAGTTTTACCTGCGCCATTTGGTCCAAGAAAACCAAAGACCTCTCCTTTTTCTATAGATAGAGATAGATTGTTTACTGCTTTTAGAGCATTATAGGTTTTAGTTAGATTTTTGATTTCAATAATGTTAGAAGACATTGAATTCAATATTATATGGATTCTTTAAAAACCTATCTTTTTAAAGAAATAAAAAAAATAAAAACCCCCTACTTTCATTTATTATTCTATGAAAAAACTAATTTCAATCTGTGGAAGCGATGGATGGGATAAAAACTTATCAGAAAAAGCGTTAAATATAGCTGAAAAAGTAGGAAGCCTTATTGCAAAAAAAGGAGCTGTTCTTGTTTGTGGTGGACATGGTGGAGTTATGGAAGCTGCTTGCATAGGTGCAAAAAAAGAAGGTGGAATTACAGTTGGGATTATGCCATATGAAAAAAAAGAGGCAAATAAATACATAGATATAGCAATTCCAACAGGCCTTGGAAACATTCGCAATTATCTAGTGTCACGAACTGGTGATGCAACTATAGCTATTGGTGGTAGATGGGGTACTTTAAATGAGATTTCATATAGAATGATTTCACAAAAACCATTAATTTTAATAAAGGGTACTGGTGGATGTGTAGATGAAATTTCTGAAAAATGTATTATGAATGGTATAGAATCAGATTACTATGTTGTTGATTCAGCTGAAGAAGCTGTAAAAAAGGCGTTTGAATTAATTTAAAACCAAAATTTAATAATTGATTTTTATATTTCATAAATTAGGGTTGTACAAAAATGAGAGAATATAAGATTAAAAGAGGACATCATCCAGATATTGAAGAGCTTGTAAGCAAATATTTCGGTGCATCAGGTGATATTGAAAAAGGTATGAAATTTGAAGTAGAAGGCATTGGTAAAATTCATATGAAGCGCGATAAAAAAAGTCTATATATTGATACAGAACCACCAAAAAAAGTCACTGGAGATTACAGTATAATAAAGAAATGGAACCAGTTTCTCCTTGATGCAACAGGCAAAGATGTAAAAGAACGTAAAAAAGACTTTGGTAAAATAAAGAAAAAATAATTTATTTTTTTACTTTTTCCCAATCATCACAAAATCTTTTTATTCCTACATCTGTAAGTGAATGTTTTGCCATCTTATGTATTACTTTAGGTGGAATTGTAGCTATATCTGCACCGATTCTTGCTGCATCTATTACATGTATTGGATGACGTATACTTGCTACAATTATCTCTGTTTCTATATCATAGTTATAAAAAATCTCTGTTATTTCTTCAACAATTTGCATTCCTACTTGTCCTTGGTCATCAAGTCTTCCGATAAATGGGCTTACAAAGCTTGCACCTGCTTTTGCGGCAAGTAGTGCCTGGTTTGCTGAAAAAACTAATGTTACATTTGTTTTTATCCCTTTTTTACTGAGAGTTTTTACTGCTTTTAATCCCTCTGAGGTCATTGGGATTTTTATTGCAACGTTTTTTCTGTATTTTTCTTTTACTTTTGAAACCAATTCTTTTGCTTCTTTTACCATTCCTTCTGATTCTTCACTTACTACTTCTAAGCTTATCGGTCCATCAACTATCTCAAAAATTTCTTCAATTATTTCATCAAAAGATCTACCACTTCTTTTTACAAGAGTTGGATTGGTTGTTACACCATCTACTATTCCCCATGATGCTATTTCTCTTATTTCATCTAAATCAGCTGTATCAACAAATATTTTCATAAAGCCTCGCTCCGAAGTTTTGGTATCAAGTTTTTATTCATAACTTTTTGGATTGATATTTTTTATATGGCTATTTTTATTTTTTTAAGAATACAATGAATATTTTTGAATATATTAAAAAAAATCAAAACATATATATATTCAAATATACATTACTCTGTCTGTAAGATGGTGTGGATGGGATATGCCTCTAACAAGGAAAGCTCGAATTGTGGGCAGTAGCTTAGTACTTACATTACCAAGTCAATTAGCGAAAGCCCATGATATTAAGGATGGAGATGAAATTGAAATAATTCCTACTGGAATTGGAGAGTTTAAAATTAGAAAACTGAAAAAATAGTTTTTTCTCCTTCTATTTTTTATCATTTGTATTTATAAAGGATAACTGTATTTGCTTTTTCTGGATATAAATGGTATTAATAGCACCTTCAATTCTATCAGCAGATTTTTCAAAACTCGGTGAAGAAATAAAAGCAGTTCAAAATGCAGGAGCTGACTGGATACATATAGATGTAATGGATGGACATTTTGTGCCAAATATAACAATAGGTCCAGTAGTTGTAAAAAATATTAGAAAAACAACAAACCTATTTTTTGACACTCATCTAATGATAGAAAACCCTAAAAAATATGTAAAAGATTTTGCAAAAGCAGGATCTGATCTAATAACAGTTCATATAGAAGCAATCAAAGATATTGAGAGTGTTTTTGAGGAAATCAAAAAATATGATTGTAAAATTGGCATTTCAATAAATCCAGAAACAAAAGTTGAAAAAATTAAAGAGGTAATTGACAAAGTTGATCTAGTCCTTGTTATGTCAGTTCATCCGGGTTTTGGAGGACAAAAATTTATAGAAAATAGTTTAACTAAAATTAAACAAGTTAAAAAACTGATAGAAAATATTGATAAAGAAATTTTTTTAGAGGTCGATGGTGGAATAAACAATAATAATGCGGGAAAAGTAGTAGAAAATGGAGCTAATGTTTTAGTTGCTGGTTCTTATATTTTTAAAAATATAGATTATAACAAAGCAATAGATTCCTTGAAATAAGTATTTATAATCCTGATGCAAGGTTTCTAACTACTTTTTCTTTATCATCTGCTTTTACAATGCCACTAGCAAGAAGTACTCCCTTGGAACCTAATTCTACAGCTGCTTTAACATCTTCTCCAGTTTTAACGCCTGCCCCACAGAGTACTTTTACATCTGCATCAATTTTTTCAACTGCATTAACACTATTTTTAATTATATCAGGGTCAGCTTTAGTAACAGAAATATCACCGCCAATAAGTTCAGGAGGTTCAACTGCTACAAAATCTGGTTTCAGGGTAGCAACTGCTTTAGAAGTTTCTACATTATTTGAACATACTATTTGGTCAAGCCCTATTTCTTTTGCTCTTTTGATACATGTATCAATATCAGCTAGTTTCAGCCTGTGCTCGCTATGGTTTATAAGAGTTCCAACTGCTCCAGCATCTTTTATAGCTTCAGGTAGACTCCATCCAGTATGACTCCCTGGCTTTATCGGATCAATATGCTCAGCATATACTGGAATTGATACGTTTTCAGAAACAGTTTTTATATCTGTAGCCTGAACAGATATAGCCATACTAACACCTGTCTCTTCAGAAACTTTTTCCATAATTTTTGCAATTTCTAGAGATTTATTTCCAACGGCCTGAGCATATGTTTTTACATTTAGAACGATAACTGGTGTTTTTAACATAATTTTTTTACTCCTTAAATAATTAGAGTATGTAAATCAATATTATTTAATAAAATTTGGTTTTTCTAGAAACATTTGATTTTCCTATATATTATCTGTAGTATTTTGAAGAAGGATTAAAATCAAAATCAAAAGTTGGTTTTAATGAGTTAGAACCGGTTCTTCCAGATATAATTTTAGGCGATATACGACTACGGTCCCAGTAATTTTTATTCCAATTGTTATTAGAAGAATGATAAAAAAGTGACGAGGGAGGATTATTTATAAAATTATTTTCCAAAATATCGTTAGAATTTGAGTTTTTTAAGGATATGATTTTTTGTGAATTATTAAAGACATCATTTCTTTTTATAAGGTTATTGTTGGCTTTAACTAATATAATTCCAATTTTTGTATTTGAGATTTTATTACTAATTATTTTATTTTTTTTGCAACATGAAATCCAGATACCATATAATTCAATTTCATAAAATACATTATTGTAGATAGTTAGGTTGTTTGTGTGATCAGAGGTTATACCAAATCTTTTGATATTTGAAAATATATTATTTTTTATTGTTATATTGTTACAGTTTAATATTTCAATTCCATTTGCTCCTTCCCATGTGCTAAGATTATAAAAAATATTATTTGAAATTGTGCAATTTTCCTGTTCTTTTACAGTTATTCCTGTGCAGCTTCTTACGTTTCTAGTCGAATCGATCCATGTCCCTTCAACTGTAGCAATACTAAAATTGATGATATTTATATTGTCGGCATCTATTGTAATGATAACATCATTTTCCGAGTTAAAATATCCGCCAATAATTGTGTTGCTACTATTTTCACCGATTAAAGAAATAGTTTTATTTATTGTTATCAATTCTTTATATGTCCCGCTTAATACATATATTGTGTCTCCATCAATTGAATTATCAATAGCGTATTGAATTTTGCAGTAAGGCCATGATTTTGTTCCATTACCTGGTGGTAAAGAATCATTATCGACGTAAATAATATGGCTACTTTTTGTGATATTGCTAAATGTTTTCTCAAAATTATTTTTATATGTTAAAGGTTCTAAGATATGATTGTTTTTTTCAAATAATGTTCCAAATGATTTTTTATCAACTTTAAAATCAGATGATTTTAAAAATTTATCGATTATTTTTTCTGTTATTTTGAAATTTTTATTTAATATTTTATTTTTTGACGAATGCAGATAAGATTTTTCATGTATTTTACTAGCATTATTATAAATGCTAGTCATTTCTTCAACTAGAAATTTATTTGGCTCGTCCCATAGATTAACTAGTCCTCCTGTACCCCACCATTTTAGTAAATCATAATACATCATTCTATGGTGGCCTATAACATATGGACAGTTAAGACAGTTATTAACATACCATTTAAAATCTTCAAGAGCTCCTTTTTTTGTTATTGAACATTTTGCTGGTCTGTATACTAGTTCTATTGCGAAATTTCTTATTAATGGTAAGCTACCGTTGATCCAAAAACATGGCGCTCCTCCTTCACTAACAAAAATGGGTTTTTTAGTGATTTTGTAATAGTTTTCCATAAAATTTTCGTAGGAAACACAACCGTATTTTTTTGCAAAATAATAATTACCGATTTCTTTTGTCTTCTCAAAGTTTTCAAATTTATAATAACGATGGTTATTGATTGTTATGACATCTGTATATTTACCATGGATTTCTAAAATTTCTCTCGGGATTCCAAGATTATGTATCCTCATACCCATATACAAATGATTAGAATCTGCTTTTTTTAGAGTTTTATTTATAAAACTAAAATAGGTTTCTGCAACGTATTTTGAAAAATTAACTACATCTTCTTTTGCTTTTTCAAATAACATAGGGTTCTCTCTATATTTTTTGTATTCAGAGATAATTTGAGATACGTATTTATCTATCTTTGAAGTAATTCGCCAGGATTTTTTAATCCCTAATTCATGGATATCAAGAAGATCACTAAACTTGGAAAGATTCATGTTCCACACTAAATTAAAGTTAGATATATTATCGCTATATTTATTTCTAAGAAAAGAAAATACTTCTTTTTTGCCGGGTGTCTCTTTTGGAGCAGAAATATAGAGATCTAGAAGGGTCATATCGTCTCCAATTCCTTCAAAAATTAAATCAGGTCCCCATTTCATTTCGTTGTCTATTTCATAACCTAGCAAATATGTGTTGTTTCTTACTTTATTTGCCAGTTCTTTGATCATAATAGTGACATTTTCCTTCCAATCTTGGTCAAATACATCAGGATGTCTAGTATGTTTCCAGCCATGAGTACCCGTAAGATGTTTAGTTTTTATTCTAGCAAAAAAAGGCCAATTTGGAAATAGATCACCTGCCAAGGAGTTAAATCCCCATTTTTTCAATCTTTGCTCCGTCTTGTTTTTCCAAGTGGAAATATTTTCATAGCTAAAAGGAGGTTGACTGCATCCGGTACAAATAGAATAAAATTCTTTCCCATTTGGACCTACAAACCACCAGACACCATTCTTGTCTTGGTCCACAGTGATAAAATTAGATTTGTTAATATTCTCACATATCTTATTTTCTTTTAATGGACTATCTTTTATATTCTCCATTTTTTGTGAAATGCTAAAACAAGATTTCACAGAAATAGTTAATATAAGACCGGCATTGGGACAAAATTAATTCCTTCCTACTCTGACCGTGAAAACATTATGCA
>CAZWYI010000023.1:34925-35221 GCA_964638155.1 uncultured Thermoplasmatales archaeon | reverse complement strand
AAAAAAAAAAAAAAAAAAAAAAAAATCCAAATATGACATTTTTACAGGAAATATTTATATATCATTAATCACAGAGTATATCTTAATTGGCTCGAATGCCTTTAAAGTTACAAGGTGAGGAAAAATATGAAAAGAGATATAAAAAAGAGTAAGACGCTGGTGAGTTTACTAAGCATAATAATAGTGGGACTTTTTATTGGAACTTCTGTCTCATCGGTCGTTTCAGAAAGGATAAGTGATTTTGATGCAAAAAAAGTGACGGTTGACAGAGATTCTAAGGAAATCTCAACAACACA
>CAZWYI010000023.1:0-34825 GCA_964638155.1 uncultured Thermoplasmatales archaeon | reverse complement strand
AATAGACGACAAACAAGAAAAAGGACCCATAACAGTAAAAGCAGAAACCAAAGAACAAGAAAAAGAAGTATCAACAACACAAATAGACGACAAACAAGAAAAAGGACCCATAACAGTAAAAGCAGAAACCAAAGAAGAATGTAAATATTGCGAACATCTTGCTGCTAATGAAAATTCAGAAGAAAAAGTTGAAGAAACGACTCTAGAAGATATAGCTAATGAATATGGTTTATCAGAAAAACAAGAATCTTATGTATACCAAGTTTCAGAAATGGTGCCTGAATTAGCTGAAGAAAGATCAAAAATGAATGTTGAAGAAAGAAAAGCCTTAGAAAGATACATATTAAACACGCTAGACTCAAACGATATAGATATAGAAGAGATAATGCAATCGCCTGAAAATATGCCTTTGCAAAGACGAATTGGATTTGGAAGAGATGAAGAGGGAAATAGATTTATTGTAGGAGTAAAATTAATTAACCCCTGTCTTATGCAAGCAATAGAAGTAGGAGCAAATATAGTACAAAATACTGCTGAATTCATATTTAAGAATCCTGCAGTATTAGCTCTAGCAATAGGCATATTAATAGCCATGTCTCCGGGTATGAGTATTACTACCGGCGCTATAATCGCTGCAGCTGGTGTGATACTAGGAATACTTGATTGGCTTTGTGGCGGATTATCAGACCCATTGCTTGGATGTATAGAATGGGGAGACTTCGGTGTAATAATAAACAATGTTTAGAGATACTTTAATAAAAAATACGGAAGCTAAAAATCTCGCTTCCAATCATTTCTTTTTTATTTCTAAACAATTTTAAAAATTTCTTCAAAAATAGCTTGTTTTTTTATCTAATTATTTTTAAGTACATAATGTAATCTAATATTACAATAATTTTAAAAACAAAAATTTCATTGTGTAAAAACAAAATGAAAAAAGGAGAAAATACCAAACAATTAATAATTACATCGATTTTTTTGATATCAATAATTTTGTGTTTTATACAAATATCAACTACTTTTATAGAGATAAGAAAATCTAATCAAATGGTTTTATCTAAAATGGACAATTTAAAAGAATTAAAAAAAGAGATAAATTATACAGAAAAAAAAATAAAAAATACTTACAACCAAACAATATTAATAAAACAAAAAAATAAAACAAATTTATATGATCCATCTTATGAAGAAGCATATAATTTTGTTAATGAAGACAAAACAGAACTGAATGAATACGATCCTAAATACTATAATTGCGATCATTTTTCAAAAGATTTTAACAATAATGCCGAGAGAAAAGGGGTCAGATGCGCTTTTGTAGTACTAAACATGATTGGTGATGCTTCACCACACGCAATTGTAGCATTTAAAACAACGGACAAAGGAACTATATATTTCGAACCTCAAACTGATGAAAGAGTTATACCAGAAATTGGAAAAGATTACTGGAAAGAATGCATCATCTCTGAAAATACAGATAATTATCCCGAAGGAAATATTATTACAGAGGTGGTACTATACTGGTAAAAAAAGTAAACACTTTACTTTTTATAATAACAATGATTAGTTTGATGATTTCCACAGTTATTACAATTTCATACAGGTCTTATAATAATGAAGTAAATGAAATTAAAAAAGAAATTAGAACACTGGAAAATGTGTCATATCGGCTGCTAAATTTCCTTGATGAAAATAAATCAAAACTAGAAGAATATAAAAAAGGAAATGAATATGAATTGCACAACCCGTTTTTCCAAGAGGTTGAAAAATTTATTAATAACTACAGTTTAAAATCAACAAAGGAGGGCATAGATACTGCAAAGAATAAAGGTTTAAGGTGTGCCTATGTGCAGGTTATAATGAGTGAAAAACTCTATATGTATAACTTGATAGGTTTTAATACTATTGATAAAGGGATGATTTATTATGAGATTGGCAACGAAAGAATAGTCTACCCTGAAATTGGAAAAAAATACAAAAATTGTATTATAAATAATAACAAAAACTTCTCAACATTTAACGACACTATAATAGATATAATCCATATATGGTAAAAATAACAAAATAAACAAAATCTTTTAATTGGTTTATTATTGTCAATGCTTGAAAATTATGCGAATAGCAGTACTATTAAAAGACAGATGCAAACCAAAAAACTGTTCCCAGGAGTGTATAAAGTTTTGTCCTAGAGTAAGAGCTGGCGATGAAACAATAGTCATGGGTGAAAACGGAAAACCCATTATTTCTGAAGAATTATGTGTCGGATGCGGAATATGCATAAACAAATGTCCTTTTGATGCAATAAAAATAATAGGGCTTGCCCAAGAACTTGATACTGATCTTGTTCATCAGTTCGGAGAAAACGGTTTTAGATTATTTAGATTACCTATTCCAAAAAAAGGAGTATGCACTGGAATACTTGGACCAAACGGCATAGGTAAAACTACAGCAATAAAAATACTAGCAGGTCAAATTATTCCAAACCTAGGTGAATTAGAAGAAAAACCAAATTGGGAAAATGTTCTAGATTATTTTTCCGGCTCAGAACTACATGAACATTTCAAAAAAGTATCAAATGATGAACTAAAAAGTATTGTAAAACCACAGTATGTTGATAAACTACCAAAGGTAATGAATGGGACAATTGAAGATATTCTTAAATCAGCTGACTCAACAAATAATTTCAATAAAATCGTTGAAAAACTAGGCTTATCAAAAATACTTGATAAAAGAATAGAAAAAAGAGAGATATCAGGTGGAGAACTCCAGCTTGTATCAATTGCTGCTGCTTTATTAAAAGATGTAGACCTTTATTTTTTTGATGAACCCTCAAGTTATCTAGATATCCATCAAAGACTAAAAGTTGCAAGAATAATCCAAGAACTATCAAAAGAAAAAAAAGTATTAGTAATAGAGCATGACTTAGCTGTCCTTGATTTTTTAACTGAGCAAGTACATCTTGTTTATGGGGACGAAGGAGCATATGGGGTTGTCACACATCCCAGAGGCGTACGCCATGCAATTAATACCTATCTATCCGGGTATTTAAAAGAAGAAAATATTAGATTTGGTGAAAAAATAGAGTTTTTCGCTCATCCTCCTAAACAAAGACAGCAGATGAACATTCTCATATCATATGATAATTTAGAAAAATCTTATGAAAATTTTAAATTAAATGTAGAAAAAGGAATAATTAGAACTGGAGAAATAATTGGAATCGTAGGGCCTAATGCAATAGGAAAAACCACTTTTGTAAAAATGCTGGCAGGAGTAATAGAACCAACGAAAGGAAAAGTAGAGCATGAAATAAAAGTAAGTTATAAACCTCAATATATAACACCTGAGTATAGTGGAACTGTTAGAATGTACTTTGAAAAAAATGCTCCAGCATTATTTACGTCAAGTTTCTATAGGGGAGAAATCTTTGAGCCGTTCAATCTAAAATATTTATTAGATAAAGAACTAAATACACTATCAGGTGGAGAACTACAAAGAGTAGCAATAGCAGCAAATTTAGTCCAAGAGGCAGATATCTACTTAATAGATGAACCATCAGCATATCTAGACAGTGAGCAAAGAATGATTACCTCACGAACAATTAGAAGGCTAATTGAAAAATCTGGTAAATCAGCAATGATTGTAGATCATGACGTTTATTTTATTGATATGATAAGTGATGCCTTAGTTGTATTTGATGGAATCCCTGGAAAAAAAGGAACGGCAAAAGGTCCATTCAGCTTACATGAAGGAATGAACCGGTTTTTAAAAGATGTAGATATAACTTTTAGAAGAGATGAAGAAACACAAAGGCCACGTGTGAATAAACCTGATTCATATATGGATAGAAAACAAAGAAAAGAAGGGGAATACTACTACAGCCTATAAAAAACAAAATAGTTTTAAACATTTAGCTTTTTGACCTGATTTGAATTTTTATGCCAAGATCAGGGAGGTTAAGAAGATTCATAAGAGACTATAGAGAATCAGATAAAGCACATAAATTATCTTTTTTGCCTCCATTTTTTATACTTATTGTAGAATTAATACTTCTATTGCATGCATTACAAATAAACCATCCTGATATAATGGTAGTTGAACTAACAGGCGTTTTATTATTTATTTCAATTATAGAGATAATATTAGTAACTAGAGAAATGCATGAAAGATACACAAAAAGCAATTTTGATAAAGTTTTAACAATCAGACTCGATGATTTTATAACAAAAACACATAAAAATAATGTAAAAAATATTGTAAAAGAATTTATTGATAAATATCCAAAATACAGTAAAAACAGATCTGAGATATATCACACAGCATGTCAGATTATGAAAACCCACAAAGAAGAAGAAATCGAAGAAGACATTGAAGAAAAACTGAGAAAGTTCATAGATATAAGTAAAAAAGAAAATGTCGATGAGATCGTTGGAAAATTTGTAAAAAAATACCCTAAATATAAAAAGAACAGAGGCAAAATATATGAGATAACCTGCCATATTAAAGCAGACTCAAAAATAAAAAAGAGTTAGAAATTTTTATTTCTCTTTTTCCAAAAATCAATAATTATATCTTTTAATTCATTTTCATCTTTAGCATTTATCCATTTTTTATCAAAATCTTTCTGCTCAGATATCTGAATAATCCACATAATGGCATGCATATAGAGATTTTTTTGGTCTTCAGATGAAACAATTATAAAGAATGAATGAATTGGATCAATTTTATCTGATAAAAAAATACCCATTTTACTTCTAACAAGAAGTATTTCAAATTTGTTTTTACCTTTAATAGTATGTGAAATAATTCCAACACCGGGATGAATTACAATATTTGTATCTCTTTCTTTTTCTCTTAAAAATTTATATAATTTATCAGATTTAATATCTAATTTAACTGACAGTTTGTTTGCAACAAGCCATGCAAACTTATCAGGTCTCATATACTTATATAAATCAATTACTTCACAATTTTCAACAATTTTTTTAAAACGCTCCTCTTCAAGATTATCTCTTTCAATTAAAATATCACGAAGCTCTTCATCTACCAAGTAACCTGTTTTTTTTTCGCCTGTTACTCTTTCTAGGACGTGAAGTAGAGAATACTCTCTCCAAATTTTGTCTCGTGCAAAAAACCAATACCATATTAAACCCCCAAAGACAAAACCCCCAACTATTGCAATTGAAGTTATACCCATTTGAAAAATCAACCAAATGTATCCACCTACCCCTACAATTTGAACCAATGGGTAGAACGGAGAACTAAAACTAGGACAATAATTCCTTATTTTACTTTCCCTCATCATAATTACAGACATATTAACCAGAATATACAATAATAGCACAAGTGTTGAAGCTATCTTAACTAAACCTTCAAGATCTAATAATAAAATAATGATTATCATAAAACCAGAAGTAAATAATATTGAAACAACAGGTGTTCCTTTTTTAGATATTTTTGAAAAAAAACTGGGTAATAACTGGTCCTTACTCAAGGCCATTGGATACCGGGAGGAAGAAAGTATCCCAGCATTTGCAGTTGTAATAAAAGCTAGAACAGCTGCAAAACCTAATATGATAAGACCTATTTCACCAGCAAACACCTCAGCACCTTTTGATATTGGCATTAACGTGTTGGTTAAAACTGTGTGATCTAATAAACCAATCGTAACAGTTACCACAAGTAGATATAATGCTGAGACTACACCCCATGCAAGAAGCATTCCCCTTGGAATATTCTTTTTAGGTTCTTCGATTTCTTCTGCAACGCTACAAACTTTGATAAGCCCCATAAAAGAAACAAAAACGATACCAGCTGTTGCAAAAATTGAACCAAAACCGTAAGGGGTAAACGGCTGGAATCTCGAAGGTTCAATATAAAGAAAACCTATTAAAATATATAGTACTAAAATACTGAGCAAGACTACAACCAGATAAACTTGCGTTCTTCCAGCATGTTTAACTCCCGCTAAATTTATTGCAGTAAATATAATACAAAAAACAACCGCAATCAATTTTAAATTAAAATCAGACAAACCTGGATTAAAAAGTTGAACAAATGCACCTATCCCAAATAATGCAAAAGCTGTTTTAGCACTTAATGCAAACCAAGATGCAGTGCCCCCTATAGTTCCAAGTGCAGGCCCCATACTTCGATCTATAAAAAAATAATCGCCACCACATTTAGGCATTGCAGTTGCAAGCTCAGCTGCTGAAAATAAAGTAGGCAACATTAAAAGTGTTGCAATTAAATAGGATACTATTACTGATGCACCTGTTTCTTGATATGCTATAGCAGGTAAAATAAAAATCCCAGAGCTTATCATAGCCCCTGATGCTATGGAAAATACTTCAAATAATCCTAATTCCTTTTTTAAACTCTTATATCCTTCACCAGATTTCATAAATTTGAAAATTGCTATACTATAAATGTTATTAGTATATTTCTGAATTATTCTCCTAAACTTAAGATAGAGAAGTTATTTTCAGATTATTATAAATGATTTAATACTCCAAATACTATTGAGGCGAAAATTAAAGTAAGAATCATAAATATAATTGATTGATTTATTGATATTTTTGAAATCTTTCTTCTAACAGGATCAATAATTGATGAAAAACGTATCACAATAAATAAAATAACTAGGCCAGCTGCAACAATTATCCATTCTTTGAAAATATTTATTGGTTGAATAAAAGAAAGATTAAGTGAAGTAAAGTTTATCAGATTGTAAGATGCCGGAAGTATAAATTTATCTAACCACAAGTAAGGCATAACACCAATAAATAAACATAAAAATGCAAGAACAATCATAGGTATAAGAAACAAAGTTGGCGCTTCATGATACTTATTTTTTATATATTTTTTTTCAGGATTTTTCAAAAAAGAATAATATATTATTTTTGAAAAACTGGCTACAGTCCCAATTGATGCAAAAATAAGCATAAAATAAATGAAAGGATAATTGGTGACCGATTGCTCTATTAGTGTTTTACTTATTGAACCATTAAATGGAGTTATCCCTGAAATTGCTAATATTCCAACAATATATAAAATAAAAGTTATTGGCATACTCATACCAATTCTATGTTTTCGAATATCCTTAGTACCAGTCTTGTAAATAACTGCCCCTGCACAAAGAAAAAGCAACGCCTTGAAAAAAGCATGGTTAACAAGATGTGATATACCACCAGCTAGGCCAATAGTTGAAAAAGTTCCAATTCCTACAACAATAAAACCAATTTGTGAAATTGTATGATTAGCAGTGATTTTTTTTATATCCCATTGTATTAAAGCATTAATAACTCCACCTACCGCAGTTATTGCCCCTAAAAAAAGAATAACTTCTTTTATATTTGGAATATCAAAACCAAATGAATTTATTCTAATAAAAAGATAAACCCCTGCTTTAACAATTATCCCTGAAAGAAGTGCAGAAATAGGAATTGGAGCAGTTGAATGTGCATCAACAAGCCAAGTATGAAAAGGCATAATAGCAGATTTTATACCAATTGCAGCTAAAAATAATATAAAAATAATTATCTGTGTTTGAGTATTAATTAAAGGAATGCTATTTTGAAGATATTCAAGGTTTAAAAGACCTGTTTCAGCATAAACAAAACCAATGCCTAAAAGAAAAAACAGTGATGCAAGTGTACCTAAGATAAGATATTTGATAGACCCTTTAAATGAACTTCTATCTCTACCAAATGTAATAAGAATAAAACTACATATAATTGTCAAATCAAAGAAAATATAAAGATTAAACAAATCCCCTGATAAGAATATCCCATTTAGACCAGTCATTAGAAGCAAGAAAAAAAAGTAAAATTTTCCGGCTTCTTTTTCAACATATTTTAATGAGTAAATAAAGGTTAAAAGACCAAGAATTGCAGTAACTAAAAGAAGAACAAATGATAATTCATCAATAACAATAGTTATACCATATGGTTTAAGCCATCCTCCTAAGTCATATGATATAGTTTCAATATTAATCTGTTGAAAAACTATATACAAATAATAAAAAGGAAGAATTAAACTTAAAGCTGTTATAATTTTTTGTAAAACCTCTTTTTTTGATAGTATATTTGTTATTGAAACAAATATTGCAGCGATTAAAGGAGTTAACAGAAAGAAAATAGGCATATGTTCTATCATATTATCTCCTCAATATTTACAGTTCCAAATTTTTTATAGATCCATACAATAATTGCTAAAGCGATAGCTGTATCACAAAGATTTATAACAATCATAGTTAGCATTAATGCCTGCGGAACAGGATCAACAACATCTGTTGAACCAGAACTAATAATTGGAGGAAGTGCACCTTTAACATAACCAATTGATATAAAAAAAAGAACAATTCCATTACTTGATATAGCTAAAGACATAATTATTTTTATAAGATTTTTATTGGTAATTATACCATACAAACCAATTAAGAATAATACTATGCCGATATTTATTCCATTAATCATTAGGATGCTCCCACCTTATAAATAACATATAAAAAAGGACGATTCCTGAACAAACCTTCACTCCAATTATAATGTTTAAAATCCAAATTGCACCTAAACTTGAAAAAAATGATTTTCCAGCAACTATACCAGCTATACCTGCAAAAATAAAAAAGGTAAGTCCTAATATTTCTACTAAAGATATTTCTATTCTATATTTTTCTATTATATCTTCCCCATAAGCAACAACAGCTAGTATTACCCCCATTGCCACAATTACACCACCTTGAAAACCACCACCAGGTGAGATATGACCAAAGAGAATCATGTATACTCCAAAAAGGAAAATAAAAGGAATAATGGTCCTTGAAATAGTTTTTACAATCCTTGAAGTCATGTTTTCCTCCCAATCAACATAGATATACCAGAAATTGTAACAAAAATCACTAAAATCTCACCTAATGTATCATAGGCTCTGAAATCAAGTAAAATTGCAACAACAGCGTTTAAAGCACCAGTTAAGGAAAGATTATTAACATAGTAATTTGAAATTATAGAAGTTAAATCTGTAGAATAACTAAGTAGAGTTGATGAAATAACAATAAAACCAAAAAAACCTAGTACAAATAATACAAAAAGGTTAAAAAAAATCTTTTTTTTCAATTTAGCCCCCCTAATTTTCTTAATACTGATAAATAAAGAATAGTAGTAGCTCCAGTACCTACAACAGCCATTGTTATTGCAACATCAGGAGCCTGTAGTAAAAATAATATAATTACCAACAAAAGTGTGTTTAATGAAAGAAAAATCAATGATCTTAACAAAGTTTTAGCAAGAACAAAAAAAATTGCTGCGATAACTAAAATAACTAGAAAAAATTCTAAAATCATTTTTTCCCCCAAGGATTTTTGAAAGTGAATTTTTCTTTAGGATGCGATAAAACAGGGATTAAATCTGTTTTTCCCTGAATATGAGCAGACCGGGCAATAGCATGAGATACAACAGGAGCTAAAAAGAAAATAAGTAAAAACAAAACAAAGATTTTAACAGTCTGTATTTGGAAACCAAATCTCAACATTAAACCAAAAAGGATATTCATTGCTCCACCAGTATTAATCTTGGCACTTGCATGAAGCCGCATATAGGTATCAGGAAATCTATATAATCCTAAGGCGGCAATAGCCATAATAAAACAACCTATAGAAATAAAAATATAAGAAACAATTTCAACAACATCTATCATTTTTTTCCCTCCCGTCCAAGATATTTTGTAAATGCAATCATTCCTACAAAATCAAGAAGAAGAAACGATATTGCAACGTCAAGAAAAAATACATTTTCTGATTCAAAGCTATATAACGCCAGAATAACAATAGAAATAATAGAAAT
Source organism: uncultured Thermoplasmatales archaeon (assembly GCA_964638155.1). Taxonomy (GTDB): domain Archaea; phylum Thermoplasmatota; class E2; order DHVEG-1; family DHVEG-1; genus CAYZTD01. The sequence continues at coordinate 24,983 of CAZWYI010000023.1, read as the reverse complement.
AGTGTTTAGTGAAACAAGCCTATCCTGAATAGTTGGGCCTATAATTAATCGATAAGAAGAAAAAATTGAAACACCGATTAAAATATAAATAAAAATGTTCATTTAAACAACGCCCCTATCATTTTATCCCATTTTCCAATACTTTTTTCAATCTTTGCAGCAGAATCTTCATCATCTAAGCAATAATAAGAAAAATGAACAAACAAATAAGATTCTCCTTTTTTATTAGCATCCTCAACATCAATAACAATAGTTCCAGGAGTAACAGTTATTAAATGAGATATGAGAGTCAATTCAGCATCAGAACTAAGATCAACTTTTATACGTACAATCTTTGGATCAATATTTAAAGTAAGTACTTGATAAATTAGTTCAACGTTTGCAATAATTATCCTAAAAATCGCAGAAAAAATTAATCCAAACAAATGTTCAGTAGCAAAAAAATATTGTTTCAATGTTTTTCTTTTACCTTCTACTGATGCAATAGTTAACTTTGTAGCTACTAAACCAATTGATAAAGAAATTATAAAACCTAATAAAAGAAACAATATGGAAAAATTTACAGTTAGTAAAATCCAAAACAGAAAAAGAGTTGTAACTAATACAAAAACATCTCTTTTATGGGTCTTTTTTTTCTGGATCATCATTTTATACCTATTGTTACTTTTTTTACACTCAATCTGAGTATTTCTTCATAAAATTTTTAAATTAGAATAGTTGTGACTAAGCTAGTTTGGTATGTTATATTACTATTTACCATTGATCAACTGTACATCTTCACTCTGTTATCAAAGTCAATTGCCTTACATTAAATGAGGCAATGTCAAACAATTCTAAAAGCTTTACGAATCCTTTTTATTACTCCCTCAGCCTCAGATTATTAAACATTATAAAAGGAATAATACTTTTATAAATTTCTAATTTTTTCACATACACAAATATAATTTAAAAAAATTATTTGCCATATAAAATCTTTTCTAAATATAGTCCTTAGCTTTATTTTTATGAGTTTATACAATACAAAATGAACATACTATATGTAAAATGATGGTTGTAGATTATAATTATTTCGTAATTGAACCATTTTTAACTACAGTTTCAACATGATTTATTCCAAAATGATATGGAATATGTAAGTGATTTGAACAATTCATTATTAAAATATCAGCTTGTTTACCTTTTTCAATGCTTCCAATTTTATCTTGTTTTGCTATTGCACATGCTGCATTAAAAGTTGATGCGCAAATTGCTTCAGCCGGAGTCATTTTCATATTAAAACATGCTAGTTGAATCATAAACTGCATATTTTCAACATAGCAATTTGGATTAAGATCAGTTGCCAAAGCAACTGGTACACCTATATCTATCATTTTTCTAGCATCAGCATATTCATTCATCATAAGTGAAAACGGAGTTCCAGGAAGAAGTACTCCAATTACCCCTTTATCAGCCATTTTCTTAATATTTTTTTTATTTGAACGAAGAAGATGATCGGCACTTATCGCACTAACTTCTGCTGCAAGACCTGCACCACCTGTGTCAACTATTTCATCAGCGTGAATCTTTGGAATAAGTCCGTGTATTTTTGCTTGCTCTAGTATTCTTTTGGATTGCGCATATGTAAAAACATCTCTTTCACAAAATACATCACAAAAACTTGCATAATCTTTTACTTTCGGAAGCATTTCATTAATTACAATATCAACATATTCCTCTGCATCCATTTCTTTTGGTACAGCATGAGCGCCAAGGAAAGTTGATTCAATATCTAAAGCGTGTTTTTCATTTAGTTTATTTTGTACCTTTAATATCTTTAGTTCATCTTCTAGATTTAGACCATAACCACTTTTTGCTTCAACTGTGGTTGTACCATATTCTAAAAGTTTATCTAGCCTTTTTTTTCCTTCTTCAAAAAGTTTTTTTTCAGATGCTCTCCTAGTTTTTTCAACGGTGTAAAAAATCCCTCCACCTTTTTTTAAAATATCCATATATGAAAAGCCTTTAAGTTTCATATCAAGTTCAAACTCACGTGAACCAGAAAAAACTAGATGAGTGTGAGGATCAACAAATCCAGGTATAACAGTTTTTTTACTTGCATCTATTATTTCTTCTGATCTATATTTAAGATTTTTACCAACATCAAAAATAAGACCATCTTTTACTGCAATATCGCCTTTTTTTATAGTCGAAAGATCATTCATTTCATTTTTAATTCTAGGTCTATTTGGTCCAGACAAAGTTACAATTTCATTTGCGTTTTTTATCAATAAATCAACGTTTTCCATGATCTTTTTCCCAAACCCTTAAAAGAATAACCTAGATTAAGGATTTGCGGTGGAGGCAACGGCCTTATGAAAAAAATTGTAGAATGTGTACCAAACTTTAGTGAAGGGAAAGACAAAGCAGTAATTAATGCAATATCAGCAGCCGTAGAATCAGTTGAAAATGTAAAACTTTTAGATGTTGATCCAGGAGATGATTTTAATAGAACGGTATATACTTTTGTTGGAACTCCTGAGAGTATAATAAAAGCAGCTTTTCAAGCAGCAAAGGTTGGAACAAAGCTTATTGATATGCCAAAACACAAAGGTGAACATGCCCGTATGGGTGCTCTTGATGTTTGTCCTTTTATACCAATCAAAGGAGTTACGGATAAGGATTGCATTGAAATTTCTAAAAAATTTGGAAAAAAAGTAGCTGATGAGCTTGATATACCAGTATTTTTATATGCAAAAAGTGCGTCAAAAGCTATAAATATTAAACTTCCAAATATTAGAAAAGGCGAATACGAAGCACTTGAAGAAAAATTTAAAGACCCAAGTTTCAAACCTGATTTTGGAAAACAAGAATTCAACAAAAAAAGTGGTGCAACAGCAACTGGTTGCCGCGATATTTTAATTGCATATAATATCAATCTTAATACAAACAATAAAAAAATTGCTTCCAAAATAGCGGGTGTTATTAGAACAAGCGGCCGGGTTAAAAAAGATAAAGATGGAAATAAAATAATTGGATCAAATGGGAAAGCAGAAAGAATCCCAGGTAAATTTGAAGGTGTACAAGCAGGAGGCATGATGTACAGCGAAGATATCGCTCAAGTCTCTATGAATCTATTAAATTACAAAAAAGTAAACCTTCACCATGTATATGAAGAAGTTAAAAACCAAGCAGAAAAACATAACTTTAAAGTTACCGGAAGTGAAATAGTTGGTCTTATTCCAAAAGAATCTTTAGTTATGGCTGGAAGATTTTATGCTGAAAAAGAAAATAAAGATATTTCTAATGAAGATGAACTAGTTACTTTAGCTATTGAAAAACTAGGTTTATCTGATTTATACAAGTTTAATCCAAATGAAAAAGTAATTGAATATATGATCGAAGAAAAAGGAAAACTTGTTTCAATGGAAATTTATAAGTTTCTTGATGAACTAGCTAGTTCCTCCCCGGCACCTGGTGGAGGAAGTGTAGCAGCATTATCTGGTGCTCTAGGTAGTGCTCTTTCTTCAATGGTTGTAAATTTAACAGTTGGAAAAGAAAAATATTCAAATTTCCAGGATAAAATAAGAAAAACACTAAAAGAAAGTGAAAAACTAAGAGAAGAACTAACTTATTTAATTGATGAAGACACAAATGCTTTTAATGATGTGATAAAAGCATTTAAAATGCCTAAAGAAACAGAAACTCAGAAGAAAAAAAGATCTGATGCTATTCAAAAAGGATATAAAAAAGCTGCAAAAATCCCATTTGATACTGCAAAAACATGTTATGAAATACTAGGAGTTGCAAAAACTGTAGCTGAGATTGGAAACGAAAGTTCAATTACCGATGCTGCAGTATCTGCTCTTATGGCAAGAGCAGGTGTTGAAGGAGCTTATTTAAATGTTAGAATAAATCTTTCTTCAATAAAAGACAAACAATTTGTTGAAAAAATTACATCTGAAATTCAAGTTCTTGAAAAGAATACAAATGATTCCACACTTGAAATATTAAAAATTGTTGAAGAAAAAATGTAAGACTTTAATTATTTAAGTATATCTCTTATTCTATTTTTGATTATGAAATCAGATATTGAAATTGCAAGAGAGGCAAAACTTGAAGATATTTACTCTATTGCTAAAAAGATAGGGATAAATGAAAACGAAGTTATTCCCTGGGGTGATTTCAAAGCAAAAATTCATCCTAAGATTTTTGACCGGGTTAATAAAAATAAAAATGGTAAACTAATTCTTGTGACAACAATTAATCCCACTCCCGGAGGAGAAGGAAAAACTACTATGACTATTGGGCTTGCACAAGCTTTATCAAAACTTGGGAAAAAAACTACTTTATGTATCCGGGAACCAAGCCTTGGACCTACTATGGGTATGAAGGGGGGTGCAGCAGGTGGAGGCTACTCTCAAGTTGTACCAATGGAAGATATAAATCTTCATTTCACTGGAGACATGCATGCTATTACTAGTGCTCATAATCTACTTGCAAGTCTTCTTGATAACCATATACATTATGGAGATGAATTTCATATTGACCCACGTTATATTGTCTGGCCACGGGTTTTAGATATAAGTGATAGATCTCTTAGAAAAATTGTTGTTGGCTTAGGTGGCCCTAGTGATGGTGTACCTCATGAAGAAGAGTTTGCAATAACTCCTGCATCTGAGATTATGGCTATATTATGTCTCGCCCAGGACATGAAAGATTTAAAAGAAAGACTAGGAAAAATAATTGTTGCTTATACTTATGATAATAAGCCAATATACGCAAATAATCTTAAAGCAGTTGGCGCTATGGCTTTACTTTTAAAAGATGCTATAAAACCTAATCTTGTACAAACTATAGAAGGCATTCCTGCGTTTGTACACGGTGGACCTTTTGCAAACATTGCCCATGGTACAAATAGTCTTATTTCAACTAAAATGGCTTTAAAACTTGCTGATTATGTAGTAACTGAAGCAGGTTTCGGTAGTGAACTTGGAGCTGAAAAATTTTTTAATATAGTATGTAGAACAGGAAATCTAAAACCAGATGCCGTAGTAATGCTAGTAAGCATTCGTGCATTAAAAAGACACGGAAAAGAAAGTGTAGAAAAAGGTCTATTAAATCTTGAAAAACACCTTAAAAATATTTCATATTTTAACGTTCCAGTTATAGTTGCTCTTAATCATTTCATTGATGATAAAGAGGAAGATATACAGATTGTAGAAGATTTTTGTAATTCTAAAAATATTTCTTTTTCGGTTGCTGATATTTGGAGTGAAGGGGGAGAAGGAGGAATTGAACTAGGAGGAAAACTTGTAAGTTTAATCCATAATAAGCCTTCAAATTTTAAAGTTCTTTATGATCTGAATCTTTCTGTAAAAGAAAAAATAAAGATTATTGCTAAAAAAATGTATGGAGCAGATAGAGTAGTATATGGCGTTACAGCAGAAAATGATATCAAATTATGTGAAAAAATAGGACTTGATAAACTACCTGCTTGTATTGCAAAAACCCAGTATTCTCTATCTGATGACTCAAAACTATTTGGAAGACCTAAGGATTTTAAGATAACTGTCCGTGAAATAAGATTTTCAGCAGGAGCTGGTTTTTTAGTTCCAATGACTGGAAAAATTACTACAATGCCGGGTCTACCTAAAAAACCGATATCAGAGAAAATTGATATTGATGAAAAAGGGAATATTACTGGTTTATATTAAAAAATAAGGATAGATTGAAATATCAAATACTATATTGCAATTTTAGGGAGGCAAGGAATTTATGCCAGAGGATATTGATTCTCATGTAGATGAAATTATAAATATTCTTAAAGATAAAACTGATGAAAAGATTTCTAAAAATGAGATTAAAAAAGAATTTGAAAAATTCATGGAATATGGTGTTCCTATAAATCAAGCAAAACAAACAATTGTGAAAAAATATGGTGAAGATGTGGTTTTTACTGGAAACTATTCTTCTACTGAAAGAACTTTAATATCTGAATTAAAACCTAATCAATCAAGTGTAAAAATCCTAGGTCATATCATTGCTATTAATCCAAAAGAGGTAAATGTTAAAGGTGAAAACAAAAAAATTTTTTATGGAATACTTGGAGATGAAAGTGGAACAGTGCCTTTTACATCCTGGACAGAGCTTGAAGTTGGAAAAGGAGACGTTGTCGAAATTTCAAATGCGTATACAAAGGAATGGCAGGGATCAGTACAATTAAACATAGGCGATAGAGTCCAAATAGAAAAAACAGACAAAGATAAACTACCTAAAAGTGCTTTTAAGCCTAAAAAATATGATGTTGGAGAGTTGCACTCTGGAATAGGGCAAGTTGAGGTTACAGCTAAGATTCAAGAGATAAATAAAAGAGAGGTAACTGTAGATGGCAGTAAAAAAGATGTTTTCTCTGGAATAATTGCTGATGAAACAGGTAAAGCACAATTTACATCATGGCATGATTTTGATATAAAAAAAGGTGATGTTTTAAAAATATCTGGAGGATATGTAAAAAGTTGGAAAGGAATACCTCAGCTCACATTTGATGAAAATTCTGAAGTAAAAAAACTTGATAAAAAAGAAATTCCAAAAAAAGATATTAAAACCAAGAATATCCCTATGTTTGAACTTGTTGAAAAACGGGGTGGTTTAGATGTAGGAGTGAAAGGAACAATTGTAGATATCAGGCCTGGTTCTGGTTTTATTTTAAGATGCCCTGAATGTAATAGAGCGTTACAGGATAGAAAATGTAGCATTCATAATGAAGTAGAAGGTGTTAAAGATTTAAGATTAAAACTTGTCGTTGACGACGGCAGTGGTGCTGCTGTAGCTTTGTTAAATAAAGATTTATCAGAAAAAATTCTTGGGAAAACTCTTTCTGAAGTAGAAAAGATGAGTGAAGATGAGTTTGAAGATTTAATAAAGGAAAAGGTTTTTGCAAAAACAGTTAATTTAAACGGTAATGCATTAAGTGATGAGTTTGGAATAACATTTATTACTAAAGATATTGAGATTGTTGATTTTGATATACAATCTGAAGCTGAAAATATATTATCTGATTTGGAGGAAATGTAAAATGAAAAGAGAAACAGCATGGAGAATCTTTGCTGGAGAATATAATGATTCAACTGTTGAAATTAGATCAGAAGAAAAAATGATGCCGTCTTATATTGTTACTCCTCTCGGTGCAAAGGTAAACCGTGTTTTTGTTATAGGTGTTTTAACCGATGTAGAGAATGTCTCTGAGGGCGGAGATTTTGTTAGAGCCCATATCTCTGATCCTACCGGTGTTTTTACTATATATTCTGGTTCTTTTCAAAAAGAAATAACTGATGCTCTTTCAAAGATTGATACTCCTTCCTTTGTAGCAGTTCTTGGAAAAGTTAGAACTTATACTCCTGAAGAAGGAACTCTTTATGTTTCTATTAGACCAGAGAAAATAATGGAAGTTGATGCAGATATTAGAGATAAATGGATTCTTGAAACCTGCAAGAATACAAAAGAGAGAATCGAAGCGTTACTTGAAGCTATGCAGATGACAGATTCAAACGAGTTTGAGCTTAGAAAACTTGGTTATAGTAAAGATCTATCTGAGGGTATTGCCAATGCCATAAAAAATTATGGAAATATTGATCTAAATAAATATGTTTCTTTAATACAAGAATCACTTCAGTATCTAGTCCCAAAAAAAGAAAAAGGATCAAAAGAGAAAAAAATTGAAGTTAAACCGGAAGAAAAACCAAAGAAAGAAAAAAAAGAAGTAAAAACCGAAAACAAGAAAGAAGAAACAACTGAAGAAGAAAAAGATTTCGAAGAAATAGAAAAAAAGGTTCTTGAGACAATTAGAAATATTGAAGGACAAGATGGTGCATCCTGGGATACTATTACAAAAGAGTGTAAAAAAAATAATCTAGACAAGGATTCAGTTGAAGAGGCTTTATCTTCTCTTATGGATAAAGGTCTTATCTATGAGCCTATCCTTGGAACTATTAAAACAACATAAAAAATATTTTTTTATAGGTTCATTTTTTTTCTTTTTATATATAGGTATACTGCTATTGGAACTATAAATATTATTGCAATAACTACTCCAATTGTAAGCATGTTAAATAAAGAATCTTGATCTACATAAAACCCCGATATAGTCACCCTTCCATAGTATGGATTCATTAAAGGATATTTATCCTGTTCTTCTGTATTATTGATATCATATGGCATATCTCCTATTCCATCATTGTTTTTATCATAACCTTCATAATCATCCCAATAATTTCCCTCTTTCAAATTTTTACTATAGAATGTGTTATTATTTTCAGAATTTACATCATAGTACGTATTATTAGTAAAATTATTATGATAAAGTATGTTGTTTTTTGATTCTATATGAAATATTATACCCCTCTGATTATTCTTAATATCGTTATCTAAAATTAGATTATTTGAACTGTTTTTTAGATATATGCATGCCTGTTCATGCATTGAAAAATTATTATTTTTTATTGTTGTATTTGAACTTCTATTTAGAACTATGCCGTATGCATCATTATCTTCTATATTGTTATCACCGATAGAAACATTATCAGACAGAATCTTTATACCTATTCCTGTTTCATATACCCATATAGGGGGAGACATTCCCAAATTGTTTTCCGGTTGAATATTGGTACTATTTGTTATTGTGAAATTAGCGACTTTTACATTATTTGCATTAATTCCTATTAATTGCTTATTTTTTTGTAAGATATTTCCTGAAATTATTGTATTTTTTTTATTCTCTCCCGATAAATGTATTGATTTATTAATCCAGAAACTTTCAAAATAAATTCCATTATGTACATATACCGTGTCTCCTGTATTTGCATCATTTATTGCATCAACAATTTTTGTGTATTCCTGTGTGCCATTGGAATCTACATGTAAAATATTTCCAGTTGAATTTTCTTCAGAAATTACACTTACTATTCCTGTAAAATTTAAGAATGCAGCAAAGGCAAATATTATTACAAAATTTAGCTTTCTATTATACATCATTTTAGAATGTAAGAACAATCGTAACTTATATTTTTGGAAAAATTTCATTTCGCCTTTTTTACAGGTTGCCTATTATTACAAGTCAGGTTTATATACTAATATCTTCAAAGCTTAATATAATAACGATGGTATATGGTGAGATATATGATTAGATGTGAGGAAAAAGAAAATGATAATGAGTTTCCATCTTTATATGACTCTTTTGAATTAGGCGATAGAGTAAAAAGAACATATAAAGATGATAAAGGAATCTATAGAGTCTATAAAGGCATAGTTTTGGCAATTAATGAAAATGGAATTGAAATTTATTGGGATACTCAAAACGGTAAGTACAGACCAGATGGTATGAACCTTGCTTTTTCAAATTGTGAAATTGAGGAGATTTTTAAAGGAACTAATTTTTATAGCCCAATAGAAAAAGAATAAATATATAAAGTTATATACTATAATATATCTTATAATATATATTTGAAGTGAGTTATAAGGTATAATAAAAAAGTTTGAGAAGGGAGTAGATGGTAAATAGAGAATCTTTACCATTAATTTTGGGATTATCCATTCCCGTTATTTTAGTGTCAATTATTTTACTATATAATTATGGATATGACATTACAATTTTTTTAAGAAAAATAGATATTATGTACTATATCATAATATTACCAATTGCCCTTGGCTTTACAGTAGGCATTATAAAATTTATGAGACCTGATTAAATATTTTTTTAAAAAAACAATTTATTTTTGATAACAATCTCTTAACTTTACAAAGGATAACAAGTGTACAATAAATATTATATACATATAAATATAAAATTTATTTGTTAAATATGATAGTGATTGGTCTCCTCTCAACAAAACAAGAGGTCGAAGAAATAAAATACATAGCAAAAATCTGCAAATGTGAAGACAGAATACATTTCATAGCAAGAATGCAAAAAATAAAAGAAATGTTAAAACAAGAACGAGAATAGTTTTTAGAGTAAGATTAAAAAGTAATCTACTAGATTATGGTAGATGGGTGTAAAAAATTAGTGTTATACTTATATCATCAACTGAAGATCCAGCCGGAACAAACATAAAAGAATCACTCCTTGAACTATCTGAATGGAAACAAAAAAATAATTTTTGTAATAATCCCGTATATAAAAATACGAGTTTGAAAGATACATATATTGTAACAATAAATGATCCGACAATAAGACATGAAAATATAGATAAAGAAATAGAAAAAAAACTAAAAATAAAACCAAAACAAATAATTTTTATTTCAAAACACAGAAGTAAAAGCGGTGAGCCAACGCTAACTGCCCATCCAATAGGAAACTACGGAAAAGGAGAATTTGGCGGAAAAACAAAAACACTTGTAAAATCATCACCAAGATTAATGAGCCGACTTTTAAGAACAATAAAGAAAAATGCAGATTTTAAAAATACTTATCATCAAACATGCTTTGAAGTAACCCATCATGGGCCATACTTAGAAACACCAACACTTTTTACAGAAGTAGGAAGCACTCAAGAAGAATGGAGAAAAAGACCACCAGCAAAAATAATTGCAAAATCAGTATTAGAACTGCTAGAAAAATACAGATATGAAACTGATATGCCAAATGACATCCCAGTTTTTATAGGAATAGGCGGCGGACACTATGCACCAAGGTTCACCGATGTTGTATATAAAAAAAAGGCAGCCTTTGGACATATGATTCCTACTTATCAAATAAAAGAAGGAAACATTAAATTAGAAATGATAAAAGAAGCAATGAATAAAACCCCAAATCTAAAAGGAGTTTATCTACATAAAAAATCACTAAAAAAATCTCAAGTAACAGAATATAAAAATTGGTTTAAGAAAAAAGATATTCCTGCGATATCAAGTAAAGAATTAGAAAATCTATAACTAAAGTTTCTTTTTTGAAAGAATATGAGCAAGCCTAATGGGCTCAGGAATTCTAAATCTACTCATCTCTTTTACAATTTTTTCTGATGTTTCAAAAGATATTTTATGGCCAGGGGAAACATATACAGGTCTTTTTAGATTTTTAGAAGAATAAGATAAAAAACCAGCTTTTTTACCATTTATTTTTACAATATTGTCATCTATATCTCCGCATAGCAGACTTTTTGCAACACCAATGCTAGGAATATTAAATTTTACACCTGCATGCGATGCAAGTCCAATAAAATAAGGATGAAGAATACCATTACCATCAAATATAAAAACAGTAGGATCAGTTTCTAAATTTTTTATTAGTTTTTCAACAACAGGGATTTCTCTGTAAGATAAATAAGTAGAAATATATGGAAATTCTATATCCGTAAATATAGTTTTTTCTTCAACTATTTTTTTTGTTTTATAATCAATTACAACACATGCACCACAAGCCTTTTTTCGATCGCTTTTTGAATATGAAACATCTAAACCTGCAACAGTTCTAATTTTTGAAAAACCATCGTTTAATTCAACTCTTTCTCTTAATTTTAGTTGTTCTTTTCTTAGTTTCAGCAAAGGATAATCAGTCTTAAAATCATCAAAAAACACATTTTCAAAATCAACAATTTTACCATTCTTTACAGATATTCCATCCTCTTTTAACCTTCTTATTTTATCTTTGATTCCTCTACCAAATCCACCAAGACTTCCATCAGATTTAACAATCTTAAAACAAGGCATTTTATCAGGATCAGGATTATTATTCATGTATCTTCCAACAGCTCTTGCAAATCCTTTGTCACCAAGTGCTTCTGCAACTGCACCATATGTTGAAACTTGTCCTTTTGGAATTTGTTTAACTAAATAATAAGAATATTCTACAGGATCCATACCATAAGTTCAATATATCAAATGAACATAAAAAGTTTTTATTCTATTTTGAGGTCTTTCCAAACATCTTTAAAGCTTTCAAATAAATTATATGGCTTATATCTAACAATTAAATTCACAATTTTTTTTCTGTTACTTAAAGCATAATTATTCTCATCCTTGATTCTGCAAATTTCTATTAATCCAAGTTTTTTTAACTTGTTTATGTGATAGGAAAGAGTAGAAGGAGCTAAATTTATCTCTTTAAGAATCTCTTTATGTCTCATATAAACATTCTTTAAAAGCAAAAGTACAATTTTAAGAGGAGTTTTCTGTCTAATTATTGAAAGAATCTTTTTATCATATGACCCTATATTTTCCTGGTTGTTGGTATAAAACCTTGCATAACCTGTATATTTTGAAGAATTTATTATCTCATGTTTTTTCATGTAGCGAAGATGATATTCAACATGAGATATCCTCATCTTTAAAATATTTGCAATTTTACTTAAGTTTATACCTGGATTTTTACGAATTATTTCGTAGATTTTTTGTCTTGCCTCTAACTCAAGAAATTCTTTCATTTTACTGTCTCTTAAGAGTTGCTATAAATAACAAAATTAAAACTACAAGATCAAATAAACCAAGGTAATATGTAAATGTTGAAATTTCAAAAATCCTATAAAAAATTGAAAAGCTAATCAAGAGACTTTTTATAAAAAAAGCCAAGAAAACTAGACTAACAAATACTAATTTAGAATTTTTATATTTATAAGAACTTATTATTGAAATTAAAAATAAACCAATCGAAAAAATTGTAATAATGCCATAGATAAATATGCCAAGAATTTCTATATCCATCCCTATCACCTTCAAAAAATGAAAACATATAATTGTTTATAAATGGTTTGTTAAAATCTTTTCCTGAGTATAACTGAACCGACAAAAACAATGCTTGCAATTATACAAATACTTAAATATAAAACAATAAAGCCAAAAGAATTGTAGTATTCAATCACAGGTTTAATTTCTATTACATGTTCGCTGAAACTCGGGATAAGGATTGCTATTAAAAAAACTGGTTTCCCATTATCATCAGTTGATTCAAGATAGGTGTACGCAGGATTATTCTCTTTTGTATTTATCATATAATCGATACCTCTTCTTTCAATTTCTTTCCCATCATAACTTATTGAGATATACTTTAGATCTTTTAAACTGGAATAATTATCAAAAGTCATTTCTACAAAAATAAGTTTTCGGGATGTATTTTTTTCTGCTGAAACTGAAAACTTAAAAGATTTATCTGAAGAATCAAAAATTTCAACTACCAATTTTTCACTATAATAAAAAATTTTTTCTTCTCTATTTGATAATTCTGCACCAGCTAAACCTTTTTTTATTTGATCATCTTTTATGTATTCAAAAAAAATCTGATTATCTGTTTTTTCCAAACCTTGAATATATCCGCCATTTTCTATAAGAGTTAAATTAATCCATTTTGTAATATTCTTTTCTACATTAATACTAAAAGATTTTTTTTCAAACCCTTCTTTTTCTGATTCTAAATAATACGAACCTATTGGAATTGTAAAATCAAACAATCCATTTTTATTGGTATAAGTACACCATCCCGAATTATTAAAAATGCAAATTTTTACATCAGTAATTAGAATACCCGTCTGATTTCTTATCACTCCTTTTAATTTTCCATAGTATGTCTTTTTTTCTTCATTTTCAACTTTGATTATCTTTTCAGTTGAACTGTAACCAGACTCACTAACATTAACCACAAAATCAGAATCAACATCAACCAAAGGAGCAGACAAACTCAAAAAACCACTACCATCAGTCACAAAACTATCACCAGCAAACAAAACATAAACAAAACCAACACCCTCACCATCACAACTAACAAAAACATCAAAAACACTACCCTCTAAAACACTAGAAACACAATCCACAACCAAAACTCCCTCACCACCATCCTCAGAACTACCATTATCCAAAACAGAAACCACCTTCTCCACAGAAACAAAACCAGACTTACTAACATTAACCACAAAATCAGAATCAACATCAACCAAAGGAGCAGACAAAACTGCTTTTCCATTTTGATCTGAAAGATATTCTTTGTTATCAAAATTTATTAAGGCATTTTCAACAGGTGAACCTTCAGATATAACTTCAATTATAAACGACTCATTTTCATAAACTGTTGAATCGGAAATTAATTCCAATACAGGTATTTCTTCCTCAATATTTTGGATTTCTATTGATTTGGTATTTGAAAGATATCCAGTTTTACTAGCTTCTATTGTGTATATTGAGTCTTGTTCTACTTTTGGAGCCTTTAATGTAACTTTACCTTGCTCATTTGTATAATATTGAGAATTATTAAAGGATATTTCAACGTTATTTACAGGTTGAGAATTTGAATTAACTGTTACTTCAAAATTTGTTTCCTCCTCGATTTTATTTTGAGCATTTATAATTAACTCCTCATCGTTATTTGTATTATCTTCAACATCATAAAATATCTTTATTTCAACATAACAGCTATACAAAAAAGATTTATCCATCATAATTCCACCAGGATTTAATCCAGCTCTAAAGTTTGAAGCAGCTACTAACTCTAAGTGACCATTTTTTATGATATCGCCAAAGTTATCGTTGATTAAAACAGAAATATCTTTTGGTTCTGAAGCAGAAGTACCTGCAATAGTATTATTAAAAATTCTTAAATTGCATCCAAAATGTGATGTAATTACAATATTAAATCCCTCACGTCTTGTTGATGTAGCTCCTCCGTAACCTCTCCAAAAAATCTTCACTTGAGAAATATCTGAAACGTCTTCTTCTATACTGAAATTAAAAATATGAGAGGGTACACTATTAGGTATCTCATGATACAGACAATCAGAATTATTTGAGGAAATTATACTGTATTCATAAGATGAAAATTCTGTTTTATCATTTGGATTAGAATCATAGTTAATACCCGATTTGTATGCAAGGTTATTATTTCCATTACATTTGTAAGTATGAACATTTTCATTATCAGAAGAATTGTATATCGGTGTAAAAATTATCGTAAAAAGAAACAAAAAGACTAAACATAAATATATCTTATTTAGATTAGATTTGGTATTCATCCTCACCATCAATTTATATTTTTGTAAAAAATTGTATATATAGTTTTTTGGAATTTTATCGAATAAAAATTAGGTAAAAAAATTACTCAAATATATTAAAATTTATAAAAAACATATCTTTTTTATCAGATTGAATAATTTTATCATCTGGACTTGTGGCTCTTACGATAATATCATGATGACCAATCAACCGCCTATTTATGGAACACATATAGTTAGTTTTTGACTCATCAAAAATAATATTTTTGATTAAAATATCATCAACATAAAAACTAATATTATTTATATATTCAGTTTCAGATCCATTTACTTTTGCCACAAAATCCAAATCACCAACGACAATCGTTTTAAAAAATGAGAATCTAAGCTTATTTAAAAGATAAAAACCACCATCAACAGGCTTAACTATATCCACACTAACATCAACAGAATCACTATCATCAGATTCATCATCATCAGAATTATTACTTTCTGTAGTAAAACTAAAAACACAACATGTAGTATTACCACTACCCACATCTGTTGCATTCACAAAAACACTATAACTAGTATTATAAATAAGATCATCTACACTACAACTTTTTGTACCATTAACATCACCGTTATCGCTATTACTACCAATATCAGAAACAGTACTAATACTCCAACTAAAACTATCGCCCTCAGAATCACTAATATCAACCTCAATCTCAGAAATATTTACAGAAACATCTACCGAGTTATTACCCGGGTTAACTATGCTAACTACAGGAGCATTATTAACCGTTGATTCTCCACCAGTACTACCTTCACCACCACTGTCACCGTCGCCGTTACCATCATCAGAATCCCCATTATCTGCATTAGGATCACACTCAGTAGTAAAAACAAAAACACTTCTATTCACACGGCCACTACCATAATCAACAGCACTCACAACCCACTCATAACTAGTATTATAACTGAGAGGGGCACTTATACTACAAGACTTAAAACCATTATACTCACCAGTAACACTACTACCACCTATATCAGGAACAGTCGTAATATTCCAATCAAAACTATCATCATCAATATCTGCGATATTCACACTCAACATACCAATATCAATAGGTATACCAGTACTACCATTAACCGGACTAGGCATACTAATCACAGTCTCATTATTATCTGGATCATAACCTACCTCAAAAGTAACCATCGTTGAATCAGAAAGACCCATATCATCCGTAGCAGTAAAAGTAACACTTTCACAACCAGTCCAACCATCTGGATAACCAATACTAGCAACATTATCCCAACTGATATCAACAGAAATATTACCATTACCAGAGACAGCCCAAACAATATCACTATCAGATGTATCAGGATCACTAACAAAACTATCCAAATTTATATCACTAAAACTATCACCAACAAAAATACTCTGATCAGGAATATCACCTAAGACAGGAGGTTCTACATTACCTAATAAAACCAACTTTGCATCACTCTGATAAGTAGTTCCGTCATAATTATAATCAAGAGGTATATTCAAACTAAAAGGAGAGGTAATACATTGTTTGACAAGATTTCTCAGATAAGTACTATTAAAACCGTTATAATCATCAGCATAATCCCATATTATATTTAAATCAAATGCACTTTTTATTAAAGATACACAACTATCGATACCTGGAATACTAAGCTTAACAGAAACTCTTGTTTTATCATTTTTATCAACTGAACTGCCTCTAATTGTTTTTTTATATCTACCGGCAGCTCCAGAGGAACGATAAATGCTATCCTCTGATGCATAAGGACCTTTTCCCTCATCAGATTCAACTTCAACAAAAATCTTCAAAAAATCATTGATTAAAGTATTCTCGATATCATTGGAATTTCTAATTAATCGAGCAAGATTTCTACGCGGATTTTCTGAAAAATCAATATCATTACCAAACTCTAAATTCCACAATAACTTACCACTTCCATTATTGTATATTTCAAAAGTCTTTTCATAAGTATTATTAAAATTTAATTTTCCAAAGGTTTGAAACTCTGGTTCGACTTCAGGCTCTGGAGTAATCTTTTCAGCACCCTTAATCTTAAGAGCGGGATCACCAAACAAATTAAGTCCATAAAAAAGATTAGAGTCAATATTACCAGTATCTTTTTTCATTTCGTTAAAAGCATCACCAATAGTATCTATTCCTTTACCAAAAACAGCATTCCAAAACATACGATTATATTTGGTGGACTTAGACTCTCCATCTGGCATCATCATACCATTAAAAACACCAGCTATAGCTCCATTCTCATCTGTGATAAGTAATTCACCAATCTGCTTTGTGTAGGGATTATCAAATTGACCACCATAACAACCAGTAGAAAAAACAAATGGATAGGTATCAGTATTTTTAAGCCCACCCTGACCAATAGGATTGCCATACATATCAACTATTGTATGATCCTTAATATCATTCTCATTCAATCTCAGAAGTTCATAAGGGTCTTCTTCCCAACAACCAGTTAGTGTATCCAGACCACGACCTGGTCTATATGCATGTCCCATATGATTTATGGTACCTATACCCTCATTTATTAAATCAACAACATCATCACCACCCCAATACAAACGAGCAGCTCTACCACTACCAATATCAGGATAACCATCATGAAGAATAGTAATATCAAAATTAGTTGAAGGAATGCCAACTGTATTATAATCTGAAGAAGCAACACCCGGTAAACCAAAATCATCATCTAAATAATTAGAAGAAAAAACACCATCAACTGTCAAATTCATCCAAGTCCACATAAAGATGTCACTTCCACCTACAACACTTTCAGGATAATAATCAGGACAAGGGATCGGAGTACCATTTTCATCTACACAAATAGATGGAGTTTCCCCTGTTTTCAAACCAAGATATTCACTAATTACAGCAGCTTTTTTATATTCATCAGTTGTTGAAGATTCCATAAAACTAATAGTCTTATGAACAAAATTTGACAGTTCCTCAGCAGAACGAACAGGTGCACGACCAACAGTAATATCTGGACTTGAGTCGTATAAATTATAATAAGTCTCAAAAGCTGAATTTAACTCTAAACCAGGGTTATACATACTGCCAAGACAAGAGTATGGCATATCTGAGGCACTTGTAATAGGATCACTACTCCCTCCCGTAGGAAGTTGAAACGTTGGAACCTCAACAGAATTATTCCAATAATGATCATCACCCCATGAAAAAAGATAATACTCACTATCTCTCCCAGGTGCCATATCAATTGCATTTCCCAAACCATAATCCCCGAGTTTTAACCATTGGTAATCAATATTCTGCCAATATAGAGATTCATCAAAAAATAAACCAGGATGGCTATCGGCTTCCTTAACTTCCATATTCCAATTATCGTCACCCACAAGCATTACATAAAACGATTTTTTAGAACCATGATCCCAATGGAAATATGCATCACGTAAAAACTCCCTGATAGATAGGGAAACTGCCTTTGAATTAAATAATTGCAATCTTTTTATAATAAGTGAATCAGTAGGATAAGTAACTCCAAAATAGGAGTCATATATTTCTTTTATAGTTTTAACTGTAACATTAAAACCATCTATTCTTCTATGAGCATCTGCCAAGTCCTCAAGATCATATTCAGGTTTTGTACTATGAGGAAAGTTTTTAAAATAATCAGCAGTAATAATTACCATATCATAGCTATCTTCAGGATTACATAAACTTCGGTAGTATTCAAAATCAACACTAGGCCACACAAAATATTTGTCTCCAGTAGCAGGCCAGTTTTTAGGTTTAGGCATGTAGTAACTACTAGGGTCATTTGATTTAATATAGATTTTTTCATGATGATATCCTGGCGATCCAGCTGATACAGACCAAATAGGTAGGCTGTCATTAAGTAATTTTGCAAGAGGTGTTGTATCCTCCACTCCACCAGAATTAAGAATTGTAATATCTACATTACAAATATCATCAGGACCAGTTGAAACACCACTCACAGGCGTTACATTAACATAATTTTTTATCGATTCAGGTATTAGAATTTCCCAAGCTAAATCACAATTATATTTATTCCAAATCTTGAGCGTCTTGGTTTCACTATCACCCGGTCCTAGATCACCAAAATTCGATTCTTCAAAACTAAACTCGAGTTTAGGGCCTACTTTTACAGTAAAAACTATCTTGCCTTTACCCTCGTTATTTGCACCATTAGAATTTATATCTATTACACATTTATATAAACCACCAGCAGAGTTAGGATAGTATTCCCCTTGAGATCCTATAGAATTATCAACAGTCCATTCATTAAGGGTTGAGGTATCAACTGACAACATTATTTTATTTTTTTCACCTGTAGAGCTACCTGAATTTGTGCTAAGTGAAACCCAATCCTCTCTAAACCCATTATCTAAAGGTATAATCTTCTCTGCATTCAAAGGATGATATCTAGTTTTAAAACAAGATACATCCAAATCATATTCTAAATTACCAAATCCACCATTCCATATCTCAAAAGTAAACTCGCCAATATCAGGTTTACCCAAGTTTAACGTATCCTTTTTAGGGCTAGTCCTAAGTAAGGGCGCATCAACAGAAAATTTAACTGAAAAGATCTTAGAAACAGTATAACCATCATCACCAACAACTTCAATATCACATTTGTAGATACCACTTGAAAGACCTGTTGTATCAAGATCTACAGTAACAGTACAACTATTATCTTCATCATAAACAACCTCACCTGTTTTTATATCCGTTTCTCCAGCTGTTAAAACACCACCATTAGGAGAAACCGTAACATGATCCTTAAACATATCAGGAATATCAATCCCCCATTCGATATCACAATATATAACTTTTTCACTTGGATCACTAACCCCAAGGTTAGAAATAACAAACTCACAAGAATCAGTCTCTCCTTCTTTAAAATCACCAAGGTAACAACCATTTGGATGCATATCCAATATGCCTGGGTGAATGTACATATCAGTATCTACATTGTTTTCTGATGATATTGCAAAATTTGAAAAACCAGAAAATAGAAAAAGAGCAGCCATAGCTATAGTTATAGTTTTTTTTAAATCATTCATGATATCATTCTCTAATTTAGGTTAAAGTTTATATTAGGTTTATTTTAATAATTTTATTTTTATGTTTATTTAATCTTAGATAAAACAATAGATATAATACTATTTTTTTATCCTTATAATAAATTATATACAATAGTATTTAAATATTATTATATATTTGTTATCAGAAGAAAAAAATAAGTAAAAAATAGGGTTTTATAGAATACCTAAATTAACTATAAAAACATCTTCTAAACTATCAAACGCAACCACTTCACATCCGGTATCAAAAACCTTAACCACAATATCACCAAAACCAACATGAAATCTGTCTAAAACACAAACATACTCAGAAATAGGTTCATTAAAATAAACATTATCGATTAAAACACCATCCAAATAAAACTAACATTTTTAACAGTACTCATGTTTGATCCACTAACATCTACAATAAAATCAAAATCACCAATAACAATAGTTTTAAAAAATGAGAATCTAAGCTTGTTAAATAGATATAAGCCGCCATCAACAGGATCACTATCATCAGATTCATTATCATCAGAATTATTACTTTCTGTAGTAAAACCAAAAACACAACATGTAGTATTACCACTACCCACATCTGTTGCATTCACAAAAACACTAAAACACTTTCCAACAAACCTACTACCATACATAATAATATCACCAAATAGAATTTTATGTGCTATAATTATAATTGTTATTATTATTATTATTATTATATATTATACTTTTGGAAAAAAATCGAATAACCAAATAATTAATAAAATAAAAAGAGATAAAGCATAGAAAAAAAACTATGTTTTTATTTAAGATTAGAGTTATAGATTAGAATATCTATCTCATCTTCTGAAAGAATGTTATCTTCTGAATCATATGCAGCCACCCTAAGATTACAAGGCCCAAATACTTCTTCATCAAAAACCCAACTGGTATTTTCTGGATCAGTAGAATATTTTAACTTACCATCAACATAAAAACTGAGATTAGAAACACTATCTATATTATCAATCTCTGCCTCAATAGTAATCTCACCGATAACCAGTGAAAAACCATTCAAAATCGGTAAATCAAACAAATAATTACCGCAAAGATAAATACCACCAACAGGACGAGAAATATTCAAACAAACCTCATCATCTGATTCATTAACCACATCTAAATTAACAACAAAAATATGATTGTAATCATTAGAATTAACAGATACATTACAGACATGACTACCAATAGAAAGACCACTAGTATCACAAACAAAAGTAATATTATCTATCTCATCAGAACAATTATCCAAACTTGTATCTAAATCTAACCACGATTTATCAGATGAAATATTATAATCAAGTAAACCAGAACCCCTATTTTCAACAGTAAAACTACCAGAAACAGTAGAATCAACACTAATATTACCGAAATCATAACCCGCAGGAGATACAACCAAAAACGGACTATCTATAAAATTGGATATAACAGAGAACATTAGGTTAAATACTTCGCTTCCTCCATCATCAGAAGTAACTAAAATTTCACAACTATAAAAACCAACGCTAAGATTAGAAGTATTTACAATAACATTAATAATATCATGCTCCCCAGATGAATTACCACTAAGAGAGTCAAGAGATATAAAATTACAAGACTCAGACAGAGTATAATTTAGCAAGCCAGAACCATTATTCCAAACCTCAAAACTAGCAAATTCCCCATGATTCATCGGTAAAAGACCAAGAGTTGTAAAAACAGGGCTTATCTCAAGGACAGATTCTTCATTACTTTCTTCTACATCCTCTTCATCAACAACATTCACAAAAACATTAAAAACTCCGCTTCCACCATCTGAATTAATAACTATATCGCAATTATGAAAACCAGGACTTAAAGTAATCGTATCTATATCAACATTAACTCTATCATGTTCGCCACTTGAATTACCACTAGAAACATCGATATCTAACCACTCGCAAGACTCAGACAAACTGTAACTAAGACTACCAGACCCACTATTCCAAATCTCAAAACTAGTTGAATCCAACTCACCTCTAATCAAATCACCAAAATTAAAAGAACCCGGAGAATACTCTAAAATAGGGCTATTAGAACTATCATCAACTACTGCAAAGTAGATATTTATAGGAGCAGAGTTAATAAAAATAGTTGTGTTATATTCCCCGGGGTTTAAACCAGATGTATCAATAGAAAAAACATGAAGATTTTTATCATCAGGTCCCTCTGAAACACCATCTATTGGACTGATATCTATATAATCATCATCACAAGAAATAGTATATTCAAGATTGCCATTAGTGCCATTCCAAACATCAAACTTATCATAAATTATCTCCCCAGAATCTAGCTCTCCAAAATCAAAGCTATAAGGCGAGTAATTAATACCTGGTGGATATTCTTCCCCTTCAGAATCATTATTGTCAGTATCGTCACCACCATCAGCAATACATGATCTTAGTTCAATATTTTTTGAAGCGCTACCTGTATTACCCTCAATATCTTCAACTGAAACACTAAGGGTATATCTAGTACGTGGTGGCTGATTGCTATAAGATCCATCAAAATTTCCAGTTATATTATAACTATGTGTTGCACATATTTCAACTAAATTACCATCGTTACAACCGCCTTTACGGACACTTTTCTTCCCATCACCCCAATTATATGTAACTGTATAATACCCTTGACCACCAGTTAAAAAAGCACAAACGCTATATACAGAACCACAAGGACCATGAATGTCAGTATAAGTAGGCACATGATGCAGTGAAACTGAAATACTACCTCCACCATCGTCGTCATCATCAGGATCAGGATGAACACCAACACTGCTACCTACAGTGATGGGTTCAGGATTACAAACAAAATCAGGGGCGCTATTTTCCGGCTCTGTATACCCATCAGGTAGACCAGGATCAGAATTGTCAGTTTCACCAGAACTATCATTTTGATCAGTATCCTCAGGATCGTACCAGGCCCAACATGAAGAACCAACATATGCTGAAATTGGAATGGTATAAATAGAGTCAGAACTCTCAGCGATTTCTTGAGTTATAGTACCGGTATACTCAAAATAACAAGGCTTAAAAACACCAGCAGGAATTAAGCCACCTTTCTCTGTACTCTTAACAGCATAAAAAGAAATCATATTATTATTTGTATCTGGACAATACACAGCTATACCTGGGAAATTAATTGCAGATATGCTATTTACATCAATAAAAGGAGGGACAAACATTCTTATTTCAACTCCTCTATAATGATAATAAGGATTAGTTACTAAAAACCAAGATCCAACTTTAATTTCATCACCTACTGAAAAAGATGAAAGATAATCTGGAGAAGAAAAAGAATTAGGATTGTTAGAAGGCATTGACGTTGAATCCAAATTAGTAACAGTCGACGAAATATATGGAGGGAAATTACCTGATGAAGAAGGACCCTCAAAAGAAAAGATATTTGTGAAAGTTACTGCTTTTTTATCAGTCATATATTTAGCTTGCTTGTAATCATAATCATTATATTCAATATCTTCAAAACTTATTATCTTAGCTTCAACAGGATAAAGATCTTTAGAATATTTTACCTTAATACCCTCAGGTATATCTAAAGGAAAAATAAGGCCTTCTGACTCACCAATTTCTCCAAAATCATCCAAAAATATATGTTTATTATTAGACATATATTTTTCATTTTCCTCCAATAAAGGTATATTTAAATAAAGAGCATCTTCTTCAGAGTCATATTCTATTTCTTGATCCAGGAAAAAATTATCAAAATAAAAATCCAGTTCCTCAGGTAAATCAACCCTTACTCTAATATCACTAATAGAAAAAGACATAAGATTCTCAACACTTACTTTAACAAGAATTTTATCAGGTTTAGGTAAATTAATACCATCACTATAGACCCCTCCGTCATAAAATGTTGGTATAACACATCTATCACTCCAGGGTACACCAATAGACATACTGTCCTCCAGAGCTTTATGTGCTTCATCTGAATCAAAACCAGGACATTGATTACGGCAAGAGTAACCTGGTTCACATTCGCTACCAATTAGTTCTTCCCAAGGTATCCCATCATATCCATAATCTGGTACAAAACCAGCTAAAGCACCAGAAGAAGAATTATCGAAATTATAATTAAAACTAGGCAAAGCCATTTTTACATCTACTTTAGCAGGATACCAGGGTTTAAGATCTGATTTACTTTCTAAAATACTACTATTACAAATATGTGGTATCGTATATCCTACAATCAACAAACCTACAATAAACATTACTACACTTCTTCTTTTCATATTTTATTTACCTCCTTTAAAAAAATTTAGATTATACACAAAACAAGAAATCTTATCCTCTACAATAATATTCTTTTCAGAATCATATGCAACAACTCTAAAAGTAGATGACCCTATAGTCTTTTCATCAAAAACAAAACTAGCATTAACAGGATCACAAGAATACTCTAACTCATCATCCACATAAAAACTAACATTTGAAACATACTCAGGATTATTAATATCAACATCAACAGTAATTCTACCAATTATTAAAGCTATATCACTTAAAATAGGTAAATTAAATATCTTATGATCCAAAATATAAAGAACACCACTCTTCGGACGAACAATATTTATTGTTACGATATCTGACTCGTTAATTACATTCAAAGTAATCACAAAAACATGACTACCATCATTAGACCCAATAGAAACATTACAAAAATATGATCCAATAGGAAGACCAGTAGTATTAACAGATAGATTTATAGTATCAATCTCATCAGAACAATTACCACTTACAGTATCGATTTCACACCATGACTCATCAGAGGAAATAGTATACTCAAGTAAACCAGAGCCAACATTCTCAACAGTAAAACTACTAGAAACCGAGGAATTAACTAAAACGTCACCAAAATCAAAA
>CAZWYI010000022.1:0-35492 GCA_964638155.1 uncultured Thermoplasmatales archaeon | reverse complement strand
AAAGAGCTTATGTCATCATCTTAAAAGAATGACAACTAATTTTGTCCCAATGCCTGTTTTTAGAAAACATTTAAAATAAACAAAAATATTGAAAAAATTAATGAAGAAAAAAATTGTTGCAGTTATTTGGAATGATGTTTTAGAATACGGTGAAGAAGAACTAAGTAAAGAGAATTTTTCACTAGCAAAAACAGTTCAAACAGGTATTTTATATGATGAAAATAATGAAAAAATAAGACTTGTACATAGTTTTAGCTTGGATAACGATGAACATGATTTTGTAGTAATACCTAAATCACTTATTATAAACCAAAAAACTCTTGGTGTTTTTAATACAAAAACAAAAAAAATTTCAATTAAATAGTATAAATATTGATTTAGAGTTGTAATATTCATTTGTATAAAAGAAGTTTCTAGTGAAAAAATGCAATTTAAAATACTTTTTTTAAAAAATTATGTGTAATAAAAACTTGATTAACTCATCACCAGTAACGTGACTTACTAATAAGTAAAAAAATATTATAAATGATTTATTTAACTGATAAATCATCTACAAAAAGACCTACTGATTTTCTACCAGTATTTTTATAGATTATCTTTTTGTTCTTTCTTGTTTTAATCATTTTTTTAAGTTTTCGTGTTATATCTTTCATTGTTTATCACCTCCGATATGTATGAAAATTATTTTTCTTAAAATAAATAAGAAGAAATGATCGTTGTTCGATTATTGCATATATTGAATAAATGCAAAATTAAATTCAATCAATCAAATATGTTTTTATGCGTTTTTCTTTACATTTGTTGCTCTCTGGCCTTTTTCTCCCTCTTCAACTTCGAATTCAACTTCATCTCCTTCATTGAGATTTGTTCCTACGGGTATAGCTGTTCTGTGGACAAAAACCTCTGTTCCGTCTTCACCTTCTATAAAGCCGTATCCTTTCATGGCATTGTACCATTTTACATTTCCTTTCATTTGTTTGTCACCTCCTCAGACTATTATGTCTAAATCGATAAAAAGAGCAAATAATAAAAAATTCTCAAAAATTCGCTAAAAAACGAAATTGTAATACTTTTACCTTTATTCTTTTCTATATCTCTATACACCTCTCTCCCTTATATAGTTATGCATTCGCGATTTTTTTTAAGTTTGTGTAGGGTCAGGAGATATGTCGCTTCCTATGAGTATCATGACAAGTATACATGATACTTCCGGGTGCGACATATGTCCTATCCTAACACAGATTTTTTTAAGTTAATCTTAGAAAACATATTAATAATAAAAATTTGTTTGGAGAAAATGTATGTATGCTGTGGAGGTAAAAAATCTAACAAAAAACTACGGAAACATTGAAGCAGTAAAAGGAATTAGTTTTTCCTTAGAAAAAGGAGAAATATTTGGACTAATTGGGCCAAATGGAGCAGGAAAAACTACTACCTTGAGAATTCTTTCAACAATTCTTACTATAACAAAAGGCTCAGTTCAAATAATGGGTTTTGATTTAAAAGAAAAACCAGATGAAATTAGAGAAATATTAAGTTATTTACCTGAGGA
Organism: uncultured Thermoplasmatales archaeon; assembly: GCA_964638155.1. Taxonomy (GTDB): domain Archaea; phylum Thermoplasmatota; class E2; order DHVEG-1; family DHVEG-1; genus CAYZTD01. The sequence continues at coordinate 33,940 of CAZWYI010000022.1, read as the reverse complement.
TGCCGGAGCATATAAGAATCTTTCTGGTAGAGATTATCTTAAGTTTATTGCAAATTTTTTTAATTCAAAAAAAACAAATGAACTTGTAGAAACAGGTATAAAAATAGCTGATCTAGGTAATAGAATTGATGACAAAGTAGAAAGCTATAGCAAGGGAATGAAAAGAAGACTACTTGTTGGACGTGCTCTTATGAACAATCCAAGGCTTGCAATACTTGATGAACCAACTAGTGGTCTTGATGTAAATAATGCTCAAGAAATAAGAAATATCATTAAGAATACTACAAAAGATGGTACAACAGTTCTTCTTTCTTCACACAATATGCTTGAAGTTGAATATTTGTGTGATAGGATAGCACTTATTGATAAGGGTATTATAGTTGAAGAGGGAAAACCAAATCAATTGATGAATAAATACAACTCAAAAAACATTGAAGAAGTATTTACAAAGGTGGTCAAATGAGCGATCTTGGAAATATAGTTAAAAAAGAATTAAAAGAGCTTTTGACACCTTCTACTCTTTTACCAATAATTATATTTGCTTTTATTTTTGGATCTCTTGGAAATTCAATTGGTGGAATAGAAGAAGAACTACAGGAACCGCCAACTATCGCACTTATAAATATAGATAACAATAATTATTCAAAAATTGCAGTAAATGTGTTTACTAACAGCTCAAATGTAACCTTTTATTCAGAAAATATTTCAGATAAAACAAAAGCAATAAATAAACTAAAAGAAAAAGAGGGGCAAGCATTAATAATTATAAGTAAAAATTTCTCAGAAAATATCAAAAATGGAAAAACTGGAGAATTCGAGATTTACTGGGTTATGAAAGGAGCAGGTGTTCTTGATTCGATTTCTTCTTCTGTTGTTGAAACAATTATTAGTAGTGTTAATCAAGAAATTACTAAGGATTTAATTGGCAAAAAAAACACTTCAGTTAATGCAACTACTGCAATTAACCCAACAGTTCGAAATGAAACCACATATTTTAAGGAAAAAGAACTTATTGGCGTTTCTCCAGGAGAAATTGCAAGTGTTCTTTCTCAGCAGTCAACTTTTATTCCTATTATAATGTTTATAATTATCATTATGGCAGGTCAAATGGTAATTTCTTCTATGGCCCTTGAAAAAGAAAATAAAACACTTGAAACACTTCTTACTTTGCCTGTAAGAAGAACTAGTATTGTAACTGGAAAAATTATTGCTGCAGCAATTGTTGGTCTTATCCTTGCTGTAATTTATATGATTGGTATGGGCAACTATCTTATGGGTTTTCAATTTCAAGATATATCAGGAAGTTCTGTGGCATTTGATTTAAGCTTAAGTGGGACGGATTTAATTATTATAGGTGTTGTTGTATTTATAAGTTTAATTGCCGCGCTTGCACTCTGTATGCTTCTTGGAACTATGGCCAAGAATTTTAAATCAGCTCAAACCCTTACTTTTCCAGTTGTGTTACTTGTATTAATTCCAATGTTTATTACAATGTTTAAAGACTTTGACACATTACCTTTTGCTCTTAAGGCTATTTTATTTGGAATACCTTTTAGTCATCCTATGATGGCGCCGCGTGCGCTTTTATTTGATAATTATATCTTTGTTTTATGTGGAATTATCTATGTAGCAATCTTTGCATTAATTATGATAGCTCTAGTTGTGTATGTTTTTAAAACAGATAGGATTGTTACTGGGACTACTGGTTCGTTTTGGAAAAAAACGTTAAAAAAAAAGTAGATTATTTTTAATTTAAACATTTAGCATTAGGATTCCTAAACATCCTAATTGGATTGGGTGGCAGTGAATCTTTACTTAAATAAAAATCCTTAGGAATATAACGACTCTTAGTTAGTTCTAATTCATAGGTTCTCAGATTTTTTAACCCAGATAATGTAAACTCACCTTTAATATCGGTTGTGCCAGAAATAACTACACCAGTTCTTCTAAAACCTACTAAAGACAACTCATATGCTTTAACATCTACATCTTTTAAGGGTATTACAGCTATTTCAACAACCTTACCACTATATACCCAAGTATCTTTTGTTTCAATGTTTGGGAAAATAAAAGAAAAATCCTTATCTTTAATTAAATTAACAAAGTTATTGAAACTCTTAGATAAAAGATTCCTAAGAACATATCCTAATCTAACTTCTTTATTTTCTGTTGCAAATAGATCAAGTGTCACTGTTACTGTCTTAGAAGAATCCAAAAATCCATATACTAGATATCCTTCATCATCTGGATTTTGCCCGCTCAAAAGACCTTTAGTTGCATAAACCTTGATAGCGCCAGCAGGCCCTAAAATAAAATCGCAATCAAATTCGCCTAGAATATTTGATTTGTCTTTTGCAAGAGTAAAAAGAGGTATACCCCAATAATTCATTATAGGAAACACATATTTTACTTCAACATTGGCGTTAGATACAGGACTGCCGACTGAGTTTTTAGTTTTAACAGTAAGATATTTTCTTAAACCAATCTCCGAGGGATTTTCTGAGAAATAAATTTTAGAGTATTCCTCATTAATAAATTCAGAAATATCTTCGATTTCGGCCAAAAGTTTTTCCTTATCTAGTAGATAATCATAATCAGTTTTATCACATAAAGAGATAGAAACATCTACAGCATTTTTTACTGAGTTATAAATCTCCATATTATTATTAGTAACTTCTAGAATATCATTAAGGGATTCATAAATATCTTGAAAATCACTTTCGGTCAAATAAATATAATTTGAATCATCACTAGAAATATCAATAAAATTATTAGATATATTTAGACCAACTACAGAAGAAAAAGACACCAGCATCAAAATAGATATTACAAAACCTGTTATAGCTATTTTTTTCATATTTTATCACACCTAAGTTTTATATTTTTATTACTTTATATAAATATCTCATATATAAAGTTTATAACACAATATACCAAAAACAAAACCAAGAAAATAATGATACAAACTTTAGATGAATTATGAAAATAAATTATAAACAAAAGAAAAAAAATGAAAATAATTACTAAAAATTTCATCTAAAAAGATACTATCAAATAACTTTTCACTTGATTTTTCTTTAGGCATAGAAACAGAAAGAGGTTCAGACCAACTACTCATCTTACCATCAGAAAAATCACCATCACGATTAGGATCATCCACAGCCTTAACACACACAGAAAAAGAACCCTGACCATTCCAACTATGAGAAGCGCTAACCCGTTCACCAGAACTATATGGACCAAGCCATTTACTAAAACTACCATCACCAAAATCCCACTTATAATACAACAAATCACCCTCAGAATCAACACAACTACTATAATAAGTATAAGACGAACCAACCTTACCACTAACACTACCAGACGGACGACTTGGCGTGCCAGGTTTAATATTCTCCTCAATATCTAAAACAAAAGTATCAGAAACCTTAAAACCCAAACCATCAGTCAAAGATAGAGAAACCGTAAATTTCCCAGTATTTTCAAAAACATGCACCGGGTTCTGATCATTAGAATAAAAACCATCACCAAAATCCCAATACCACACATAATCAGGATAACCACCAACAACACTACCACTAAATCTAACACCAACATCCTCACGGAGTTTCCCCTCATCAATAACACCCGCAGACAATTCTGGTTTATCATAATTATCCCACAAATCAAACCAAGCACAAGCATCATTCTCAGAACTTAAAAAATCCTCGACACCTACTGTATTATCAGGAGAAAAATCACCACAGGTCTTAAAATAACCATCCTCCCTAACAAAAAAATCAGAATAATCATCAGGATTACTACTACAAGGCTCTAAACTATCAGTTGCTAAATTATATATCCCATGGTATACTGCTCCTCTCTTATAATCCGTGTTATCATTTCTACCAAAACCATCAGGATAACCACAGCCGCTAATATCAGCAAGATCATCACAACCACCCTCAATTACACCATCATGATCCATAAGCTTAAGACTGATATCTATCATATAATTGTCAATTTCAAAATCAATCTGATGGTTAGGCGTCCAATTGTAATTTTGTATCCAATCTCCATTGCTTTTTCTATTTGACTCAGTTTTTGATAAAACAAGATTATCACTAGAGTAAGCTTCAGCTTTATAAAACCACTCAGGAGGAGTTTCATCCTCACCAAACGGAATATCACAATCAATATCATCCATGTTTTTGTTACTAAATTTATGAACTACCATAGATACAGTTGGGTTTTCACTAGTAATTGTAACTGCAAGTGGATCTGACCATAAGCTTTCAATACCCGATTCATCTTGTGCTTTTACTTTTACATTATAAACCCCTTGTTTATTCCATGTATGCGATCTAGAATCAGTAACTCCACTATCTTTAAGACTGCTCCATTCATCAACCTTATTATCTCCATTCCAATCCCAGCCGTATTTAATTTTATCTCCATCTGAATCAATTGTAGAAGTAGAAAAAGTAATACTATCATCAGTATTTCCTGAATTAGGGGCATTTGGCTTATCTGGTATATCTGGTGGATGATTGTCTTTTATAAAATTAGTAGAAGTTAATTCAGCATCAAAATAAGCATTAAATCCTTGCCAATCGTGTATTTTTAAATAAACTTTTATTATATTTCCAACCTCTGGAGAATACCACATTTTGAGCTGGCCATTTTGAACGCTACTTGTACCTTTCACAAGATATGTATCAAAAGTTCCTGCAGTGACAGTAAAGTCACCTATATGTGTACAAGTTATTTTATCATATGAAAAATTATCTCCGCCTGTTATATCCTGGTTGATAAAACCTACAACCTCTATATTTCCCAAAAAAGAGCCAACAGATGATTCAGTCCACTCTTCACCATCATGTATTGGAAAATGGAAAAAATCAAATGGAGGAATCATTTCAAGAAAAGCATTAATTTTTACTTTAACTCCAAGAGGATTGTATATTCCTTCAGTGTACAAATCTGAATGTTTAATAGCAAGTGTATCTTTATTCATATAAGAAAATCCATCCATAGTTCCATCCTTGATAGAACCGGCAGGGATACCTAAAACCCTAAGATCTGCATCAAGAGTTCCGCTTAATGAAATTTTATATTCATCATTAGTTATCTCTAAAACTCTTAGTTCAGCACTATCCATATCTCTTTTAATTGAAAAAATACCATTATCAAAATCAAATTGGCCTGAAAAATACCAAGCATTTCCAATGTTCCATACGGGCGCCTCGATACTAGTTGATATAGAAGTTTTTCTATAATTATAGGTGTCATCTTTTAGATTTATTGATATTGCATGCACAAAAAAACTACCCAAAAAAATAGTTGCCACAAAAAAAACAAAAATTAACTTCTTTATTTTATCTCCTATATTAATACCCCCATTCTATAGATTGGTAATGAGAATAGAAGTATTTTAATATTTCATTTTTTTATTAATAGTGGAATTAAATTTGTATAATTAATCAACGGAGTTACAATAGATTCAAATTAAAATTTTGTAAAAACAAACCTAGAATTTTCTCAAAAATTGTGTATTCAATAGATTTAGAAATAGTTTTACACTTATTGACTTTTACTCTGTAACTATTTCCCCAGTCGCTAATCATACCATCAAGATCCTCTGAGGAGATATCCTCAATATCTGTTGCTTTGGCCTTAACTTCTTTAGTTCCTTCATATGAAAAAGTATAAGATATTTCAGCTTTTTCATCTGAGCTATATGGGCCATATGGCCCCATGGTATGATATTCGCCCCAGTGAACATAATAATATACATCATCGCCTTGAAAATCTGTAGTTTCAAAATAAAAAGTTGTTTTCTTGAAGGGTTTAACTTGTTCTGGACCAGATACAGTTGGCGGTATAGGCGTTTGGAATCTTGCCATCAAAGGATATTCATCTTTAAACCCAATTCCTTTTTTATAAGAACTATCACCTATTCCATTTTTATCATCATCTTTACCAGAGTAATCATCCCAATAATTTAGCCTCCATGTGTTATCAAAGCCATTTAATTCCTTTGCATTATAATCAGTATTATCATAAAAATCATTAAGATGAATCCAATTATTACAACTTTTAATAATAGCATCAGATGAATATAGTTCTATTCCAGCTAACCAGCCTGAAATATCACAGTTATATATTTCATTTTCACTTGAGCTTTGTAATTCAATTCCTGTCCACCCTGGACTGTTATAGTTTTTAATTGTACAATCACTAATAATGTTGAAATCAGATTTTTCTAACCTTAAGCCGTAATACTGCGTATTTTTAATTTCACAGTTTTTTATTTCATTATTTTTAGAGTAAGTTATAATAAAACCTTGGTTCTTTCCATTTATTTCACAGTTTTCTATAATATTATTATTTGAAAAAGATCTCAAATAAAAAGAACGGAGATAATTATTAATTTTACAATTTGAAAAATAGTTGTTACTAGACCATATTAGCTTAATACCATCATAACCGTTTGATGATTCAATAATAGAATCTTTAATTATACCATTATTTACCTTATAAAAATCAAAAGCATAACCACCATCAAAATAACAATTATTTATTTCAAAATATGTATCATAGATTTTTTCCATAACTATTTTTTTGGCATGCCAATTTTCTATAAGATACGGGTTTGTTTTAGTTCCTCTACCATATCTAACTGCAGGGTGATTAATAAATCCGCTGTCACTAGAAATATTTATTATTCCGTTGTTATAATCATAAATTTCGTAATTATTTTGAGATTGAATTTTACCAGGATTAGTAAAATCCTTATCTATTGATACTGCAGTATGATTAGCAGTGAGTAAAAGAATTAGGCTTATTGTAAAAATAACTGAATATTTGAGAATTTGTTTCATGTATTTCTTTTCCAAATTTTTTTATCTATATAAGGATATTCTGAAAGAAATCATTTATCATTGGAAATAATCTAACAATTTTAGGAATAACTAGGTTTTTAGATTTATCTTTTGATTCAAAGTTAATTTGCATATAACTACTTTCTCCGTTTTTTTCATCAATTGCTTTAACTTTAATTGTTTTACTTCCAGAAGTTTGGTATTTATGTACCATTGTACCAGTAATTTTGCCATCAACAGATCCATCGTCACCATCGTTAAAAAAGGATGTGGTTTCAACTCCACTACTATCATCCCAGTCAATTTTAAATTTTACATTGTCGTAGTTTTCATCACTTGCAACAAACGTAAAAGTAATATCTGTTCTTTGTTTTCCACTTTTTGGATTTATACTTACCATTTCTGGATTTCTATTATTATCTATTGTAACTGTTTTTTCCGCAGGTTCAGACCATGCACCATGTTCATCTTTTACTTGAAGTGTTACTGTATGTGTTCCTTCAGAAAGTTGTAGTGTGATTGTTTCTTCATTTCCTTTCTCAGTTTCATCAACCTTCCATTTATAAGAAACTATATTGTCACCATCTGGATCAGCAGAACTTGCAGTATATGTTAATTTTTCGTTTCGTGTACCCTCAGTTGGCCCAGAAATACTAGCGGTTGGTTTTTGTGTATACATAACTTCAAGTTTAGGCCTATAATTACCACCTTTCTCAGAAGAATATACACTTAAATATTCACTACTATCATCTTTCCATTGTGAGTTTACATCACGACTTGATCTTAAACAAAACTTTGTTTTTTGATTTCCTTTTATATTTATCCAGCTTATACCATTGCTGTTAAGAGTTAATTCATTACCCTTTGGAGAACTATCATCGCACTCAAAATCTCTTGAATTAAATGCATTTACACCATTTGGTGAACTTTGATAATGTTTATAATTATAATCTCCTAACTGAAGATTATCATGAGGGAAATTTTCTCCATTCTGTACCCATATGTTAAAGTGATAGCCTTTATCTATTTCTTTATATCGTCCATATAATGTTAACTTGCTTGAAGTTATATACGCATCATCTGGTAAACTAGTAGTATCAAAAAATAAGAAAAATCTATAAATTAAGACATCCCATGCGTGTCCAGGAGAAGCAGATATAAAATCCTGCCCTAAGCAATTATATTCACTTCCTTTATAAATCTCAAATCCTTCTTCTGCATTTCTTGCATCCTCATAAGTACCTCCCCCGAAGCCTATATATTGCCATCTTTGTATTTCTCCATCATTGCTAAGACTATAAAAAGTTTCAGTATTCAAACCAGAGGTTGTCATAAGATTATCAGATGAAATATCTTCTTTTGTTAAACTTATAGACGTGGCAATTCCACTGGTTAGCAATAGCGTCATTATCAAAACAGACATAGCTGCTAAATTTCTTTTATTAAATTTATTCATATTTTTCACCTATATTTTTTGTAAAACTAAATTTTTTCTAAAAGAAAATCTATTTAAAGAATTAAAAAGAAAACTTATAAGTCTTTTAAATAGAGAATTGTAATCGTTATTCTCATCTTCAAGTGGACCATCACCAAAAATAGAGTTGTAAAGGTCTCTTGCATTTTCTGCTGCCTGCCATAATACTTCAGTAATATATGGGCCAAGATTTCGGGATATATATCCAATCTCAAAACCTGCATTTTCAATAAAGATAACAATGAATATTACAAAAAATTCTATTGGTAAAAGTTCTAGATTAAGCATAAATATTAAAAACCAAACTAGGCCTCCAACAGCTCCAAAATTATATAGAGCTAAACTTAAGGTTTCTCCCATAAATGCAAGCATAAATACTGTTGTTGCAAGTAGACTTTCAAATAAAACATTTACTCCTTCTATTACAACCTCTCCTGCTAATATAACTACCGCAGGTATTACAAGGATTATTCCTAAAACAAGGGCTACTAAGGGTTGTGTGAGTTCACCTAATATATGTCCGCAAAGAAACCAATTAATAAAAAAGATTGCAGTACATATAGCGATAAGTACTTGATCTATACCATAACTCATTGTAGAAATTTGGTTTTTGTTTTCATCACCCATATTTAGCAAACTTTTAGATTTTGCTTTATCAAATACGTCTTTATACTCCTCTGCAAGGTCACTGCTTGTATCATGAAAACTGTTTAATATACTTGCATATTCATCATTTGTATTTTTGTTAAAGAAACTTTCTATACGAGGTTTTATAACTTCAGTAAGAATAATTTTTGTTGCTACATCTTCCCCATGTACTACTTCTTGTTTGTATCTATCATCAGCATCATCAGCTAAACTTTGAAATTCGTTTTCTAATTTATTTAGAAAATTCTGGAAATCTAAATTTTGATAGTAAGAGCTTGTTTCTAGATTAGAAAAATCAAAATTATATTCTCCACTTTCACTTTCTACTCCAATGTTTAATTTTTCTTCAACAAAATTCTTTGTAATCTCAATAGTTTCTAAAACTCTATCCTTGTCTGCCTCAAAGTCTTCATAGTTTGTAAGCACAGATAAAAAATCTAGATCTTCTATTTTTCGTTCTTTTTCCACAGAATTCATCAAAGATTGACTATTAACCTGCTGAACAGCACTGACACTTGAAATCATCATAAGTGATACTAAAACAGCTCCTAAAATTAAAACTGGCTTTCTTATTATCATACCTTTCACCTTAGTAATTAGTTATATAGATCAAATATAGAAGTGATATATAAATATTACGTTAAATATAAAAACATATTTATTATTAACCGAGGTTCAAATTAATAGAAAAAAGTTAATAAATTTTTATTTTCTTAGTAACCCGCCTTTTTTGTATATTTCAATTTGGGATTTAGAAAAAGGCTTTCCATAAAACTTTTTATTTTTTGTTTTATCAAAGATTTCACCATTCTTAAAATCAACAACAAGTTCATCTTTATCATCTATTTTTTCTGTAATCCCTTCACAAGTAATTATAGGCATTGCATTATTAATTGCATTTCTCTCATAAATTGATCCAAATGATTCAGCAATTATAACACTTATACCAAGACTCTTAAAGCAATCGACTGCTTGTTGTCTGCTACTACCACATCCAAAGTTTTTTCCAGCAACTACAATATCGCCGGGTTTTGTTTTTTTTGAAAAATCTTCATAACCTTCTAGATTATCAAAAGTATATTGTCCCATTTCTGAAAGATCAGTAATAGATAGATATCTATTATGATAAATCATATCTGTATCAATATTATCTTTTTTAATAACCCATGCTCTTCCTTCAACTTTTAGTGGAGATTCTATCTTTTTTTTCGTAGGTTGTTTTTGAAAAGTTTTTTCTTTTTTTATTGAAACTCTCTCTGGTTTATTAGGAATATTATCTTTAGTTGTAATATATCCAGAAACAAGGCTTGCAGCAACAGTCTCAGGACTAGTAAGATATACATCTCCTTTCCCTTGTTTTCCAACATAATTTCTGTTTCCTGTTGATACTTCAACTTCATCCTTTCCAGTTTGTCCAATTTGTCCTGCTGCACATCCTGCACAACCTGCATTACCAACTAAGGCTCCAGCATCTTTAAAAATCTTAATAATTCCTTCCTTTAAACATTGTTCCCATATCTTATTAGTGGATGGAACTATCTTTAATACCCTTTCAGGAGCAATTTTTTTCCCTTTAAGAACCTCTGCTGCTGCCCTCATATCATCCATTCTACCATTTGTACAGCTTCCGATAAAACCAGAATCAACTTTTACTTCTTTTAATTCAGAAACATCTACTACATCCTCTGGATGACCTGGCCTTGCAATTTTTGGTTCAACTTTTGATATATCAATTTCAATTGTTTTTACATAATTGCAATCAACATCTGCAGTGAAACCATCCTTATTGGGAAACAACAGTATTATTCCACCCATCTCAGTTGCCATGGAAGCAATAGTTATTTTTCCATCAAGTGATAAATTATCAATATATTCACCATATATCTCTGATGCATAACCAAGAAGGCCATTTGCACCTAGTTCTTCTAGCATTTTTAGTACAATATCCTTTGGAGTTGTGTTCTTGCTTGGTTTTCCTTTTAACATAATTTTTATTGTCCCTGGGACCTTAAACCAGATTTTCCCATGAGCCCAGGCATGAGCAATATCCTTGTCACCCATCCCTTGACCAAATGCCCCATAAGCACCAAGGATATTTGCATGTGAATCAGTTGAAACTATAGTCCCACCTGGCTTAATGATATCTTCATCTATTACAATGTGCGTTCCAATTCCTTGATCTATGTCAAAAACTTTAATAACATTTTTTCTCGCAAATTTTCTACAGATGTGTTGGTTTGCTGCATATTTTTGATCACATCCTCCAGGATTACAGTCAAATGTGAAAAAAGTCTTTTTTGGATCATCAATACTAAGATTGTTTTCCTCAAGGTTTTTTACAACATTTGCACCACCAAAATCACGTGCAACCCTGACATCTATATCTATATCTATAATATCTCCAACATTTGCAATTTGTTTGGAATGATTTCCAAATATTTTTTGAATGATTGTTTTTCCCAAAATTTATCACCCTAATTTTTTATTCTAAATCTTTTTCTTTTACTCCATCATATTCTACTTCAGAAGAAAACATCTTACGCATTGGTTTGAAATCTTTTTGCTCTTCATATACATGCACCGTAAGACCTGCGACCCTTCCAAGCAAAAAGAAGGCCTTTCCAAGCCTAAAATCAAATCCCATATCAGAAGTTATTGCTGCGATTGCACCATCTACATTTATGGGAAGTTTTTTTCCGATTTGTTTTTCAAGTTCTGTTTCAATTGATTTTGAAAGTTTGAGGTGATCTCCTGTTATATTTAATTCATCTGAAAGTTTGAAAAGTTTTTTGGTACGCGGGTCAGACGTATGAACTCTATGTCCAAACCCAAGAATCCTTCTTTTTTCCTCTCGAGATTTCTTTACAAGAATTTCTGCTGTTTTTTCAACCGAAAGATTTTCCTTTTTCATTTTTTTGATTCCATCTTGTAAAAATTTTGCACCTTTTTCTATTGCCCCACCATGTGCATTACCAATTGATAAAACACCTGCTGCAACTGCTGTGGGAAGTGGTACTCCGCCTGATGCAACAATTCTAGAAGCCATAGAACTAGGCGGTGTTACGCCATGGTCTATACAGGCAGTAAGTATTGCATCCATCATTTTACCATGTTCTTTAGTTGGGAGCTTGTCTTTTAAAAGTAAATACACTACATGTGAGAAAGGAATGTTACCAATAAGATCCTCTTGCCTGTATCCTTTTGTTACAAGATGATTGGGTTCTACCTTTGTGATTTTAGTTTTCCATTTCATTTTTTAACCTCTTTTACAAAACTTGATATATATTATCAAGTACTGTTCCATCAAAATATTTTGTCATGCCAACTATATCGGAACCAAGAGTTGGTTTTTGTGGGCCGCCTGTTTCATCATAGGCTATTTTTTTAAGATCTTCAATGGAAACTAGGTTTATTTTTCCTTTTACTTTTTCAATTAGATCTTTTCTTTTAGGATTTATCGCAATGCCTTTGTCTGTAACAATTGCATCAACAATATCGCCAGGTGTTGTAACAGTTGTTACTTTGTCAATTACTATCGGATTTTTCTTCCTAAAAACGGGTACTGTGATAATTGTAAGATTTGCTGCAGCTGATACATCCTGATGGCCACCTATTCCATGTAGCATCCGACCATCACTGTGAGTGTTAACATTTATATTAAAATCTGTATCAACCTCTGTTGCACCAAGTATTACTGTATCAAGTCTATCTGTATTTCTCCCCTTCATAGTATGATCTGAGTATTCACCAATTGTAGATTGTGCTTCCAAGTGATTTCTAACAAAATCAACCGCTACTGTATCAAAACACTGACAGGTATTAACTTGTTTTAAAAAGCCTTCATTATACATATTTACTATAAACTCTGTGCATCCACCAGTAGAACATGCTGCTACCATATTTTTTTCTCTTAGTCTTTCTCCTAAATATTTTAATGCAGCAAGTGAAATTCCACCGGCACCTGCTTGAAAGATCATATCATTTTTTATGAGTCCTGCTGCATCCATTAAATCAACACATTGTTTTCCAATATCAAGTTTTACAGGATTTTTAGTAATCTTAAGTGAGCCACTCACAATCTTTTCAGGATCACCAATTTTATCTACTTCAACAACAAAGTCAACAAGTCCTTCGTATATCTCACGATAGGGACATGGATAGTCAACTAGGTTGTCTGTAACAATTATTACTTTATCTGCATGCCAGGCATCAACTTGAGAATAAGCAATATTTCCAAAGGCACTTTTTCCAATAATTCCGGTTGCATTTCCTCTTATATCTGCTGCTGATGCAGCAATTACTGCAATATTAGGGTGAAGTTCACCTGATTTTACTGCGGCCCATCGTCCACCATGAGAACGAAGTATTACTGGTGCTTTCAATGGATTGTTTTTTGAAATATAATCTCCTACAACACCATTTACACTGCCTTCAATACGAGTAACTGTTTTTTCTTTAATATGTTCTATTAAAGGTTCATGAACACTAAACATTGCAGTTTGAGCAAGACGGATATCGCCTACGTCCATCTCTTTAACTGTATCAAGTGTTTTATTTAATACAAAATCACCGTTTCTTAGTTGATGATGAAAAGATATTGTATTACCATTTTTTAGTCCAGATTTTTTAAGTGCCTTAGATAAATTTTTTACTAACTTGGTTTTTCCACTATGCTTATGACCACCTTTGAACGGTTTAAATTCTCTATTATCGATATTTGTTTCAATTTTTTTTCCAAGACTATTTTGCACTTTCAATCTTTCACCATACCTTTACGGATATGAAAATCTATAAAATCACAATGGTGTACAATAACACTTTCAGCTGATCTTTCGAGTTTATCTCCTTCGTGGCTATGAGCATATATTATTAGTACTATCTCATCAGGTAGGCCAAGTTCTCTTGCTAAAAGTGCTCCACTAACAGGATGTCTGAATTTTTTTCCATATTCGCCTTTTACAACTTCACCATTAATCACATCATATTCCAGAAGTTTTCCTACATCGTGTAGTAAAGCACCGGCTATCAAAAAATCTAGATTTATTTTTTCTTCTCTATTGTCATAAACTGCTTTTGCTAATTTTGTTATTCTTTTTGTATGATCGATTAATTTTCCCGAATTTTCAATTAAAAGTGTAAAAGGCACTTTATTTAGATCTTTCCAATCTCCTCTATCAGCAGCTGTTTTCCATACATCTATTACTTTTTCTTTTAGTTTTTTTTCAGTAATCCATTCTAATTCTTCTGAAAATATAGTTTCTATTTCTTTTTTCTCAACCAACAATAAACCCCCAGTTTGTTGATTGTAATCTAAAAGGTTATTATTAATATTTACATTTATAAGCTAATAATATTGATAAAAAAGTTGATTTTTTAGGAAAAGGGTTTTGTATTAAGCGTTTTTTGCAAGCTGTCTAATTCTAGAGTTTACTACAAAAATCTCCATTACAGATTTCATTTCATTAAGTTCTCGCCTTGATTTTATGTCATTTACTATTCTCATTTTTATTCACCACCTTTTCCTATGTTATACTTTGTAATTACTAATATTTAAATATTTTGTGTAATTATTGCATTTGCAGTATTTTGTATTAAGTTTTCCATATTCAAACATCACACTTAATATCAAGGTTAAGAAGTATCAACAATCTAAAAAAAATAAAATATTTTTAGAGCGTTAAGATTTCCTCAAGTATTAATTTTATTTTGTAAAAAAATCTGTTATATATTTTGTTTTTTGGTAAACTTACAGTTAAAGGATCACTCCATTTACTCTGCAATCCAGATTCATCCTTGGATTTAACTCTAATAGAATATGTTCCTTTTTCTTCCCAACTGTGTTCTTCAGTAACTTCTTCACCTGAGTTATAAGGGCCTTTCCAATTGCTATATTCACCATCGCCCCAATCCCACATTAAAAATATTTTCTCACTATCTGTATCAGTTGAGCTAGTTTTATACTCGTAAAATATACCTGCCTCAATAGAAGTTTCACCTTCGGGTTTTTTGGGTTTCTCAGGAGGCACGCCTATATGAAAAGCAACAGATGGATCTCCAAAATAATTTAATTGATAATAAGTCCACCTCATACAAGATCTATCCAATAAAAATAAGTTATCTTCTTTTGAGTCCTGATTTGCTTTACTAATAACAGGAATATCCTCTGAAAATACTGCATCCCAGAATTCTCTTTTGAATCTAGTGCCATCTCCATCTGTACTATATGCCCAGAACCAACCATATCTTGCATTCATAATTGCTGCAAATGCACCATTTGGTGTTTTTGTTGTAATATATTCAGCAAAACAATCTTCATTTGGATAATCGAATCCTCCGCACATACATCCTATAGAATAAGTGAAAAACGGTTTTGTATTTTCAAACATTTCTACATCTGAAATATGCATCTTCATGTTGTAAACATAATTTGAGTGCCCATCATGGTTAATTATATGGATATTTTTGTTTATTCTATCTACAAGCTCTGTTGCCGGCCAGTAATTTCCTTCCCAGTCTCGATCATATAGCTTTTCAATTTCATATTTATTAGAGGGGATTCCTTGGGTTGTATAACCATCAACTGTGCATTCATCAATTAACAAATCAAGATAATTTCCACCCCAGCTTGCAACTCCATGATCACCAAGGTGTTCACCTGCCATAATTATCTTTTTTAGATAGCTATCTTCATAATCTGTGTTTAGATAATCAATTGTTTTACCTACAAAGTTATCTACATCAGAAGGATTGTCAACACAGGCACGTCCAACATAAACTTCAGCCATGAGATCTACATCCTCACCACCTTCACCATCATTTGTTTCCCCCCAGTATTCATCTCCATCACTATTATATGGACCATCAAGACATGAAAAATATAGATCAGATGGCATAACAGTTTCATAAAAACGGTCAGATTGGTCTTCGTCATAACCTGATACATAAAGCATTTTTTCAGGAACTACTTCCTTATCTCCACCTAACAGAACATAATTTATACCATTTTTTTGATATTCAGATGTTATAAAATCACGAATGTCTTCAGGTGTTACCGAACTTGGGATGATATTTATATCTTTAAGTGTTTTAATTTCAGTTGATACGCCCCTTTCGTCATTAACCTGTTTTAAAGGCATAAATGAATCCTTTAAGCTATCACTAGTTAATATTAATAGATCATATCTATTATAAAACGCATTATTTTTTGTTGGATAAGTGCCGACTAATTCTGGATTGTCAACTTTATTTATTACATTATTTATGTCTTCTTTTAGACCATGATATAATTCATTTTCTTTGTTATCATCAACAGTCTGAATATTAATTTGAATATCCGAGTAATATCTAATTTCACCAGAACTTGGCAAATATTGTACAGGATATATATCTAAAACAAGTATCTTAAAACCTCTAAAGAAATAGGTTCCAACTTTTTCATACAATTTTCCAGGATATAAATCATTTGACCCATAGATTTCTTTTTTGGGATCTGGCGATTTTATTGATTTAACCATAGATATGGGTACAGGTTTTGCACCTGGTAATATATCATAACCCTTTCCTAATGATTTAATTTCACCGTGTTTAATTTCTATACTTGAAACACTTTTCCCATATGGCAACAAGATATATGCTCCTTTTATAGGCATAGATGGTTCACCTGGATTTCCAAAATTTGTCGTATCTTCTAACGATATTGTATCATAATATTTACCCTGAACATTTATTTTTTCTATAGAAATTTTTTCAAAATTGTAATCTAATGAGATACTCTTTTCTTTTTCAGTTGCCACTGCTGAATTAATAGATACAGATATTGAACTTGATAAAAATACAAAAACTAATCCTACAACTAATAATTTAGTTTTTTTAATATGCTCACCTCCACAATAAAAGTTTAACATATGTTAATACGTCATTACTTAAAAAATTTTTCAATGAAATTTTTAAAAAATCATGGAAAAGGGAATGAGGTGATTTAGAGGGGGTAATTGGATGGGTATTTTTTCAAAAATGAAAAAATTGGGCTCATTCCCTTTCCATTCATCCTTATTTAGAAGAATAAATCTGGCTTTTAAGTGCCTTTTTCGCAGATGTATATGTATATGTGTGTGCAACTCATGTGTTAGATACACCAAAAAGAGATATTTAAAGAAAAACATCAAAAATTGTGGTATTAAGCATTTTTATATGTTTTGATAACAGTTGTAAAGAAACATTTAATAATAATAGTTAATAAATATTTAGTCAAAGATAAATATAAGCGCTTATAAGCTGGTGAGCATGAATATAAAACTAAAAAAAATCGATGTCGTAATATTAACTATTCTAATCATAATATCAGTAGTAGTTTTATTGAGAACAAGTTGGGTTAAGACACCGATAGAACCAGAACCACCAGAAATAAAATTTGAAAAGGATGATTTCAACAAAAAAATTATTGTAGAATATGTTTCTGAAAAGGTTTTATGGAGCGACCTTGAGATTACTGGAACCTGTGACAAGTCAAAACTTGGAAAAGAAGTAATAGAAGGTGATGAAATCACCGATTGTTCTGGTACTATTACAATAACTCATATTGAAACAGAACATAAATACGACAGCTGGATTTTTATAAAAGAGCCTTCACTACCTTCATCTCTAGTAACATCTAACGAAAGGGTTTTATCCCCAAAAGATGAGGGTGCCCATTACAAAAATAAACTAACTGTTAATAGAGAATGGTGGTACTATACAGTTGTATGTAATGGAAACAATATGCTTAAAGGGTGGACTATAACAATTAGTTTTAACCATATGTCAAGAACAGATCTGTTTGCTAATAAACCTGATTTATTATTTGTAACATTACACAGTCCTGATGGAACAGAATATGGGGGAGTAGTTGAAAAAAGTAGGCCTATCCTTGGAGACTACAGTCCTTTAAAGGAACCCTCTCTTCAAACCTCTTCATCAGATAAAATGTTTAAGGTCTCATTTGAAGATTCATATGTACAAGGGAGAGCACCAGAATGGTTTATACATATAGAGGGAGATATTGATGAGGATAACGAAATAATAATGGATCTTAAATTCAAATCAGAATCTCCGCCTCTATGGACTTATAGTAACAGGCTTATTGATAAATCAAAAGGAAATGTTGCAAGCTATATTTTTATGGGTTGCGATGTTGAAGGAAAAGTAATTCTAAATGGAATGGAAATTGAAGTAAGAGGAACAGGACATCATGAGCATACTTGGATATCAGGACTTTTAACTTCTGGAATAATAAGAGGATGGGACTGGTGTCATATGACTTTAGAAAACGGTTGGAATATTTACTATAGCAACTATTATTTCACTATGCAATTTAAATCATCAAAAACATACAAAGTTAATCCTTTTGCAAACATGATTATAACAACAGACAAAGGAGAAACACTTACTAAACTTGAAAATATAAAAGTAGATATTATAGACTCTGATAAAATATTTTTACTTTTAAATATGCCAAACAAATTTGAAATCACCGCAGAACCAAGTCTTTCACAAGCCTTATTAAAAGAGACAAAAATAAAACTGAATTTAGATATTGATTCAAGTAATACTTTTGATAAAACATGGAAAAGACTTGCCCATGTGGGAATGAAAATAGGTAGAACAGAGATAACAGGTGAAATAAGTTGGTCAGATAGCGAAGGAGACTATGAAAAGGAACTTTCTGGTATTGGAACTATCTGGAATATGAGACATTAGTTAATTATGACTTCACCTTTATCGGCATCAATTTTTATGTTATCGCCATTTTTTATTTTACTTATATCAACTGAATCGATACAAGGAATACCAGAGAGAATTGCGCCTGTTGCAACTATTGTTTCAGTTTCTTTATTTATAATTCCCGCAGGAGCAACACCATTTTTTGCAAGGCCATAAATAACATATGAACCAACCGTTGATCCTTTTCCACATGGAAACACTAGTATTTTACCTGTAATTTTTTTTCCTTCCAAAGAATGCCCTTTTTCGATAACAATACCTGTTTTTGGATCAATATTTCCATAAAATCCTATTGGATCAGGTGATACAAGCGCTTTTCCTTCTGCTTTTCCAGGATTAATAGTTCTTCCTTTCATAACTGATCCTCCACAAGTTTATCAATATTATTAAAACTCACTTTCTGCTTGCAAAAACCTGGTAGATAATTAGCTGCTTTACCGCTGGTTACACCTGTTGTTTTATATCCCATTTTTTCAATAGGTGATACAACCATACAAGTATCTGCAACAACTGAGCCACCTGATTTTGCAATAATTTCATTATATCCCATGCGTTCAGCTGCCTCTTTAACCATGCGAGAAGTACATATCCATACTGGTTTTTTGAGTTTTTTACCATGGACTTTATCAGCAAGTCTAGAAATCTCCTTTAAAGATGCATGTGGACAGCCTAGAATGACAATATCAGGATTTTTTCCACTACTAAGCTCTTCATAAGCTTTATCAATATCGCTTTGCTCGATAGTTATTTTTTCTAAATTGTTTTTTTCAACGTTATCTGCTTCTGGCGTTAAATTTTCAGCGTGGTATATTGCAACAGCACCGCTTGCTGCCATTGCAGCACCAAGGCTTTTTAGTTGATCAGTATCAGCATTTTTTATACCAGTAAAATATGGAATTTTATTTTTAACAATTTTTCCAACAATGTGACCGAGTGCTCCAAAATCAGAGTTGAAATTCAGATCTGCATTAACCTTTATTTCATAATGCGGCTGACGATTTTCCCAGAGATGTAATCCATAATTGGGAGTAACCCCACAAATTGCTGCAGCTAGAGCAGAAGGTCCACCTTCACGGTTTGTTCTTGCACCAATAACACTATTTGAAAATGAAACTGCAGAGGACTCACTCCATGCGATATGCTCACGAAAACGAGGAAGATTTCCTGCTAAATAAGGAGTACATGTTGATGTTATTACTATACCCATCTTTTTAAATGCATCCATAATTTGAAGTTGGTTTTTTGCAAAATCTTTTGGAAAACCAAGACGTTTCCAGTTTTCTAAATCCATTCCAGCTGGATTCAAATAGGTTAAAACTTTGACTTTTGCATTTTTATTTGCCATGTCTTCTAGGAATTCTTTTCCGGGATCACCAATCGATTTATATGATACACCTGCGACTTGAACTGAACCTATTGGTATCATTTTATCTGCACCATAGATATCGCCAAGTCGAACTAAAAGTCTGAAAAGGCGTTCTGTTACTTCTCCTTTTTCTCCATTTAAGATTTTTTCTTCTTCTTTTGTTAAATGCATTCTAATAACTCCTTACAATTTTCAACAATTTGATCTATTTCATCTTTTTTTGCATCATCAATATGTATCCCACCAATAGCAACCGCTGTTTTATTATATTTTTCACAAGCTTTTTCGGCAATTGGTGATAAAACAATATAATCATGGTGGGTTCCAAGACGTATCACATTTGGTTTTTTACCTGGTTCACAAATTACTACTCCACCAATATGTGACTTTTCACCACCACCAAGAATAAAAATAAGATCACCGTCAAGCTCTTTTTTTTCTAAAAAAATCTTTAATTTTCCCTTACCCGAGGTAATCATTTAAATCAACTTTTTTATAGTTCACAGTTTCATATTTTTCTTTATCTATATCAGAAGGAATTGTTGCATCTAATCCAACTTTTGTAGTACGTGTCTTTTTACCAGGTACATGTTTTCCAGACGGATCAAGACTGCTACCAGGTTGATCTTTTTTTATGTAGAGGTCTTTATGCCCCTGTAAACGTGTTGCTATTGCCCATTCCACAGCATTTGAATTGTATATGTCAACATCCTCATCAATTATTACTACATGCTTCATACTTTTATGACCTTTAAATGCTGCATTTATTGCTTTTTTAGGATCATCCGAATTTTTCTTTTTAATTTGAACTATTCCATGCAGCCATGAGCCCCCGCCCATCGTTACTAAAACATTTTTACAAGTGACAACCTTACTTACTTCGTCGTAAATTGTAGGCTCTTTTGGCATACCCATAAGGGTTTTATGTTCAAGTCTTCCTGGAATAAGTGCTTGATACATAGCATCTTTTCTATGTGTGATACAATCAACAACAAAAACTGGTTCTTGTCTTACAAAATCCCGTGTTTCAGTAAGATCAACAAAAGGCCCTTCGTCATCCAATTTTCTAGTTATTCTCCCCTCAATAACAATTTCTGTATCAGCTGGAACCTCTAAGTCTTTTGTCACACATTTCACTAGAGGTGTTTTATCAAGGGAATTAGCGATACTAAATTCATCAACACCAGATGCTGGGCCAAGAGATGCTGCAACCATTACAGATACACTATTTCCAATACATATTGCCATCTCAAGATCACCCTCGATTTTATCATAAGTAGTTCGAGTTTGCCTTTTTTTTATAAGACGTGCTGTAAACTTGTTTTTACCTCTCTGCATGATTCTATGATAAGAAACATTTCTTCCGGTGTCTGGATCTTTTATTGTAGCAACTGTAGCACTACTGTATCTTCCTCCATCGCCTTTCAAATGATATAGTATAGGTAGTTTATCAAGATCAGGGGTTTTGTTTATAACTTCTTGACATGGGGCTTTTTCTACTATCTCTGGTTTTTTAGGGTTTCTAAGCGCATCAACAAGTTTGAATAGAAGTTTTTCTTTAGTTGTGTTTATACCTTTTGCAATAATATCTCTATCTGAGGTAATACCTGCAAAAACAGGCATATCATAGTTTTTAACATTTTCAAAAATAACTGGTTTTTCGTCTAATGAATAGACAACATTAGCAATTTCATATTTAGTTGAAACTTCTCTTTTAATTATATTTAATTTACCTTCTTTTTCAAGTTTTTTTAAAAATGATCTAAGATCCATATCTATCAATATCCTCTTCTGGATGCCCCTATCACTGTTTTTACTGTTTGAAAACCTTCTTTTTCAATAGCAGTTGCTACTTCATCCTGTAAGTCTCTACCTGGTGTAAGAGCTATCATATTACCACCTAACCCTCCACCAGTAAGTTTTGCACCAAGTGCTCCATAAGAGCGTGCAAGCTTAACTAGAAAATCAAGTTCTCTACTTGAGACTTCTATTTGTTGAAGCAGTTTATGGTTTTCATCCATAAGTTTACCTAGTTCACGGTAATCTTCATCTTCAAGAGCATCCTTTGCTAGATAGGCAACGTTTTCAGCTCTATTAAAAATCTTTTGATATTTTTCAGGGTTTTCTTCTTTTCTTTGCCTAACCCCTTCAACAGCTTTTGTAGTATTTGCAACTTTACCTGTATTTCCCATGACAACTTCTATAGGGTTTTGTATTTCTAACCTATCCATAACATAATTTTCACCTTTTTCGAACCATATAAGACCGCCAAAAGTAGATGCTGTATTATCTATACCTGAAGGCGTGCCATGGTATCCTTTTTCGCCTTCATAAGCAATCTCATTTATTTTCTCATCAGATAAATCCATATCAAAATGATCTGATAAAGCTCTTGCAATTGCCACACAGCTTGCTGCACTTGCTCCAATACCACTTGCAGCATATAGTCTCCCATTAAGAATTATTTTTACACCACTATTAGAAAGATCAAGATCCATTTTATCTATCATATTATCAATAGATTCTTTTTGTTGGTCTAATTTATCTTTTTTATAGTTTGGAGTAGCCTTTCGATTATCTTCTATCTCCCAACCTGGTGTAGTATTTGATTCAATTTTTGCAACAGTATAATCTCCAATAGCTGAAACTATTGCTGGAACACCATATACAACAAAGTGCTCATTAAACAAAATAGCTTTTCCAAAACCTATGCCCTCTCCCGACATTTATATCACTTAAAGATTTTTCTTATCATTTTCTTTTTTCCAAAAAGTTTTTTATTTCTGTAATTTTAGAATAGAATAAAAGGTTTATGTTTTTTATTATTATCGCTTAAAAAATTTATATATTGACGATAATATATAGTTTCATAGGAAAGTAATTTATAAATTATCAGTATAATACTATCAGGATATAAGAAAAATGAAAAAACAAAACCATAATATAGTTGAAAACCCAAAAAACGAAAAACTTGTAAGTAAAAGAGGAAATATTTTCTGGCATTTAGTAGATAGACTTGCAAGTCGCTCTGATTTTATTGCAAAACTATATGAAAAAACAGTAGGAAAAGAATATAGAAAAGAAAAAGAGGAATTTAGCCTTAAAAAATCTAAAAAAGTACTGCATATAGGATGCGGATCTTATCCTATTACAGCGTTAACCCTATCTGATATTTCAGATATAAAAGTTGTAACAATTGATCAAAACAAAAAATCAGTTGACATTGCAAATCAGGTAATAAAAAGAAAAAACCTTGAAAAAAAAATTTCTGCAAAAAATGGAGAAGGGGGAAAATATTCTCTTCAAGATTTTGATACAATTATTATATCTGGTTGTAGTGTGCCAAAAATTCAAGTTATATATCATGTTTTCGAAAATGCAAAAAAAAATAGTAGAATAATCATTAGAGAAGCTCTTTTTAAAGATATGATAATAAATATCATAAAAAATAGGAAAGATCTAAAACTTGAAAAAAAAATAAAAAATAGGGCCTTCCCTACTTCTTCTTGGGAATCCTTATTAATATACAAAATAAAGTAAATCAACGTTTAATCTAAAATATTTAGAAATGATTTTTTATCAACTGTTTCTGTAAGAGATAGTAAAAACCCTACAAATCCAGTTAAAACATCAACTACTAAAAAGCCCATTATAGAAATAACAAAAACTTCTAGGCTGGTTACAGAATACAAGCTTGTAAAGATTAAAACAGCAGTAATTTCTCTAACACCAATTCCTGCAAAAGTAATTGGTATAAATCCTGCCACATTAGCAATTGGAAAAAGAAGTATAAACGCATAATATGGTATATTAACATCTAAAGCAAGTACAAACATGTATTCCTGAGTAAAAATCAACACCCATGATAAAAAAGAGATTAAAAATGGATAAAAAAGTACTCTAATTTTTGGAAAATCTTTATAGAAGGTTCCAATAAAATTGTTAAAATATTTTTTCAAATTATTTGGTATAATATATTTTACTAAGGTAAAAAAGAATTTTTCACCTCTCTCCTTTTTTATAAACAAAAGAGGTATTGTAAAAAAGATTGCAATCCAGATAAAGATAATATACAAAGCATTATCAAAAATACTGATTTTATCTAAAAATATGATTAATCCCAGCGCAATCATAGAATAAATTGCTGCGCCTCTAATAATTATTTCTATTAGAGTATTCACAAAAAGCTTACCATAGGGTTGATATGTTTTTTCTTTGAGATATGGTATTCTCATAAGTTGACCGTAATATCCTGGAGTAAAACTTCCATAAAAATATCCTATTAAAAATATTTTTAATGATTTCCAAAAAGAGATATTAATATTTTGTTCTTTTAGAATTATCTGCCATGCATAGTTTCTAACCATAATACGAGGAATAGTAAGAATTATTGCTATAGGGAAAAATATGGAAGTTATTATTTTTAATATAAGTTCTTTAGATTTTAGCAACTGTAAAGGATTATTTAATTCCAGATAATAAAAAATGTAAATTACCAACAGTATTAACCCGATAAATGGAAGAGCTTTCTTTGCATATTTAAAGATATTTTGTCTCACAGTAATTTAGTGTAAATAGTAATTGTTTTTTTATCTTTATTGGAATAATTTTAAGAGAAAATAATTTTTAAGAAAAGATATTATGTCAAGTATAAAGTTATCTATTTCCATAACTGTTTTTGCCTTTTTCTTAATAGAAATATCAACTGTTATTTCTTTTGATTCATCATTGGAATTAACTGTTACTTTCCCTGAATAACTTTCTCCTCTCTCTAATTGATCAGTGTTTATCGTAACAGCCACAGAATCTGAATTACCGCCACTTATAGAACCGGAATTTTTATCAATATCAATCCAGTCTTTATTTGAGGAGGTAGACCAATCGAGTGTATCAGCCCAGTTATTTGTATCCTGTTCAGCCGTATTTTTTATAGTAAAAGATTTTGAAGGACTACTTCCTTGTTCTACCTCTCCAAAATTCAAAGCACTGGGTGAAACTTGAATATCTGGTTCATAAAGATCCCCATTATATGTGTCTTCTATTTTAAACCAAACCTTAGCATTATTTATCCCATCTCCAATAGTATACACAAAACCCTTAGAATCTGGATCTGAAATCCAATCTCCTGTAAGATCATTAGTTACGAGATTGTAAGTTCCATGATAGATTGAAGGACGATGATCAGAGGTATCCTGGTCAACTCCTCCTCCAGGTTCTTTACTCACATCTGCCAAATCATCCTTGTATCCTTCAAGGAAAAATTGATCATCATCCATAAGCTTAATTGTAAATTCTACTTCTGGAACACCTGTTATATAATCATGTACATCTTCTGGAACCCAAGTATGCTCTGAATAAAAACCAAGATTGCCAATTTCTTCCCACCACATATTGTAATTCCTGTGGTAATGCTTTTCACCTGAGATAGTTGCACCAATTCGGTAGTACCACTCGGGTCTATTGAATTTTGGTTCAATTCCTTCAAAATTTCCTCTATTTGGATCATTGGTTATTTCTTGAAGAGTAAATGTTATTTTTTCTTCAACATCTGTAGGTGGCCCTCTGTACCCATCTACATAACAAGCAGCGTATCCTACATTACTGCAACCATATTCTATATACATATAACCATTTTCTCCCCATCCTGGCCCCCAGCTATTTTTAAGAATCCAACAACCATTTGAGCCTTTACTATCGTCCCATCCAACAAGAGTTATTGCATGATTTACTCGCCCAGTTGCATCATTATTGTATATACCTCCAGTATAGCTACTCCAGTCATTAGTAGCTGTTACAGCAGCAGAAACTGGACCATATGTATATATAGCTTGTTTTATTGCCTCTGTTTGAGGAGTACTACTTTCACTAGCAATAAACGCCCAGTTTTCTAAGATATAATAGTGATCATATGGACCTTGGCAGCTTCCATCTGTTGCAGTATAAGGAAAATCCTCTTCGTATACTGCACCTGTACCACCACAATATCCCGTCTTCCATTGGTGATAATCATGCGCCCACCATCCGCCGTCGCATCCCCATCCATCTTGATTACAGGACACAAGCCATTGTTCTGAAAGATCAACAGTCTTGCCTTCTTTAATTTTTATTGCAGATTCCAGTGGAGCAATAGTTCCAAAAGCCCAACAACTTCCGCAATTTCCTTGATCTTTAACAGGTGTAGATCCCCCTTCGCTACGCCAATCAAACGAATCGGGAAGTCCACCGGTAGGTTTTATTAAATTAAATTCTGCGTTTTTCCACCATGCATCAGGAGGGGAAAACCCACATAACTCTTCTATATTTTTTCCAGAAACAGAAGTTAAGCCAATTTCAAAGGTCCAACCTTCTTTTTCTGCAATTTTCTTTAAATAATTTATTTCTTCAGTACTCTTTTCATTTTTGATATAACTGATACTGGCTGCGCTAAAACTACCAAAAACCATTAATAAAATAATGGTTAATGCAATAAATTTTCCTTTCATTTTATGCTCCCCTTTATAAATTTGAAAGAATAAACGTTCCACAAATTCATAAATATTGTGTTATAAATATAACATATTGTCGATGATTTTGTTATAAATAGATACTTTAAGTTATCATAAAAACAAAATGAATTGATGTTAAAAATTATAAATCAAACTTAATTACTATAATTGAGTATTGTGAATGAAAATCTCAAAAAATATTTTCAAAAAGATGTTGAAAAAAATCTAAATTTTTATAAAAAAGAAGATTCAGCAATTATTGAAAAAAATATAAACAAAAGAGAAATGTGGAATGTTTACAAAAAAATATTAAAAAGAATTGTTGAAAATTATGAAGTTTCCACGGCTATTGATATTGGTTGTGGTATGGGTAATTTTACTTTTGAACTTAATAAGATTAAAAAGTTAAAAAGAGTTATAGGGGTAGATTTTTTAAGAGAAACTTTTAGCATAGCCTTGGAAAAACAAGAACTTTTTGATAAGACCGATTTTATCCAAGGCAATATGTTAGATCTTTGTTTTAAAAAGAAGAGTTTTGATATTGTTTTTTGTTTGAATCTTCTTCATCATTTTGAGGGGGGAAAATTCTATAAATCACTTTTTGAGCTTGCAAATATTTGTAAAAAAATATTAGTTTTAGAAATAAGAAATAAAGATTATATTTTCGATTATTTTTATAATCATTTTTTAATACCATATATCTATAAAGATCTGGCAGTCTATTCTAGGAAAATATACATCGTTGAAAATTATTTAAATAGTAAAGATTTCAAACTTGAATTTATGTTGGGTAAAAGGAATAATAATCTTTTATGTAGGCGAACGATCCTTGTGTTTAAAAGGGAGAAGAAATAGATGAAAAATTCAGATTTTATTACAAATTCTAGACGTATTCTTTCTTGCTATTTTTATAATACACTTGAACTCTTAGCTGTTAAAACAAACCTTTTTTATAATGTTTTAATGAATTGGAGAGAACCTGTTTTTTTAAATGAAATAAAAATGGCAAAGGTTAGTTCTAAAGATAAAGTTCTCTTAATTGGCTGTGGAATTTTTCCTTCTGAGACAATAGTTATTGCAGAAAAAACAGGAGCTGATGTCGTTGGAATAGATAACTCACCTGTTGCTGTAAAACATGCTAAAAGATTTGTTGACAAAAAAGGACTATCTAATAAAATAACTATAAAATATGCAGATGGAGATAATTTTTCTGTATCTAATTTTAATGTTATTTTTATTGCAATAAATGTTTTTCCTATTAACAACGTTTTATTGAATCTTTCAAATAATCTTAAGGAAAACTGTAGAGTTCTATGTAAGAGTATAAAAAATGATATTCCATTGGTTTTAAAAAATGAAAGGCTAGATAGTATTTTTCAAGTTGTTGATAAAATAAATAATCCAAAGACTCAATCATATTTACTTATTAAAAAACAGTAATATAATATTTTTTAATATAGGTTTATGGAATATATGCGTATTAAAAAATTATTGCCATTTGTTGGTATTATAATATTTGTCTTTATTCTTACTACTTTGGATTTTGAAAAAATAATAGATATATTTTCAAAAATTAATTTGTTCTATGCATTTCTTTCTTTTTTTGTTCTTGTTCCATTATTATTAATAGTAAACGTTGAATGGCAACTATTGTTAAAACATCAGAAGATAAATGTCAGTTTCTGGTATAGCATTAAAAATTTTTTTATAGGCTATTTCTATGGTTTTATTACACCAGGTGGATTCGGTGCATACACTAGAGCATTGTATCTTTCTGATAAGAGTGGATCTCCTCTTCCAAAGTGTTTTTCAAATATTGTCATTTATAATACAGTTGAACTTTTGGCAATGCTATCTGTAGGGTTAATTGGTGCTATTTTTTTAAGTAGTGTTTATCCTTATTTATTTCTGATAATAATTATTGTTTTTTTCCTAGTAATTCTTCTATATCTTGTTTTTTTCAAATCAAAGCATTCACGTTTTTTATTTAAAAAAATTGTAGAGTCGAGAGTTTTTTCTAGCCTGCAAGATAGACTAAAAGGGTCTGTTGATAGTTTCCAAGAAGATATACCTGGTTTTAAGGATGTGATTATACCTTTCACTCTCTCAATTACAGGATGGATTTTAAAGTATACTACACTTTTTTTTATTGCCTCTCTTTTTCAGATAAATATACCTTTTTATTATTTTATTTTGATAATGGCTGTAGCAGATGTCATTGCTTCTATACCAGTTTCCATATATGGTATTGGAACCCGTGAAGCAGCTCTTATTACCATGTTTTCTGTTCCTGAGTTTACAAATGGTGCTATTATAAGCCCTGAACAAATTGTGAGTCTTTCTCTTTTTTGGTTTGTAATAATTTGGCTTACACCTAGCATCATTGGTGGTTTTGTAACAATTTATGAGACAAGAAAATTTTATTCTTTTAAATATGACAAAAAAAACTGTGAAAAATTTGAAAAATATATGAAGAATTATAGATATTTATATAGAAATCTTACAGAAATTGTAAAAAAATATGTTAAATCTATTAAAAAACCAGTTATTGTAGATTTAGGAGTAGGACCTGGGCTTTTATCAAAAGAAATTAAAAATATAATTCCTAATTCTAAAATAATTGGTATAGATCCATCGAAATGCATGCTTAATATTGCATGTAAAAATGCAGATATTGAACCAAAGGTTGGTTCTTCTGAAAATATTCCTTTGGAAAATGATTCCGTTGATTTAATTGTTTCTCGTTTTAGTCTTACTTACTGGAAAAATCCGAATAAAAGTTTCAAAGAAATTTTTAGGGTTTTAAAACCAAATGGAAAATTTGTTATTGAAGCATTAAACAAAGATTTTCCCAGTTATAACTTATTTTTTGTAAAACTTTCTATGATTATTAAAAACTCAAGTTTAAACGTTGCTCGTTATCATATAGATGCTTATAACACAGCTTATTCTATTGATAGCGTTATTAAACTATTTAAAAAAAATAATTTTAAAGTTTTATTTAAAGATTATAAGAGAAAAGATTGGAAATTTGTTATAGTTGGCAAAAAAGTAAAATAAAACATAAGAAACATTTTTAAATAAACATTATTATAATAAATATGTTATTTAGAAAAGAAGTGGTTACATGGGCCATAATAAAAAAATTACTTTATTGACAATAGGAATTCTATTAATTTTTCCAATAGTAAGCGGAATAAATATAACAGAAAATGAAATATTTAATACAAAAAATTGTAAAGAAGAAAAAGTAAACCTACTTAGACTAGAACATTACCTGGAAATTGTATCAGAAAAAAACGTAGATGAATTTAATGTGCGCTATGCTTTTCCCCCAGATTATTCCTATCAAACACCAATACTTATGAAAGTATTCAATGATTCAACAGAGGATATAATAAACTATAAAATAGAAAACGATACAAAAAAACCAAACAAGTTTGTAAATTTTAAAATTCAAAATATCAAAAAAGATCAGAGTAAACTAATACATTTTACGGTATGGGTTCTTGCAGAGAATAATTCTTTTGAAGACATGCCAGATTACAAAGAATTCCCAGAAAAAAAAGATCTACCAAATGAAACAAAAATATGGCTTACAGAAACAGATGTTACTCAAAAAAATAATATTTTTATAAAACTAAAAGCAAAACAAATGCGTTTTTTTAAATCTGATATGATAAGTTATACAGATTATGTATCAAAATATATCAAAAATCATAGGTATTTATTATTCATCTTACAATTAAATCTAGGATTGTTTTTTTCACAAGATGCAGTAACAACACTATTTATAAACGGTGAAAATGTTGGAAGAAGTCATCTTGCGTGTGCACTATTTAGAAATCAAAACATACCGAGTAGAGTAATACTTGCAAATAATGATCAGGGCTTTTGGACTCAAATGCATTATATGGTTGAATATTATGTGCCAGATTATGGATGGGTTTTACTTGATACAACTAAAGGAAAAACCGCATACCCTACAGGCAGACAAGTAATAAACAGAATATGCTATCCTGAAGATGAAAACAACACAAAAACAGATTATATATTCCCACTTATGAAAGGTGAAGAAAGATGGATTTGGATTAACAATCCAAATATTAAACCATATTATGTTGACTGCAGGGAAGCTAGCAAATCTCAAATGCTTACAGAAAAAAAAATAAAAATCTGTGATACAATAATAGATCAAATTTTTAACTTTACAAGTAAGACTTTTAACCTGTATCAAAAATATCTTGGAAAAAATTTAACAGGTGATAACAAAATACATTTTGAAAAAGGAATTTTTTATCAAAAAATTGCAATTGAAAATTTTTTAGATGAAAATATACTAGATTACTACTGTAATATAAAAAGAGCAGAAGAAGAATATCAAAAAATAAAAAATTAATTGGGATTAAATGAAAAAAAAAGAGAAAAGTAAAAAATCATATTCTAAAATAATACTTATTTCACTAATTTCTCTAGTTGTTTTTTCTTTAGGATTTTTACCTATTGTAATATTTGGAAAAATAATACTTATTTTTATCTCTTTAAACAAAATATTGCATCTTTTTTTAATTCCAATCCTTGTGTATGTTGGAATTCTTCTAACCTTGTTTTACATGCTTTTATTTGTCGGCTTATTTGTCCACCTCTTTAATATAAAATATGAATCTGGAATATTTGAGTACAATATGAAAAATAAAAACGCACTCAAATGGATTCTGATTTGTATTCTATATACTCCGCTTAGAAAAATACTAGAAATTTTTCCAGTTGGTTCTATGAAATACCGGTTTTATAGGATGCTTGGAATGAAACTAGGAGAAAATACTCTTGTTGGAGGCACAATAATGGATCCTTGCCTTACTGAGATAGGAGATAACTGTACTATTGGTCTTTACTCAGTTATTTATGGACATATTCATATCTATGAAGAAGAAAAAATAATTCTTGATAAAATTAAGATTGGAAATAATTGTGTTATTGGAGCAGGTGCTTTTATTATGCCTGGAGCTGTAATTGAAGATAATGTAAAGGTTGCATCAGGAGCCATAGTTAGAAAAGGTCAAATTCTAAAGAGGGGAAGAATATATGGTGGGATACCAGCAAAAGAAATTAAAAAGAAATAACTGAAAAGTAGTAAGGAAAGGAAAAAAGTTGTTTTGATGTGATAAATATGAACAATTTTTTCCTTACTCTTAATAGTATATTTAGGATGATTTAGTATATAAATGATGCGTTACAATTCTTACCAAAAATTTAAGAAATTAAATAAATCAAAAATGAAAGAAAAACTAAGAAAAAAAAATAAAAGAAAAATATGAATAACTAAAATAATTCTTTATTTACAATTGATTTTAAAATATCGACGATATCTTCTATTGTTGAAAGATTTCTATCTAAGTAATCATCTGCTACTTCTCTTCCTCTGTATTGAATATCACTTCTAAGTTTTCTCATTCTGTCTAAAAATAGCAGTTGTGATTCATCAAGATAATCTGGATAATATACTTTTATAAAAGATATAAGACACTCATGGCTGTAACTCTTAAGTCCATGAATTGAAAGAAGAGATGAAATTAATTCTTTAATTGTCTCATAATAAGATTCAATTAAAAATTGTGAGTATTCATCATTTTTTCTTTTATTTATGGACTTTATTCTTTTTAAAGCAAGTTCATATAACGATTTAGCCTGTTCAGGATTTTCTTTTACTTTTTTAACCTTATAATCGAGGCAATCCTCCCATCTCATCTTCAAATCACTTTTAAAAATCCTTTTAGAATTATTCCATTTGCAAGTGTATTTTTAAGTGAATCATTAATTTTTTTTATATCTGGTTCAAATAAGATGTTTATCTTCCGTTTAATTTTTTTTTCATATTTTTTTAAATTAATATTTTTTTTTGAGCTCTGAACAAATAAATCAATGTCTCCTCTTTCATCATCAGTCCCCTCTATTGCACTGCCATACAATACTATACAATTTGGTGTAAAGGTTTTTTCAATGTTGTTTATTAATCCAGATTCTTCTAATCTTAAGAGCATGTCATTTCTTTTTAAAATTTTATAATCTTTAGTATATGAGGATTTATATCCTATATATATTCCACCTCTGATCTCTTTTATTAGGTTAAGGTTTTTGAGTTCAGCTACATATCTTTTAACAGATGGAAGAGATATATCAGTCTGCCTAGATAGTTCTCTTAATTGAAATTTTTTATTTGGGTCATCGAAAAAGCATCTTAATATCTTGTATTTGTTGAATTCATGATACATTTTAATATCACTTGATATAATATTATATCGACTGATATAAAAAGTTATCGATTAAATCTGTAATTATTACTAATAATTTAAGAGATAATTATTCACCAAACATGAATATAATGTTAGTCATATTATGGATAATAAAAATGAAAGAAAAAAGAAGAAAACATACAAAAGAAGACAACAGAAAAAAAAGCAGAGAAATTAAGATTTAAAGATTTGATGATATATTTAAACCTCTATTTTGAAAAAACTTTTCAAAAAGGTTAAAATATATTCCCGAATCTAATTTTGCTCGTCCTTCCCACGTTTTTTTCAAGGTTATATCAAAGCTATATGTTTCTCCAGATTTAGGAAAAGGTATACATACTGTCTCCTGACGATACCCAGTTTTTACTAATAAAATCCTCAAGGTGATGTGGTTTGAAAATTGGTCTTCAATTTTACAATAGCCATCTTCATCTGTTCCGGATATCCAATGTCTAACTCCATAATAAATATTAACAATACAAGCTTTAATTGGTTCTCCTTTAGTATCTTTTACATAAATTTCAACAGTAACATCATCATTAGTCAGCAATTCATTGGCATTAAGTGTATCCCCTTCAGATGAAACTTCCTTGATATTGCTACCTAATGAAGATATTGGTACCATACCTATCACCAATAGCATGCAAAAAATACTTATTCCAATTATTTTCTTCTTCATATTTTATCATCCTCTAATTATTGTATTAGCCAAATATTAAAAGCATGTATATAAACTTTATAGAACAATATTCCTCATGGATTACAAAAAGTAAAAAATACAAATAAAGACATTATAAAAAATAAGTATGAAAGAAAAAATTAGAAAAGAAATAAAAGAAAAAAGAAGAAAACATACAAAAGAAGACAACAGAAAAAAAAGCAAAGAAATAAAAGAAAGATTGTTTGGATTGCCTGAATTTAAGGATGCTGAGACTGTTCTTTTTTACATCTCTTATGATGGTGAAGTCTTCACTCATGACATGATACTTGAGAGTTTTTATAACCTGAGTTTCGCACTTAAATAAAGATTAAGTGCCTTCAGCGGTTGTATT
>CAZWYI010000021.1:0-37640 GCA_964638155.1 uncultured Thermoplasmatales archaeon | reverse complement strand
TTTAAAAAAAAAAAAAAAAAAAAATAAAAATTATAACTTTGAAACATATTCGTCTTTTTTAAAATGAACCAGAATAATGTAAAGATAATCCGGAGTGCGAAAAGGAAAAAGACAATTCAAGCAAAAATGGTGAAAGATGAACTCTGGATATATATACCCAATAGTTTGACTAAATCAGAGGAAAAAGAATGGATTAAGCACATGAAAAAACGATTTGAAAAAAAGAAACGCCTTAGGAAATTAAATACTAATGACTCCCTTTATAATCGCGCACAATTACTTAATAAGAAATACTTTGATGGTAATTTAGATTTTGAGATAAAATATGTTAGCAATCAAAGAAAAAGGGTTGGTAGTTGTTCCCCATACCAAAAAAGAATAAGGATCTCAGATCGTATTATTGATATGCCTCAATGGGTACAAGATTATGTCATTATCCATGAACTTGCTCATCTTATTCATCCTAATCATTCAAAAGCATTCTGGGAAAAAGTACATCACTATATATATGCAGAGAGAGCAAAAGGATATCTTATAGCAATTGGTATCAACTCTCAGGATGAAGAAGAACTTAAAAATTACTAATGATCTGATTTATTATCATATATATGATACATTAATACCATGTTTTTTGTTTAATTTATAAAACAGGATAAATCTTTCAATCCATTAAAACACTTGTTTCATCTTCATTTTCAAATACAAAATTTCCTCTTTTAGAAATACCAAGTAGTTTACCAAATTTTTTTAAAGTATTGCAGTCTAGGCATTTATCCATTATTTTATGGTTGAGTTTCATACCGATTTTTCTGTATTTTCGCTCTAGTTTTTAAGGAAGAAAAAACAGAATAACTAAAACAACTCTGTTCCTGAATCTCTAAGGAAAAAAGTACGGATCTGCCGGGATTTGAACCCAGGTTTGAAGCTCCGGAAGCTTCTGTCCTATCCAAGCTAGACTACAGACCCATCTCAATATAGTTATAATTAAGATAGTAAATATATTTTTGAAAAATAAACATAAATGAAAAATTATTTGTCTTTAACTTTTTTCTTTTTTAGTTGTTCACCTATATTATAGGCTTCATGTACTATAATAATAATTCCTGGAATTATTATCATTAAGAAAAAACCTATAGGCTTACTTACAAAATGAGGTATATAACCTATAAAAGGGATTACAAATGCTATATTTACACAAGCTAAAAAAACAAAATTTTCAATATTTTAAAAAGAATTAAAAACCGATAAATACTTGCTTTTTCATCTTTATTTATTCATTTTAATGTTTTATATCTTTAATCTTCCTTTATTTCCACATTTAGGGCAATCTACTTCAACGATTTCTTCATTTTTTCCTTCTACCGAAATCTGAGTTTTACATTTTGGGCATCTAACTGTTCGTTTTATTATTTTAACATTTGAAAGTAGAAATTCATAATAGATATTTCCATCTATAACATAATATAAATGTTCATTTTCAGACACAAATTTTGAATGTAACACTGGTTTTCCTGTTTCTTCGCTTATTTTTATTAGGTCCTCAAAGGATTTTGTTTTTATTTTCTCTATTTTATTTTCAAAAATTGGTGGTTTTTCAACATTTACTATCCATTCACCATATTTTTTATCTATTTTGGTCAATCGTCTTAAAAATTCTGGGTATTCCTCACTTTTTGTTATCCCAACAAATCCAATTAAAGTCAATGATAGAAATATTGATAGAGAAGTAAAACCTGTTTTGTTATTTTCAACTTTTTTTGTGACTTTTTCTTCTTTTTCTATATTTCCCGCTCTTGATGCTGATAGATTTCCGTTTATGTCTAAGACATTTGTTCCTAATGGCAATTGAATTGATTGTTGGAATACTTCATTTATTGATTTATTTGTAATTTCTGATGATAAAAGAACTGTTGTTTTAATTATGAGTGTGGGATCTTGAGCTAGTACTCCTGTTTGATCGTTTATTGTTTTTATAAAATCTTCATATTTTGTTATGTTTAGTGGGAAATCAACTGTAAATGTGGCTTTATTAATATTACTTTTAAATTGTGTAGATGGTATTAAAATGAATTCTTTTGCCCATTGCCCTGTTTGAATCTGTGTATCTATTTTGTAGCTTCCTTGTATAGTTGATGGAATAGATGCTAGAAATTCATAGTTGTAGCTCATGTTTATTTTGTCTATTAGTTTTTTAAATATTGTTCCTTGTCCTGATGTGAGTACATTTGTACTAAAAAGATTGTTTTCTTTTAGATAAACATTGTAATCATATTTTCCAATATGTGTATAGTTATATACGGGTGTTGTTTCAATTGTTGTCTTTTCATTTTTTGCAGAAAACACAGTATATGATGAACCAACTATCAATATTATTAATACTGCAATAATTGAAAATCTTAATTGCCTGTTTAAATTTATTCTGTTTATTTTTGGTTTCTTAAATTTTATTTTCATTTTTTCGCCTTCCTTTTTTTAAATTTGTAAGCCTAATCTATTTGCAAGAATTTTCATGGAAAGTGGTATCCATCCAATTTTTGGTATGTTAAAAACTACTTTTCCTTGTATCTGTTCTGGTTTGACTGGTTCTACATCTGGTTTTCTGTTTGCATCACCTTGTGTTATGAAAAATATTTCACCATTTTCCTCTGTTTTTATATCTTTTACTCTATGTACAGTTGGAATAGGTCCCATTTCGTATTGTATTATATCGCCTTTTTCTATGTCTTTTAGTTCTACATGCTCAATTAATACCATGTCTCCTGTTTCAAGAGCCGGCTGCATGCTTCCACTTGATATTACTGTAGGCTTTGCACCAAAGTATCCAAAGGAAAATAATATTATCAAAAGTGCTACTACTGCTATTACAAGCCAGCCTAGCATTGGATCTTTTCTTTTTGCAAGTCTTCTATTTATTCTTCTTGGAAAGTTTATTTCTTGAACACTGCTTTGAATTATTAGAAATCCTATGGTTGGAACTATTACTTGTATGAATGCTTTTAAGACCCAGTCTAAGTCTGGAAGTATTGGTGAATACATCTGAAAGCCTTTTACTATAGAAAGATATAATATTGGTGCTATTGCACCACCATAGTATGCTAAGTATGATGCAAATAGGCTTACAGCAAAAAGTGGTATTATGTTTTTTCCAATGAATTCTAGTATTATTGTTGGATCAGAAAAATTCAAAGTAAGAATTTCAGTAGTTTTTAATTGTACGAACATATAAATTAGCGCTACAATGGCAATTACTAACGCAATATTCCTTCTATGAGGTGTTGTTTTTTTTATTAGATATGTTCTTGAAATTTCCATTCCAATTATTGGTGTTGTGATGTATATTAAAAATATGAAAAAAGTTTGAATGTTTATCATATTTGGATTTTCTCCAAATCCAAAGAAAAGTCCGGAAATTACTAGTATTGCAACATGAAATCCAGCAAGAAGTATTGCTGTTTGGTATGGTTCTTTACCTAGCTGCCATCTTCTAATTTTTTTGTATCTTAAAATATTTAATCCTTCATATTTAGCTAAAATAAATGTAATTATTGCTAAAGCTATCCATATAATTGGTTGAGCTATGTATATGGCTGTGTTTGATGAAAATATTCTTGGTAAAACTAGGTTGATTATTAGGTATACAGTTATTAGGAAACCTAGAATTAGATACCACATATATTTTTTTCTCAATACTTTAAATAAAAACTAATATATAAATATTATTAATATATTTATTGATATAAATTAAAAAGAGAAGATTTTATTTTATATTGGATTCATCAATGGGTAATTATCCATATTACCTGCATTAGGTATATAACGTGGACTATCACCTATTCCATCATTGTCTAAATCGGTTCCAGTATAATCATCGTAATAATTTCCCTCTGAACCATTGTCCCACATATTATTTATAGTGTCATCACGAGCATTTTGTTCATTTGACTGTAGATTATTGTGATACATTAAATTGTTTTCAGAACTGTGCCAAATAAAAAATCCGTATCCTTTTTCTGAATATCCTCCACTACTGCCACCAACAACAGAAGATATACTGTTTTCTTTAACAATATTATTTTCAGAATATTCAAAATGAATACCAGATCCAAAACGGCCTACACCATCCCACTTGCCTCCATAGCCGGCTTTACCACCTCTTATATTATTTATGGAGTTTGAGTTTATAATCGAATCATGTGAATGCATTAGACAAATACCATGCCCTCTGCCACCATTGCCACCAGAAGTAGAGCTCTTTCCCCCGGTTCCACCATAAACTGCAGATATAGAATTTGAACTGATGTTAATGTTTTCACATGAATCAAGATAGATACCTGCACCCAATCCACCAGGGTCAGCAAATCGGCCTCTTTCACCGGTTCCACCTCTTACATTATATACGGTATTTGATTCAATAGTTGAATTTATAGAATCCTTTAGATAGATACCTATTCCACTGCCACCAAATCGTTCACCGGAACCTGCATCTTCTCCTCTAATACCATATATATAGTTATTAGAAAACGTGTTGAATGAAGAAATAGCATATATCCCTATTCTATCATCACTTTGTTTATAATTGCGGATTTCATATCCTTTGATTATTCTAAAATTTTTGATAACTACACCGTCTTTTCTTACATAAAATCCACCATAGACATCTGTCCCAGTATTGCTTTCTCCCTCTAAGGTGACCAATTTGTTTATAACTAGTTTCTCAAAATAGACCCCGTCATAAACATAGACTTTATCATTATCCTGGGCAATTCCCATTCCTTCATATATGTGATGAACGTGGTATGTATCATACCAACCGGGATCAGCATCATCATCAACATATATCATCTGATTTATTGTAACAGTTGTAGTGTTTACATCTGAATCACCCTTATCATCTGTAACTTTCAAAGAAATCTGATAATCACCAGTATTATGCCAAGTATAAGTTGGATTAACCCCTACTGCATCATCAAACTGTCCATCAAAATCTAAATCCCATTCATAGCTAACAATAGTTCCATCAGAATCATAACTACTTGAACCATCTAAAGTTAAACCCTCATCAGTATGTCCAAGATATGATTCACCTGGATCTGAGATAGGAAAAGCATTTTGAGGTGGTACATAGGTAAATTCTGGCCAGTTGTAAAAGTTCATACCAATTTTAAAATCATAAACAGCATTCTGCATACAATTGTTTTCAAAATGAATGCAAAGATCTCCTTTTATCTGAGAAAGATAACTATTTGAGTCTTGCATATGAGCAGATGGATTATCTCGCCAGCTCCATGGATCAAGTTGAGTATTAATAGTATTTAGAAGATCTGAACCAGTAGGCATTATTGAAAAATCATAATTTTCTGGATTATCAACTGGGCCCTCAACAACTCTTGCACGCCAAACATTGTTATTATTTTCCCAATATTTTACAAAATACCATGTGCCAATTTCTAGTTTTATATCTTCAATGTCGATAACAAAATGAGTTGAAGGATCAGCGGGATCAGTTTGAATGCTGAGTTCTTCTAACAATAAAGGTTTATTTATCAAAACAGGGCAGCTTCCGATATTTCGAATCATATAAGCAACATGAGAAAAGTAACATGGATATGCATCATTTATAATAACATTCAACGTTTGATCATCTTCACTAGAATATATATCAGTATTTCCTACATTCTTATCACGACGAATATCTGGCGTCCATGTCCACTCATTATTATTTTCATTATAAATCCAATCGCCACATCCATCTGGATCCATTTGATTTGAATCGTCATTACTTACAAAATTTGCAAAAACAGGGTGAATGTCATCAGTTGTCATTACACCACTAATGGTAAGTGTTTCTTCCCAATGAGCAACACTAGCTCCAATTGCTGCAAAAGAAATTACTGCAGCAATAAATATTCCACTTATCTTAGTTGTTTTTGAATTTTTTACCCTCATGACTTATCACTTCAAAATAAAAAAAAAATTATTTTTCTATATGTACCAGTCCTCATATGTTGAACTTTGTGTACTGTAGTAGTCATCAAAATCAGGGTATGGGCCCGTGATTGTCTGTTGTTCAGCAGGTGCAGGCCAGTCAGTCTCTGGAACAACTAAGATATATGGTACATCATATCCCGTTGTTGGCAATGGTGAAACTGCTGCTTGCCAGTCTTCAATATGGTGTTCCTTGTTTACTGTTCTATCTTTCATCCATGGATCATAGAAGTCCCAAATGCCATCGAGATCGAATCTTGGTGGAGTACCAAATCCATAGGAAGCAAAACCACTATCTACTACAATATCAATTATTACATTGTCTCCTGGAGAAATGTATTTTGTGTCAAAAAGAATAACATCAATTGAATCTGCAACTGGACCATAAGAACCTGCTGGTGTTTCAGTTCCTTGAGCCGTTCTGGACCTATCAACTGTATATGACAATTGACTTATTGCAGCGAAAATTCTTTCCATATGAATATCGTGGTCATCTCCAGCTAGACGTCCCACTGCTTCAAATTCCATGTGTATACTAAGAAGATTTCCAGTTTGAGACTCGTGGGTTTCCTGTATAAGCATATTCATTCCAAAGTCATTGTAGTCAAAGTCTCCTCCTTCTCTATCTTCATAACCAATATATCCTATTCCATCCTCTGGCCATGTTATAGTGGTTATTGGTGGTGTTGAAAATTCTGGCCAGTTGTAAAAGTTCATACCAAATTTGAAATCATATACAGTATCCTGCATACAGCCGTTTTCAAAATGTATACAAAGATCACCTGGTATTTGACCCAGATATTCACCAGGAGATTCCATATGAGCAGATGGATTATCTCTCCAGCTCCAAGGATCAAGTTGAACATTTACTGTATGAACCAGATCTGAACCAGTAGGCATTATTGAAAAATCATAATTTTCTTGATTATCAACTGGGCCCTCAACAACTTTTGCACGCCAAACATTGTTATTATTTTTCCAATATTTTACAAAATACCATGTGCCAATTTCTAGTTTGATATCTTCAATGTCGATAACAAAATGAGTTGAAGGATCAGCGGGATCAGTTTGAATGCTGAGTTCTTCTAACAATAAAGGTTTATTTATCAAAACAGGGCAGCTTCCGATATTTCGAATCATATAAGCAACATGAGAAAAGTAGCATGGATATGCATCATTTATTTCAACATTCAACGTTTGGCCATCATTACTAGTTGTTACATCAGTGTTTCCAACGTTTTTATCTCGACGACCGCCATTTATCCATTCCCAGGAATCACTATCTTCATGATAAAACCAATCACCACAGGTAGTTGGATCCATCTGATTAGGTACTGGATTATCTATATCATCATTACTTACAAAATTTGCAAAAACAGGATGAATGTCATCAGTTGTCATTACACCATTTATAGTTAATGTCTCTTCCCAATGTGCAACACTAGCCCCAATTGCTGCAAATGCCATTACAGCAACTATAAATATCCCGCCAATTTGAGCGGTTTTTGAATTTTTTCTTCTCATATTTCATACTTCCTTTTATTATTAAGTCTTAAGGTTCCCATTTTTTATTTGTAGGAGATTCTGTATACCAATGATTAGTAAACATCGGAATAGATCCTTCTTTTACTCCTTCACCGGTTACAGAATTATATGGATAAACATCCCAGATGGGTGCTCTTTCTTGCGGCCACTCCCAATCTGCTGGTGTTGCAAGAACTCTTGAACCCCCCTTATGTATGTCTTCATCTGTATCCCAAACATGTAGATATAGATCAAAAAACATGTTTTCTGCATGATTTCCTATATAATCAAGAGTGTAATCTGATAAAATAATATGATCTGGTCCAAAAAACCCTGAAAAATTAAATGTCACAACAGTTTTTCTACCAATCTGAGTTCCACTATTATCAACAGTATTTGCTGAAAATGTATATTCAGATCCCGGAGGATTAGATTCTATTGCCTGCCAAGTATCAGAAAAAATTTCTAAATC
Source organism: uncultured Thermoplasmatales archaeon (assembly GCA_964638155.1). Taxonomy (GTDB): domain Archaea; phylum Thermoplasmatota; class E2; order DHVEG-1; family DHVEG-1; genus CAYZTD01. The sequence continues at coordinate 29,659 of CAZWYI010000021.1, read as the reverse complement.
AATGTTTGAAGAATCCTGAAACTTATTTTGTGTTGAGTAAATTTGATTTCCATATTTGTCATATCTTGTTAAAGTAAAGTTTCCATCCTCTCCAAAAGTACCAGAGGTTATCAAAAGGTTTAGATCATGATGATAGGCTGCACCTCTTGCCATTGCTTCAAAAACAAAGGTTAATTTTGTAAGAAAACCTTGAACATATTCTCCTTTAACATTTAATTTAACAATAAAATCATTATAGTCATAATCGTTAGAATTCCCTACATTATCTCTACTAGGTGCACACATCAATCCATTGTTATAATCATCAAGTGTTGTATGTAGATTGGAACCTTCATTTTGCCATGCTGGATCAGAAGCCTTTACATTACTTCCAAGAGGATTGTTTGTAAGCCAAATGTCTGCATCTTTAATTGTTTGATCAATGCAACTTGATGTGCATCCAATAAAAACATTTAGTTTTGAAGCAACAAGTTGGTCAAACATATCATAGGTTTTGTCACCTTTTCCAGGTTGATCCATGATGTTTATTGCTTCAGTTTTAGAATAAATGATTCCTCCTATTGTAATTAAGTCTACAGGCCAGGCATCTGGATGATTTTTCCAGTATCCTTGAGTACCTGTTCCAATTGAAATTGGAAGATCTTCATAAGCAATTATTGGATCACAGGTTTGTTCATCCCACTCGGTTGTATCCATAACTGCTCCAATTGATAGTATTTCTTCCCATTGAGCATAGCTAGCACTAATACTAGCTAATGATAAAACTAATATAATGAATAGTAAGGTTAATTTTGAATGAATATTTCTTTTTCGTCTTGATCTTATTTTTCTCATAGTTCTTCTTTTCTTTTTTTGGTTTTTTGCCAAGAGCGGCAAATAGGTCTAAAAATAAATAGAGAGAAGAATCAGAAGATTCTGATCCTATTTTTTAGATTTATTATGTATTTGCATATTCTGGCCAGTTGTAGAATGTCATATCTATTTTGAAGTCGTACTTGAATGACTGTCTACATCCATTTTCAAAATGTATGCATAGATCATGATCAAGTTGTGGAGTATATGCATCTGTATCTTCCATATGAGTAGATACACTTCCTTGTTGCTGCCAGCTTATTGGATCTAATTGAGCTTCTCCCCATTCGCCAGTAGGCGTTAGAGAGAAATCATATTTTTCTGCATTTGCATCATCATCAACTACAACATTTGCTCTCCAAGCATCATCTGATGCTCTTTGCCAGTAATCAACATAATATGTATGTCCTGTTGTCATATCAACATCTACTGGGATTACAACATTGCTATCTTCGTCATCTTCAGGTGTTGGATCGATACTTAATTCAGTCAGTTTTATTGAATGAATTAAAACCGGGCAACTTCCATAGTTTTTAGTGCACCAGTATGCATGTGAGTAGAAACAAGGATATGCATCACCGACGGTGATTTCGATACTTTTACCGCCTGCTGGAATAAACGTTTCCATCCAACCGACATCCTTATCGCGTCTATCACCAGACCACTGACCACCATTCCATGTGCCACAGGCTGTTGGATCAAGTGATTGAACTCTTGCCCCAGCAGCAGACCCGAATGGATCATTTGATTGATCACACTCAAAAACTGGATCTATATCATCTGTTGTCATAACACCTGAAATTGTAAGTGTTTCTTCCCAGTGTGCAAGACTTGCGCCAATTGCAGCAAATGCCATTACACTGACTAAGAATACAACGCCAATTTTTGCTGTTTTCATATTTGGTTTTTCCTCCTCTTAATTTACTTCTGTTTTAATTTATTTATATGGCGGAGTACAAAGCCGAGCTTCTCCCCCATTGCGAACTAGTTCGCAATTTAAATTAACGTTCGCTACCTAATATAAATAAAAATAGATATATAAAATAACTAGAAAAATAGTTCTAGAACATTGTTCTATCTATTAATTTTTATGTAACATAAGTTAAAGATATTACAAAAAAATACAAAAATAAAAAAATAAAAAAAATGTTATTTTAGTTTTAATTATGTATGCACAGGTGTTAATGTTACCAAAAATTCTCCTGTTTCACCTGGGTTTGGCCAAGAAGTTATTGGTTCCACTTGTACATCAAAACCAGGGAATTGAAGTGGTATATATTCACTACCCCATGACCAGTCCATATCCCATGATTGAGTTCCATCATTTACACCAGTACATGGATTGTCAAGTGCATAACCTGGGCTTTCAGCAGTTCCCATACCTGAATAATATTCTCCTACGCCAGTTTCAGTTGCATACATATTACTCCAATCTAATCCACCAGACATAGGTGCACAGGTAGCTCCAGTTAGAACACCATCATTTCCAACATTATTGTTGTATTCCACGTACCAATTATCACCATCTAGTTTTAACTGGTAGTTATACCAATCAGCACAATCCGGATCATAATATGATCCCCAGCCTCCGCCGGTGTTATATGCATCATGTATTGCTACTGGACCGCAGACGTAACTACCACCAGATTTATATGTAGCTTTCGCACCGTTTTTTGCATACAAATCAAAACCAGATACTTCGTCACCTAGGCCTTCAGCTTCTTCATCAACCATTGCAATGGTACCGCTAACTTTATCCTCGGGACCTTCATAATAATAGGTTAGCTCTCCTTTGAAAATCATTGTTGATGATGCAATTGTGTTAGGTATTTGCTGTGGTGTTACATCAACATATTCAGGCCAATTATAAAAGTTAATTCCTATTTCAAGATCATACTCTACGCTTTGTTCACAGCCGTTTTCAAAATGAATACAAAGATCACCAAATAACATATCGGTGTATTCACTTGGATTTTCCATATGATCTGCTATTGTACCCTCTTGACGCCAGCTTTCTGGATCAAGCTGTTTGTTAATAATTAGATCATCACCGGTGAGCATAAATGAAAAATGATCATTTTTATTATCTACATCTTGATGAACATTAGCTCGCAATTTACCATCAGTATTAGTCCAAATATTTACACCCCACACCTGACCTGGCATTATATCAATTGGGCCAACAGGAATATCATCTCCCCCATAGCTTACTTTTAAAAGCTGAATAGCATGAACAAGTACTGGTGCACTACCGCGGTTTCTAATTTGAAAGTTTGGATGAGCATAATAACAAGGATATGCATCTTTTATGTCAATATTTAAGTTATAATCATCATATGAAACATCACAGGATCCAACATTTTTGTCTCTGCGTTCGCCTTCCCAGCCCATTGGACCATAATATCCACATTCATCTGGATCTAATTGAAAATCTAAACTAGAATCCGGATCATCATTACTCAATGCACTATAAAAATAAGGATCAATATCATCAGTTGTCATAACACCACTAATAGTAAGTGTTTCTTCCCAATGTGCAACACTAGCTCCAATTGCAGCAAAAGAGATTACTGCAACTATAAAAAACACGCCAATTTTAGCTTGACTAAAGCTTTTTTTTCTCATTTATTTTCTTTGCCTCCTTTTTAAAAAGTTTTTTTAAGAAAGAAAAATAAATTATCTTTTATAAATTGGTATGGAAAAATATTTTAGAATAAAGTTCTATCTTAAAATTTATTTGTAACATATTGTAAAATTATATACTTAAAACGTCAAATAAATATATATAAAAATTTAATTAAAAATGAGATCATATTTTAGTTTACAGCTAACTCACTAAAAGTAAGACCAACTGAAAATGAATAATCTTTGTTTTCACTTACTTCATTTAAAACTGTTATATTAACTATACCATCTAGGGTTTCACCAGGATCTAATGATGTACCAATTAAAATTTGGTCTCCATTCATATCAGTTATTTTTATATCCATTTCATTTCCTTGATATGGATTATTTATATCAATACTACTTAGATAAACAACTGGTGCTTCATCACTTCCCATATGCTCAATAGTAAAATCAACATATCCTTCATAAGTAGGATAAGCTTTCATTATAGAAATTTCTAAAGTTAATGCATCATAGATACTAGCTGAAATATCTCCAATATCTTTAACTGATTCATTATCCCAAGAGTTACAATTTGTAAATACAGTATAATTTTCTTGAGCAAAACTCATTTGCATACCTGTAAGTGAAAAACAAATAATTATTGCAAATATGCCAATTTTTTTATTCATTTAATCAGACCATGTACTTTTAGTTGTTACAAATTATTATGATATCATATAACAACATCCAAAGATTATTATCCATAAATAAATATCAAGATATAAAAACGATAGAAATACTGTTCTAGAACATAATTACATATAAAAATTGTATATTAGATTAAATCAACTTTTCCAAAAGCCTATTAGAATCTTCTAAAAAATCAATACCTTTTTCTGTGGGCCGGTATATTCTGCAACTGTTCCCATTATCTTCTACATATATCTCTTTTAAAATCTCTTTTTCAATCATATATCCTAGATATTCTTGTAATTGTTTGTAACTAAAATTACCCTTATATAAAATATCAGTTTTTTTAGCACCTTCTTTAGATATAAGAAGTATGTCGTTTAGTATCTCAATCTGAGATCTTCTTCTATTAACCATTTATTCTCCCCCAATCAGGATATTTAAGATTCAGAATATATGAATAGTATTTTTATCTTCTAAAATATAATTTTATATTTTTTTATTTTATTGTAAATAATTATCACGCTTATTAATGTTTTGCAAAAGCTTAGAAAATATAGGCTGTTGAAAAATTAAATTATTAAAACATTTTACAACCAGAGCCTGGATTTTTTTTAAAATATTTCTGATGATAATCTTCAGCTACCCAAAATTTTTCAGAAGATTTAATCTCTGTTTGTATCTTTTTTTTATATTTACCTAATTTATCAAGTTCTTTTTTAGATTTTTCTGCAACCTTTTTTTGCTCTTCATCATGATAAAAAATTATTGATTTATATTGAGTTCCAATATCTGGACCTTGTCTATTTTTCTGAGTGGGATCATGAATACTCCAAAAATGGTCTAACAACTCTTCATAAGAAATTATATTATTATCATATTCCAATTGTACAACTTCAACATGTCCTGTTTTATCAGTACAAACTTGTTCATATGTAGGATTTTCAACATTTCCACCCATATATCCTACTTTTGTTGAAACTACTCCCTTTAATTTCATAAAAGAATCTTCAACACCCCAAAAACATCCTGCACCAAATGTTGCTTTTTTTATCATAATTATTATGATACAAATCAAAATATAACTATTTATCGCAAAATGAAAAAATAGTTAAATAGTTGATACATAATCTATCCTTGTATGGATTTGGAGGGGACACTTGAAAAGATTCCATCAACAGAAAAAATACTAGGAATAGTATGGATTCTAAGTTGGATTTTTGCGATATGGATATATCACGTACAGTTTTTTTTAACAGGTCTTTTTTGTTTGTTTATAATGTTTATCTTAATTGGAAAATTTGATCATAAAGAAACAAAAAGTACTAAGACGCCACCCGCAGTTTTTACAATGGATAAAAATACAAGGACTTTAAGAGTGCAAAAAATCTATGAAAACAATATTAAATGGAATGAGCATGAAATCTGTGCAGGTAATGCAAATCTTCCAACAGGGAGTATAAAAGAAGGAGATGAAATTAAAAACTGCAAAGGAAATGTTGCACTAAGGCATGTACCTTCAAACACTCTTATTGGTGGATTTAATTTCGAAGATGAATAAAAACTAACTAATTTTATAGTTTTTCATAAATAACTATTTATATGACAACTTTTTTTATAATAATGGGGGAGTCTGGATTAGAGTTCTATGGGCGCATCCCATCCCATTCCTTCTTTTTTCCAGGCTTCCTACTAATAACCTAAAATTAAGTTTTTAAATTAAACGAATAAAAAATTTGGCTGGTTTAAAACCTAATATCCTGCATCTTTCCAGGCTAGATATCCGCCATCAAGATAATAGATATCACCATATATATGACCAACAAGACTTTTGCAAAATTCAATAGCTCTTTTATTTGAACCGTCTTGTGAATAAACCATTATATCTGTAGTTTTGTTGTAATACTCTTTTGGGTTAAGCTCTTTATCTAATATCGCTCCAGGAAGATGACCTCTTCTGTATGCAGACAGTAAACATGATCCACATGAAATATCTAATACTCTAGCATCTATAATTGTTAGATTATTTCCTTCTGATTTACTATTATTATAATCCTTATAAATTTCATAAGCCGCTGCTGCAGTTATATTTTCATAATCAGTTGCTAATACAGACCCATTATCCTCCATTGCATCAGTTGCATCAATAAAAAATAAAAAATATATTCCACCTAGAACAACTATGATAACTAATATTAAAGCAAATACTTTAATAAAAAAATTTTCTTTTTTGTTATCAGGTTTATCTAGCATTATAAACACCAATTATAGAGATTATATTTTTGTTTTTTAAATTGATGTATTAACTCTCAAATTTATTACTTTTTGACTCTAGTACATCATCAACTATTTTATTTATATCAACACTATCTTCATTTCTATTTCCAATATCATTTTCTATTGAATTTAAAAATTCATCTATTTCTCTATACTGATCTGTAAAATCAGGTTCAGATTTATAAATTTCATCACTAATTCCATCAGTATCTTCTTTGTATAATTCTCCTAAATTCTCTATAGCTTTTTTTCTATATGATTTTTCACTAGAAAACTTAGTAGTTTTCAAATTATTTTCAAAATCCTCAGCAAAATAATTACTATTAATATCGCTCATATTACTTGAATTGGAAAAATGTTTTTTATAAATATTTGATAGATCGTTTCCATGTATTTTCTTTGAAATTACATCTATGAATTTGTTATCCTCTAAAAATGGTTTTCTAAATTTATAAAAAGCTATGATACCTATCATAAACATTACAATAAAAACAAATATAATCAACAATTCAAAGGAAAATACTGGTGTAAGTTTTTCTTTTGAAATTTCAGAATACTCTGCAAGATTATTGGTATAAATATTATATGTATAATCCCAATTATTATCGCCATCTGTATCTATTAAAAAGATTCCATTTTTTGATTTGTTAATCTCTGTTTTAATGTTATTTGTTTTATCATAAAATAGATCAGGATAATTATCATTATTTGTATCGATTAAATAAAAAGTATTACCGCCAATTAATAATTCAAAAATTTTATTGCTATTGTTTGCATCTGAACCAATCTGAGTTTCTATACTATCAGGTATTCCACCTAAATCAAAACCACTACTATTCTGTGTTGAATTATCTGTTGTATTACTTTTTTCAGTTTCTACACTTGTATTTTCTTTTATTTTTACATAGGTTAAATCTTTATCAGAAAGACCCAGTTCATCAGTAACTATCAATTCAACTGAATAATTAGAAACTTTAGTAAAAATAATAGAGCAATTTATTTCTGAAAAACTTTTATTATTAATAAACCATTCATAGCTTAATTTATCCTCATCTATATCATAACTATTTTTACCATCAAAAAATATTGATTTATTTACAATCCCTTCATAGGGGCCACCTGCATCAGCTACAGGGTTATTATTTGTGTCTGTAACAACTGGAGGTGTATATCCTCCTGTAGATGGAGGATTATTATTGTTATTGTTTTGAGGTCTGGATTGTGTTCTAAATGTAAAGATTTTATTTTCTTCTATTTCTCCATTTGTTACATTTACATACCATGTATAAACAGTAGAATAAGATAGATCAGAAATAGCACAAGTCAACGATTCATTTGTTGAATTTAATTTAAAATTATTACCAATACTAGGTTTTGTTTCTATATACCAATTAAAGGTTTCTCCATTTGAAATATTAACTGATACCGTTAAACTTGATAGATCTATTGAGATACCTTGGGAGTTATTTACTGGATATTCATCTATGATACTAAAACTAATATTGTTTGAATATGTAGTTGCATTACATGAAATAAAATTATTACTATATGTTTTATCTGTATTATTGTAGCTCCATATTTGATAATAATATTTTGTGATAGGTTTAAGCTTTGTATGTTGAAAAGTTGAATCTGTGCCATTATATATTTCTATACCTTCAGATCTATTCCAAGAATTTCCAAATCCATATTCAATAATTGTATTGTTATTTACAATATTACTCCAGGAAAGATTTATAGCTGTCTCATTATGGATACTTGCATTAAAAAAACTAGGTTTACTTGGAATATATTTATTCCTAGTTTTAAAAACAAAAGTTTTATTGTTCCATTTATTTGAATTGGTAGTATTTACATACCAACAAATAGACTCATTATAAGGAAGAGGTGTTATTAATTCAACTGATTTTATGCCATTGGAAGAATTTGTTTCTATATTATCTAAAACATATTTTCCTTGAATTGAATAATTAAAGTTTTCATTGTTTTCATCTTCAATAAGAACAGATATATTATCATAATATATATCTATATTTAAGCTGTTATTTTCTGGAACTTCATTTGTTAAAAAAGGTGGATTATTTGTAAGAGTTGTACAACTAATTCTGCTAGGATTTGTACTAAATACATTATCTGTATTATTCTTTGACCAAGCCTGATAAAAATAGGTTGTATTTTCAGATAGGTTATTATGATTTGTTAATTCACCAGATCCATTATAAATTTCTACACCCTCACTTTTATTCCAACTATTTGTAATTTGATTGTATTCAACAATTATAAAATCTGCTAAGTCTGGCGTATCCCAATTTAAACGAATTTGGTTTTCATCTAATGCTGTTGCAGTAAAATTTAAGGGACTTGATGGAATATATTTTTCCCTAGTAGTAAAAGAATAACTATTATTTGTCCAAATTATTCCATCAGTGCAATTTACATACCAATTATATAGCGTGTTATAATTTAGATTTGAAATATTACATTTTTTTATCCCATCAATATCATTTTCATTTAAACTATTTCCAATATTTGGACTTGTTTCTATAGTCCAACTTAAACTATCAGAATTTGAATCAGAAATATATATACTTAAATTTGATAGGTCAATTGACACATCAACTGATCCGTCTAGTGGATTTTCATTTTGAATTTCTGGTGGATTATTTTGATTATCTATTTTTAAGGTTTGAGCAGGATCTCCAAAAAAGTTGGCACTATACCATGCATAACACCATGCATGAGATCGAGAGTTTATTACTGATGCAATCTTATCTTTTGCATAAAGCATGGCTTTTCCCAATTGCCAGTTTTCTTTATTTTCTGATTGATCTCTTAAAAAATAATCAAAAAAATAACAGTTGATATAATGACTAGGACCATTAGTACTAGAACCAGAACCATATCCATAACCAGTATTCAAAACTAAAGCATAGGCATGTCTTTTTTCATTAGAACAAATTAATTTTTCACAGCCAGATTCGCCGTCGTGAAATCTACCAGAGATACATCCTTGTGAAAAACCAAAGAAAGGTTTTGAATTATATCTAGATTCCCAATTTATTAGTTCAAAGGGTGAATTAACACTAGTATGTCCTAAATGATTAATTATTGATGATTCATCATTTTCTATTGAAGAATCAAAATCATTAAGATAACTTGATCCAATATCTTTATGGTATATTCTTTCTGTTGTATCAAAATCATCTGTTTTGTTTTCATTCCATTCTTCAAAACCTGTAAATGTTCGATAGGTGTCAGTTCCAAGTCTTAATTCTTCAAGGTAATCTTTTGATGTTACATCCCATTGGCTTCCAAGATCTCCTCCAAAAAATCCGACACTTCTAAGCCAACTATTTCTATAGCTGTTATTAGTATCATAATTTATTATCTTATAGACTGCATTGGAAACAGTTTCAGGGCTGTTACAAGTAATTCTTCCAATATATAATTCGCCATACAAATCGTTTGCACCGTTTTTTCCTCCACCCCATATATTATTTGAGTCATAATACCAGTCTCCATCCAGATGACTGTAATACATATCACTAGCCATGGTATTATAGTCTTGAGTTTCGTCTCTATCTGTAAAAAGCCTGTATGGCACAATCTTATGAGACTCTATAGAATCCCAATCACCTGCAAGAAGAATATATTGAGTATTCCAGTTTAGATATGCATCTTTGCAAAATTCTCTGATATGAGCTTGTGTGTCATTGAAAACTGCTGTTTCATTCCAATAACTATTGCAGCTATCTATTTCTTCAACTGTAACAATAGTTGCATTTAAATTACTGTAATTTTCCCTGTGGGAAACTAAATCAGATAGTTCATAGCGGTAACCATTAGTGTCAGAAAGTGAGTTTTTTGTAATTATTACATATTCAAAATTTTGATCGGAATTACATATCCCATCAGTGTAATCAAAAGTATTTTCATTATTTTCCATTGTCATAACAGTTTCTTCATTATACGTATCAATAGAATATGGATTTTCAACTATTGTTTTAATAAAATTTTGATCGTTTTTGTTATTTCTTAAAAAATTATTTTCAAAATTTTCATTATTATTTTTTTCTAAAGTAATTTTGATGTTTACCCTATCTGTATAGTATAAAAGACCTTTTTTTGGAATGTATTTAACAGGGTAAATATTTAAATTTAAGATTTTGTATCCTCTGCAAAATCCAATGCCTTCATTTGAAAAAATATTTTCAAAAACTGGTTTATCTAAATTATATTTAGTCTTGTTAATTACAAATTCTTTTGAATTTTTTTCAGAACTATATGGAAGGATTTCTTGTTGAGGAATGATAGGGCTATTTTTAAAATCAAAGGATAGTTTTTTAAAATTGTAATTAGTGATTTTAATATCTTTTATATTTGAATCTGGTGGTATCAAGACACTAGCAGGATAAAAAGGTAAAACTGGTTCACCTGATTCAGCAGAAGAGATACAATCTTTTACATCTATAGTTGTAAACTTTGAACCGCCTAGATTTATTTTTCTAATAGATGGCTCTTCAAAATAAATACTACATTCAATAATAGAATTATTTTCTTCAGAAGGTGAAGCGATAATCAATATTGTTAAATGTGAAATTAAGACAGTTCCAACTAGAACGCATACAAAATATTTGTAACTAGTTTTAATAAATTTTTTAAGATGTGCACCCCTACTCACATTTATTCCGTTCCCATCCAAATGTTAATTATAACAATGCTTTTTATCTGTTATTCTTAATAAGATATTATTTATTTAAGCGTTACTATCGATATATAAATAAGCTTTTATAGAATTGTAAATATCATTTGCTAAATAAAGTGTGAAATGAAACAAATTACCGACATAGACCAAAATAAAAAAATTATTCTTAACTAATTGTAAAGCTTTTTATAATATAATTACATTATGTTTCAATACAATGGCAAAGAATAGTAAAAAACAGATCAGAAAAGACGAAAAAAAAATAATTGAAGAGCTTCTGTCTAATGCAAATAAAAGTATAAACGAAATTGCAAAAAACTGTGGATTTTCAAGACAAAAAGTTTGGAGAATTATAAAAAATCTTGAAGAAAATAATACAATTTGGGGATACACCGCTGTAATAGACGAAGAAAAAATCCAGAAGAAAAGCTATATTATACTAATAAAAAGAACAAATCAACCATTAGATAAAAGCATGATCAAGAAAATAACAAACAGGGAACTGGATAAAAAGGCAGATAAAATAGGCATAAAAATTGTCAGCAGTATTTACACAAACGGCCTATATGATTATGTAATATGTATCGAGGCAGCAGACATAAAAGAAGCAAAAAAGTTCTGTGAAGCTTTAACCAAATCATTCAAAGGATTTATACAAGAATTACATCTTCTTGACAAAATGTTTTCTGTTCAAAAATGCGGTATTGAAAATCCAAATGTAGAAGGGCTTGAAAAATTATTTGATATTTAAAAAAAAAATATTTTTTTATTTTTTTATGATAAAGAATGAAAATAGAAATCTAATCGGAGATTTTTCTTTATTTATCCTTATATGAGTTATAATATATCTTAGTGTCCTTTTTGGTTTCTTTGTGTAATCTAAGATTTTATATTGTTTAGATTTTGATATTACTGGTTTTTTATTTTTAAGGATGTTACCTATTGGAAATTTTCTAGTAAGTAGATATATTCCAGCACCCAAAATAACAAGACCTATACCAATATACGTTAATAAAGTTATAAAACCATTTAAATCATCAATTTCTGCTTTTAAGGAAGTTATTTGATTTTTTTGAGAATTTAAAGTGTTGTTTGTTTTGTTTTCAAATGCTAAATAATGATTTTCAAAGGATATTACTTCGTCTTTCAATAAATATAATTTATTATATGTATCATTTATTGCATCGTAATGAAAAGCAAGTGTGTAGGAATGATTACTTAACATGTTTCTATTTTGTCCGATTCTTTCTTCGTTTTGATTTGCATGCCCAAAGGCATTATCTGCAATACTGTATGCTAAATTTGCTAGACCACGGTTATTGCTGATTTTATTTGATAGTTTGCTTAATATATTCCATATGCTTAGAAATTCATTTTGTACTTCAATTCCATCAATAAAGTAGTTTACTGATCCATTTGTAGATGTACCATTGAAAAAAGCTGTTAGGTTTTCATCTGTTAATACATATACTTCTACTTTTGTGCCTTCTCCATTTTCTTCAGCATTTACCGCAATTGTAAATATTGTTGAAGTTAGCAATAGCAATATAATTATTATTTTCGTTATTTTCATTTTATATCACTTTTTTTATTTTAATTCTAAATTATTATGTATTTAGTTATATATAAATATTTTTATTAATACTATAAAAACAAATTATTATTAAAACTAAAAAAAATAAAAAAAAGATTTATTTTTTAGATATTAATTAGGCCCAGTGAAATTCTCCATCAAATGAACCTGTGTTATAGAAACTTTGTGACCAGATTCCTGCACCTTCGCCGTAAACTAGAATATTACCGCCAATGTTGCCACATGAAGTCAATATGGTTGTACTTCCTGCTTTCCAGGTTCCTATTCCAGCTTTACCGTAGTTCATCGAATCTCCATTTATTGTTCCTTCATAAAATGATTCGAATGTTTCGTCTTCGTCCTGGTCCCAATAAGCTCTAATTCCCATGGAATACTTTCCTGTGTTGGATTGTGCTCCTACAACTGGAGAATCTGTTCCTGACCAGCCGTAACCTGTGTATCCGTGAGTTTTCAAAGAGTTTCCTCTTCTCCAATTGTCACCGGTTACGTCTACGAAACCGCTTCCGTCTGCACTAGCTGTGTTGGCATAAATGTGACCTTCTCCGCCTGCTCCTGCAGTGAAATCGTTATATTGATGAAATTCATAAGCTCCACCGCTGGAGTAGGATGCTTCGGCCCAGCCTTCTACTCTGTCATAGCTGTTATCCCAACCGTGGAATTCACCTGAGAAAGTGTTTCCGAAGCCTGTAATTTCTGTTTTTGAAAGACTATTTTGTATACTTGTGTAAATAGTTCCTGATCCATCCCAGGTTGTATCAACTGTTGTTGCACTTGCTAAACCAGATATTCCAACAAAAGCTATGGCCATTATTGCTAATATCAATATTTTTTTCATATTTCTTTTTGCCTCCCTTTCGTTTACTTCTGCTTTATTTTATTTGGCAAGGCAGAGTGCAAAGCCGAGTGTCTCTGCCAATTATGCGAAATAATTCGCAATTTATCGTATTATTAAAATAAATAGACATATATATAATTTTCCATGTATAATATAAAAAAAAGAAAAATTGACAAAATTTAGAAAAAATGTTATAATAATCTAAAAAAAATACAATTATATAATAAAAATAAGTAAATTACAAAAAAATTATTCTTTTTTGTTTTCCTCTTTTGATTTTTCAGAGTTTTCTGGTTTACCCTGATTATTTTGTTTATTCTCTTTTTTTCCACTTGTTTTAAATTCAGTATAGCCACATTTACCGCAGCTTAATCTATTTTTATGCTCAGCTAAAAATACACCAGGGCCGCACTTTGGACAATGTTTTTTTGTACGAGTCACATTTTCGCCTTCGACTTTGAAAATTTCAATTTTCTTCATAATTATTCCTTCTTTTCTTCTTTATTTGAATTATTTGATTCTTTTTCATCTTTATTTTGCTCATCTTTTTTTTCTGGTTGATCTTTAGTTATTTGCTCTTCTTTCTTTTGATCTGATGATTTTTTCTCTTGTGGTTCTTCTTTTTTAGATTCAGTACTTTCTTCTTTTTTTGCAGGTTCAGATTTTTCTTCTTCAGTTTTTTCTTTAGACTTTTCTTCAACTTCCTTTTTTTCTTCTGGTTTTTCCTCTTTATTTTTTTCTTCTTTTTTTGCCCCGCCTTGTCTGTTTCTTTTCAAAAGATACTTTCGCTCGCCGTCTTCCATTTTTTCTTTAGAATTATAAACCTTTGCATAACCAGTACTAATAGATAAGCCAAAACCTGGATTAATAAAATTTACAATAATATTTTGTTTTTTAGCATTAAGTTTTTCAGCAAGCTCAGTTCTTACAAGTTCCCTATCTGGTGTTTTTTCTCCTTTATGGTCTATTGTAAAATGTACTTCGGTTCTATTAAGCAAAGGATTATTTCTTTTAGATTCAATATTAATTTCCATATGTATCACATCTTGTCAAGTACTTCTTTAACTTTATCTTTATTTTCTTTATTAGGTTTTACAACTAAGACCCCCTTATCTGGCAATCCATATATTATTGTTACGACTGAAGGCGCAAAATAAATAGCAGCAAGAGAAGCAAGGTCTTCTTCGCCTTCTACCTCAATTCTTAAACTTCCTTTTTCTAAGTTATAATAACTATTTTTGATTACATTCCAAAGCTCATCAGTAATCATTCCAGATGGATTTTTCAGAACTATTACTTTTTTTCCAAATGATTTTATTTTTTTTATAATATCAATTGAGCATTTACCCCTACGGGTATGAAAATCAACTATACAAAAAACTGGTTCTATATCATGTTTTAAAATAGTATAAGTTACTAAATCACCAATTGATACGATATATTTTTCTTTTTTTAAAATTTTTATTAATTCATATTCCTCTTCTACAAGTTGCCCGATAGGTTGTTTTAGAATATCTCTTAGATTTTCTGGTAAAACTTTCATAATAAAAATAAAAAAAAGATTACATTACTTTTAAGGCATATTTGCCGGGTTTTTTAATATTCATTTTTTGTGCGACAAGAGAATTTTTGGGATTACGAATTATCACATAACCTCTCCATCTTTTAGAGGTAGGAAGTGAACAATGTGGACAAACATCTTTTTCAGTTAAAAAATGACAGGTTTTACATGCTCTTAATTTCTTCTTCATTTTTTACCCTTCTTTTTCTTGCTTTTTTTACTTTTTTTCTTTTTGTCCTCTTCTTCATCTTCAGCATATATCCAATGATGTGCACCAAGAGACGGCTGACGCATGGTAAGACCAATCTTACTTTCTCTGGAGGATAATTCATTTAAACTAACTGCTACAACTCTAGTTCTTACAGGATCTCCTTTTTTTAGAATTTGTTTTTTTTCTTTTCCAGATATTACCTCGCTTTCAGAGTCAACTTCAACGTAATCATTCATAATCTGACTCATATGAACAAGTGCATCAAGAGGTCCTATATGGCAAAAAGCGCCAAATTCAACTATTTCACAAACAACTGCATCTAAAATCTCTTGTAGTTCCGGTTTAAACGTAAGTGCATCAAATAGGACTTTTTGATACATTGCCCCATCGCCATGAATTACTCGGCCGTTTCCAACTGGTTCAATATTATCAGCAACAACTATGATTCCATGTTTCTTTCTCATAGTTCCTTCAAAAGATTTTTGGACTATATCAGTTACAACTTTTTCTAAATCATCGCTGAATTTAGCTGGAGGTATCCTTACAGTATCTTCTAGTTTTACTTTATAATACATATTAAATCACTACTCTAAACTAAGCTAATAAACGCAATGGAATATACTTACTCCTTATATGTTTTTTGAATGCAAACTATTATTTATAATTTTAGGTTAAAGCAATTATTATTGGAATAAACACTAATGATACTATAGACATAAGCTTTATAAGAATGTTTAATGAAGGACCAGATGTATCTTTACAAGGATCCCCTACTGTATCACCAATTATTGTTGCTTTATGTGCCTCTGAATTTTTACCACCATAATTTCCAGATTCAATATACTTTTTTGCATTATCCCATGCACCACCTGAATTTGCTAAGAATATTGCAAGTAAGAAACCAGTAGCAATTGAACCAATTAAAAGTCCACCAAGACCTTTGGGTCCAAGAATTATTCCAACCACAATCGGCGAAACAACAGCTAAAACACTTGGTACTACCATTTCTTTTAAAGCTTGTGTGGTACTAATCTTCACACAGCCCTCATAATCAGGTTTATTTTTATCACTTTTTAATAAATTAAGTTCTTTAAACTGTCTACGTACTTCTTCAACCATTGAATTAGCTGCACGTCCTACAGCACCCATAGTTAAGGCAGTAAAAACAAACGGTAGCATAGCACCTATAAAAATACCTGATACAAGCATTGGATCGCCAAGGGATAGCTCTAATAATTCACCTTCTGCAAGACTTCCTTTAGCAATTAGTCTTTCACTTGCAACAAGGATATATGTAAATATTAAAGCAAGAGAAGTAATAGCAGCAGAGCCTATTGCAAAACCTTTTCCCATTGCAGCTGTAGTGTTTCCTACTGCATCAAGTTGCTCGGTTCTTTCGCGAACTTCAGGGCCCAATTCAGCCATCTCTGAAATACCTTGAGCATTATCTGCAACTGGTCCGTAGCAGTCAGTTGCAAGAGAAACACCTAAAATGCTAAGCATGCCAACTGCAGAGATTGCTACACCAAAAAACTCAGCAAAATAATACGCTAAAATCATTGCAGAAACAACAGCTAAAACTGGAATAATTGTACTCATCATTCCAACTTGTAGACCTTGTATGATAACTGTAGCAGGGCCAGTTTGTCCTTGTTTTGAAATGCTTTGAGCAGGTTTATTCTTTTCAGATGTATAATATTCTGTACTAAGCCCAATTACTATTCCTGCAATAAGACCAGAAAGTATTGCATAAAATGGTTCTAATGCACCTAAAATATACCACGTAACAATTCCTGCAAATACCGCTGTTATACCTGTTGCTAAAAATAAAGAGTTTCTTAGGGCACTATATACATTTTTTCCTTTACCAAAAATGACCATCAAGGTTCCAATAATAGACGCAAATATTCCCATACCTGCAATAATCAAAGGAAGCATTATGGCATCTGTGCCATAATTTTGTATAGCAAAACCAGTTGCAACAGCAGCAAGTGCCATTGTTGCAATTATTGAGTCAACATATGATTCAAAAAGATCTGCACCCATTCCAGCGACATCTCCAACGTTGTCACCTACTTGGTCTGCAATGACCGCAGGGTTTCTTGGATCATCTTCAGGAATACCTTCTTCTACCTTTCCTACAAGATCTGCTCCTACATCTGCTGATTTTGTATAGATACCTCCACCAACACGAGCAAATAAAGCAATTGATGATGCACCAAAACCGAAACTAAATAGTACATTTGTGGTTTCGTATGACGCTAATCCTATAAAACTATTAAAAAATGTGTATAAAAGAAAAACACCAATTACACCGAGACCAACAACACACATTCCCATTACCGCACCACTTGAAAAAGCAACTGATAAACCTTTACTTAATTTATTTTTACTTGCTTCAGCGGTTCTTGCATTTGCCATAGTCGCAACTCTCATACCAATGTTTCCTGCCACAGCAGAAAAAATAGCACCTATAACAAATGATAGCGATGATCCCCAGTGAATAGTTGTAATCTCAAAAAATGATGCAATATATAGTAATGCTGCTACTACAACAACAAAGATGACAAGTACCTTATATTCACTTTTTAGAAATGCCATAGCACCTGTTCTAATAGCATTGCTTAGTTCTATCATTCTTTTGTTTCCAGGGTTTTCTTTTTTTACAGAGTAATAAAGATATCCTGCAAACAGTAAAGCTAATATTCCACCTATTGGAATTAATATTGTTATGTCCATATCGACCTCTCACCCTCTCTCTGTGGTATTAATAATTATTATTTAACAATTATGTTTTTAAAAAAATGAATTAATATGAAATGTAATTAATAAAATTAAATAAATTTAAATACTATTAAGGCAAATTATAAATAGGGATTTATATTAAACACTTATCTTAAACTGACCCCTATAAAAATATCACAAAAAAAGGATTAATAAAATGCTGAAACAGCTAGCCAACATCATTGAAAAAAAACCTCTGCTTATTATAATAATTGTTTTACTAATAACCGCGGGTTTTGCAACATTCTTGCCACAGATTGAAATGAAGACAGAATTCAAAGATTTTATGCCTGAAGAAGAAAGTGTCATGGCCAACAAAAGAGTAACAGACTACTTTGGGCAAAGAATACAGACTATGTTTCTATACGCATCAAAACAAAAAGCAGAAAGTACAATTTCTCCTGATGCATTAAGAGAAATGTATTATATTGAAAAAAATCTAAAAAATACTGAATATGTAAATAACACAATTAGTGTTACAACATTTTTAGATCAAATATGTCAAATAGAATATGGTGAAGGAATAGATGGATGTTCGAATAAAGAAATAAACACAGTTTTAGATGATCTAACAACTGAAAATATCGGAGAAAAAATAAATTTCTTTGAAAAAGATGATCCTAACGAAGAAATTGATTATGTTAGATTTCCAAGGCTTTCCAAAGGCCAATCTATAGATAGTGCAGATATAAAAAATGGGTTTACCTCATATAATAATGAAGACATAACATTTACAATTGAAGTATATGATCTTTCAGAATTTGAATCAGATCTAAAACCACCAATAGGATTTACAAATGTATTTGAATGGTATATTGATTTTTCAAATAAATTACCTATTTTTGAAGAACTTGATATAGATTACAAGATTTCAGCCCACATAGAACCAAGACATCCCATATGGGTATATGGAGACGGAATAATAAACAATCTAAGAAATCTAATTAATCATATCAAAAACAAAGAACTAGGAACTTATGAAAAAAACGTATTTTTATGGTTAAAACCACCTGATCAAGAGATGTATTTTCCGTTACCATTAGAAACAGGAAAAATAAATTTTGACAAAACAAATAATCAGATACAGATAAAAGTATCTAGAGAAGAAATAGGCAATTATGGTATCGCAACAGAGATAGGTAGTTTTGGAATCCCTGCAAAACTAGGGAATTTTGAAATTGGTACAAGATATTTTAGAAACCCTATAGGCCTGCCATGGCAAAGAATAGAAGCAAACACTAGTTTTTTATTTGAAAAAATAAAAAAGATACAAAATAGGCCTATAATAGGAAATATTGCTGATAGACTGATCAAAAAAATAACTGACGGAGAAATATCACTATATGATTTTGATGAATTTTTTAACATGTCTAACGAGGATATTTCTATTTCTGATAGAATAGCCTTAATAGATATAGAAAACTCCTGGACAAATCTTGATACATCAAATGTAAAAAGTACAGAAAAAAATGTTTTATTTATCCGACCCAATTTTTTCAATGATTTAGAAACAGCAACAAAAGGTTTTGTTTCAAAAGATTACGAAAATAATAAAAAACCTGCTTTTGCACTTGTTTTAATAGAATTAAATAGAATTGAAGGCTATGACAAAATAATAGAGATAAATAAAGGCATTATAGATGAAATAAGAGATCTTGATGATAAATATGATTACATCTCAATTAAAGCAACTGGTGATGGAGTAATAACTGCTGAAATAAATGAGGTAACATCTGAGGCAAATAGATTTATTGGACCAGCAATTTTTATAATAATTTTTATTATTTTACTTTTAAATTTCAGAAAAATATCATATGTAGTTTTACCAATGTTTACTCTTTTAATATCAACTATTTGGCTATTTGGTACACTAGTTATCCTTGGTATGGATTTTAGTGTCATGCAGGTAGCGCTTGTGCCATTGATTATGGGGCTTGGTGTAGACTATGCTGTACATATGTTTCATAACTACCGAGTTGAAATAGATAAAGGAAAAGCACCTTCTGAAGCAATAAAAATATCTGTAACAGAGATAGGAAATGCAATGTTTCTTGCTATGATAACAACAGTTATTGCTTTTATGTCTTTTCTTACAGCTACCGTTCCCGCAATAAAAGATTTTGGAATATTATTAGGGCTTGGTGTTGCCTATACTTTTATTACAGCTATTACAATACTTCCCGCGTTTAGATATCTTTTAGATAGGGAAAAAACTAATTTAAAATCAAAAAAATTAAAGATTTTTGATGTAAGTTTTATTATGGAAAAAGTTGCAGCGTTCGTACTTCAACATAATAAAAAAATCTTAGTGATAATGATTATAGTATCAGTGTTTTTTGCAGCAAATGCAATAAATCTTGATACCGGTTTTGACATCGAGCAATTCGCCCCACAAGATACTCCATCAATAGAATTATTTGAAGACATAAGTAAAAACTTTCCCTCAGCAACACAAAACCAGGAATATATATTAATTGAGGGAAACATAGCTACAGTTGGAGTATTAGAAGGAATATATAAAACTCAAAAGAATTTTAATGATAATGTATTTATTGCAAAAAATCCTGACGGTAGTTTGAAAACAAATAGTATTTTAAAAGTAATACAAACAAGTATCAAAAACAACGAATCCTTAATTGAAGAATTCAACATTAATAAAGAAACAGGCATCCCAAGAACAGATAAAGATGTGAAAAATTTATTTGATTATTTCTACGAAAAGCAAAAATCAGATTTCAACGATTTTAATATGGAAACCATTGAAATGTCTGATATACAAAATATAAAAGAAGAAGATATACAAATGCAAAACACCGTCTCTCAAGTAAAAAATGTATTACATAGAAATGATAGAGGCAGATATGACGCTACACTAATAAGAATTTATATAACATTTCAACTGAACGGTCAACAAAAAATAGATGACACACTTGAAACCTTACAAAGCGAATTAATGGAAGATGTACAAGATTATGGTAACGCTGAAGCAATCGTTACCGGCCAAAATATAATAACATTAAAAATTACAAATTCTTTAACCGAGAGTCAAATCTTATCAACTGGCGTGTCAATAATTTTAGCAATAATAGTTTTAATAATTGCATATAAAAATCCTTTACTTGGTTTTGTTGCAATGATACCTGTGGGTATTACCATTATATGGGTACTTGGTACAATGTACTTGATAGGGTACACACTAAATGCCTTGACAATAACAATTACTAGTATAACCATAGGCATTGGAATAGATTACTCTATACATGCAACAGAACGATTCCGGCTTGTTGCAGACAAAACTGGAGACATAGAAAAAGCAATGTGTGAAACAATTTCACATACTGGTGGTGCACTGTTAATTGCAGCACTTACAACTGCTTGCGGTTTTGGAATACTTGCATTTGCACCAATTCCTCCACAGCAACAATTTGGAGTAATTCTATCAATTACAATAGTATATTCTCTTCTAACTGCAATTTTAATTCTACCCTCAGTTCTTGTAAGATGGGCTGAATTAAGAAGAGATCGTATAGGCTATATTGTTACAACAAACGGTATGAAAAAAGTAAATGGAAAATGGGTTAAAGACAAAAAATCTGCTGAAAAAGAAGACAGTAAATGTAAAAAATAAAAACCCTATATTTTTGAATAATATTCAATATAATTAGTATATATACAAATTATTTACCAAATATTTATTTATGAGCCTTTGATACGGGTTAATTACCTTAAAAAATGGGGCGAAAATATATGTCAGAATTAATGGTAAAAGAAAAATCACAAGAAAAAAATGAAAAGAAAAAAAATTGGAAAAGTATGGATGGAAATACTGCTGCATCCCATGTTGCATACGCTTTAAGTGATGTCGCAGCTATTTATCCTATTACACCATCTTCACCAATGGGCGAAATGGCAGATGCATGGTCTGCACAAGGCCGTAAAAATATTTTTGGTCAAACAGTTAGTGTAACAGAGATGCAATCTGAAGCAGGAGCAGCAGGAGCAATACACGGCTCACTTTCTGCAGGTGCATTAACAACAACCTTTACAGCATCACAAGGGCTTCTTCTTATGCTTCCAAACATGTATAAAATCGCTGGAGAACTTATGCCAGCTGTTTTTCATATAGCTGCTCGTTCAATTGCTTGTGAAGTACTTTCAATTTTTGGCGATCATTCGGATGCAATGGCTGCAAGACCAACAGGTTTTGCTGAAATCGCTTCAGCATCTATTCAAGAGATAATGGATCTAGCACTTGTTGCACATCTTTCAACGCTTCGTGCCTCTGTTCCATTCCTACATTTCTTTGAAGGGTTTAGAAGTTCACATGAAATTCAAAAAATTGATGTAATAGAATATGGAGACATGGATAAACTAGTTGATCATAACGCAATAAAAAAACATAGAAACAGAGCTTTAAATCCTGAACATCCACATATTAGAATGGGTGCAATGGGACCTGATACATATTTCCAGGTTAGAGAAAGAGGAAACGAGTTTTACAATAAAGTACCCCAAATCGTACAAGAAGAAATGGATAAAGTAGCAAAACTTACTGGAAGACAATACCATCTATTCGATTACTATGGCAATCCAGAAGCTGAAAGAGTAATTGTAATGATGGGCGCTGGTTCAAAAACAACCGAGGAAGCTGTAGAATATCTTAACTCAAAAGGAGAAAAAGTAGGAGTAGTAATCGTTAGATTATATAGGCCTTTTTCAGCTGAACATTTCTACAAAGCTGTTCCAAAAACAGCAAAAAAAATAGCTGTTCTTGATAGAACAAAAGAACCTGGTTCCTTCGGTGAACCATTATATACTGATGTTTGCTCGGTATTTCAACAAAAAAAAGATACTCGAACAATTGTCGGCGGTCGCTATGGCCTCAGCTCAAAACAATTCACACCAACCATGGCTAAAACTGTTTTTGATAATCTTAAAAAAGAAAAGCCAAAAAACAATTTCACAGTTGGAATAGTTGATGATATTACTAATACATCACTTGAACCTTCAGAAAAAATTGATACTGCACCAGAGTCAACAGTACGCTGTAAATTCTGGGGAATAGGCGGAGATGGAACAGTTGGTGCAAATAAAAACGCAATAAAGATAATTGGCGATAACACAAATAAATTCGCACAAGGCTACTTTGAATATGATGCAAAAAAATCAGGTGGTGTTACACGATCACACCTTCGTTTTGGAGACGAACTGATAAAAGCAAGATATTTGATTAATACAGCAGAATACATTGCATGTCATAACCCAACATATATTGATAAATATGACATACTTGAAGGGATAAAAGAAGGTGGAACTTTTGTTCTTAATTCGTCTTGGTCACTTGATGAAATGGAAGAAAAATTCCCAGCAAATCTTAAAAGAAAAATTGCAGAAAACAAATTAAAGTTTTATAACATTGATGCAGTAAAAATAGCTAAAGAAGTAGGCCTTGGCCAAAGAATAAATATGGTTATGCAGACAGTATTTTTCAAGCTATCAGAAATCTTAGATGTAGACGAAGCTGTAAAACTCTTAAAAGATGCAATCAAAAAGACATATGGACATAAAGGCGATGAAATCGTTAAAATGAACTATAATGCAGTTGATAAAGCACTTGAACATATCGAAGAGATAAACTATCCAGATTCTTGGAAAAATGCAAAAGACAAAAAAGAAAAAGAAGAAAATGATAAACCTGAATTTGTTAAAAATGTAGTAGAAGAAATGGCTTCTTTGAAAGGTGATGAGCTAAAAGTTTCTGATTTTGAGCCAAGCGGATTTTTCCCACTTGAAACAACAAAATATGAAAAAAGAGGCATAGCAATAGATGTACCAGAATGGATTCCTGAAAACTGTATCCAGTGCAACCAGTGTGCAATGGTATGTCCACATGCAGCGATTAGACCTTACCTTTTAACAGATGAAGAAGCAGAAAAAGCACCTGAGGGTTTTGAAGGCATAAAAGGCATGGGTAAAAAAGCTAAAGACTACAAGTTTAGAATACAGGTATCACCTTTGGATTGTGTGGGATGTGGTAATTGTGCTGATATCTGTCCTGCTCCAAAAGGAAAAGCTCTTGTAATGAAACCAAAAGAAACCCAAATTGAAAAAGAAGCTCCATTATTTGAATACATGGAAAAACTACCAGAGAGAGACGGAGGCTTTGATAAATATAGCCTGAAAGGATCTCAATTTAAAAAACCATTGCTTGAGTTTTCTGGTGCTTGTGCTGGTTGTGGAGAAACTTCTTATGTTAAACTGATAACGCAACTCTATGGAAACAGAATGATAATTGCAAACGCTACGGGATGCTCCTCAATATGGGGAGGATATGCACCATCAGTTCCATGGGTAAAGGATAATCATGGTCATGGACCTGCTTGGGCAAACAGCCTCTTTGAAGACAATGCTGAATATGGTTTCGGAATGCATCTAGCAACTACTCAGAGAAGAAAACATCTAAAGATGAAAGTTCAAAAAGCAATCGAAGAAGAAAAAGTTGATAGTGAACTTAAAAATCTATTTGAAGATTGGATTGATAATTTTAATGAAGGAGACAAAACCAAAGAACTTTCATTAAAAATACAAGAGAAATTAAAGGATAGTGAACATAAAGGAATTTTCAAAGATATCTGGGAATCAAGAGATATGTTTACAAAACCATCTCATTGGATAATAGGTGGAGATGGATGGGCATATGATATTGGATACGGCGGTCTTGACCATGTAATTGCTATGGATAAAGATGTAAATATCCTAGTTCTTGATACAGAGGTTTATTCAAACACTGGCGGTCAATCATCAAAAGCAACACCAGTTGGATCTGTTGCAAAATTTGCTTTTTCAGGTAAAAAAACAGTTAAAAAAGATCTTGGTCGTATGGCTATGACATATGGATATGTATATGTCGCAAGTGTATCAATGGGTGCAAATAAAGGCCAACTCATGAAAGCACTTAAAGAAGCAGAAACATACAAAGGACCATCACTTGTGATTGCTTATGCTCCATGTATAAACCACGGCATAAAAGAAGGCATGGGCAGATCACAAAACGAAGAAAAACTAGCAGTTGAAACAGGTTACTGGCCTCTATATAGATATGATCCAAGATTAAAGGAAGAAGGTAAAAACCCATTCCAACTTGATTCAAAGGAACCAAACGGAAAATTACATGATTTTTTGATGGGCGAAATCAGATATAACACACTGTATAGATCATTTCCAGATGAAGCAAAAAGACTACATAAAATACTTGAAGAAAGTGTAAACGAGAGATATAAAACTTATAAAAAGATGGCAGAAGATTAAAAAAAATCTGCCTTTTTTTAATTTATTTTCTAGATCTTTCAATAGTACCCATAAGAAGTATGCAACCTAACATTACTCTTCTATCAAAAGTATCTGGTACCTGCATGCATTTAATATCCCAAATATCGCCAATAATTTTAAACTGTTGATTTACCTGAGCTATTGTTTGATTATTTAATTCAACCTGCATTTGTTCTGGAACAAGCTTTCCCCCAGGTAAATATTTTCTTGCAAGTGCTCTTCCCATAGATTGTTCAAAAATTCGTCCAATAGGTTGTTTATTTACATTTTGAATTTCCCAGGCGTCTCTACCAAATTCAGATAAAAAACCTCTTTTTATATATCCTAAAGGTTGATTTGTCTTTGAATCAGTTATAGCAAAAGAACCCCATGCATCAAACATTTGTTCTTGTTTTATGTTGAATAATTCATCTGACATTGTTTCATCTGAATATATTCTAATATCCTCTTTTAGTTTCAATATTTTTTGTTTACAAAAACCAAGTAAATTACCAGATGGATCTTCAATCCAATATTTGTTCCCAACTGTCAAAACCTTTTTTCTAATCCTATATTGATCTTTATACCACATATTTTTTGATACAACAGAAGAAGTAGGAGTAGTAGGAGCTTGGATATTTTTATTATCATTAGAAACAGATTCTTCTTGAACAACCTTTTGTTTAATTTCAGCACCACAAAAAGAACAGAACTTGTAGTTTTCATCAACTGATCTACCACATTTTGAACAATATTTTACCATTTTTTATACCTCATCTAAAAAGAACATAATAATTATACTTAATTTATTTTCGAAAATTTTTTTCAACTAGTATTGCATACTGCATACTAAGGATGGAAGTTTTTTGAAAAAAAGAGCAAAAGAGATAGGGGACATTATAAAGAATCATGATGAAATCCATATTGTTTCACATATTGATGCGGATGGTATAACTGCTGGTTCTATTGCATATAAAACATTAGAACGATTAGGAAAAGATTATACAATTGAATTTGTAAAACAGATTGATGAAAAAGTAATGGAGAATTTAAAAAACAAAAACCATGAACTAGTATGGTTTACAGATCTTGGAAGTAGTATTTGCAATAACTCACCAGAAATAAACAAAGTTGTAACTGATCATCATATATGTGGTGATGATACAAATCACAGCTTTCATCTAAACCCACATCTATTTGGAAAAGATGGAGGATATGAAATAAGTGGCGCAGGTGCTACTTATTTAGTTTCTAGAGAGTTAAATAAAAAAAACATGGATTTATCACCACTTGCAATTATTGGAGCATGTGGTGATCTTCAACATAGAAAACTAGGTAAATTATCTAGTATGAATGTTGAAATTTTAAACGAGGGTAAATCAATTGGACTGATTGATTCTAAAATAGACATTAGTTTTTTTGGAAGGGAAACGCGACCTATTTATAAACTATTACAATATGCAAATAGCCCAGTTATTCCAGGTATTACTGGAAGAGAATCTAGTTGTATAAATTTTTTAAAAAATCTTGATATACTACTCAAAGATGGAGATAACTGGAGAAAATGGATTGATCTAACAAAAACTGAGCGCAAGAAAATAATTTCAAATATCGCTCAAATTCTTTTATCAAAAGGCTTTGGACATAAGATCACGAGAAGTATAATCGGAGAAGTATATATCTTATCAAGTGAAATAGAAGGAACAGAGCTGCATGACGTAAAAGAATTTGCAACTCTTTTAAATTCTACTGCTAGATATGAACAATTTACTGTCGGACTAAAAGTATGTTTAGGCGATAGAGATAAATATTTAAAAAAAGCAAGAAATCTTTTACGTGGGCATAGAGCAAATCTAGTAGAAGGACTTCAATTTGCTCGTGAAGAAGGAATTGAAAAAAGAAAGTATTTACAGTTTTTTCATGCTAAAAATGGAATACGTGATACAATAGTAGGTATTGTTGCAAATATGCTTTTAAATTCTGAAGATACAGATAGTAATCTTCCTCTTATTGGTTTTGCATATAAAGATAAAGATGAAGTAAAAACATCAGCTAGAGCAACTCAACAACTTGTTGATAAAGGTCTTAATCTTTCTTCGGCTATGAAAAAAGCAGCAAAAATGCTTAATGGTGCAGGTGGAGGTCACAACATTGCAGCTGGTGCTACAATTCCTAAAGGAAAAGAAGAAGAATTTTTAGATCTTTTAGAAAAAGAAATAAAAAATCAGCTTTCTTCCTGAGCTGTGTCATATACTTCTAAGACTTTTATTTCAAATACTAACTTTTGATCTACAAATTCTATAGATGGTGCATTCATATTCAAAGCAAATTTAGCATGTGTTTCATTTACCTTTATAACTTTAAAATTGTAAGAATAACCCGCGTATGGTTGAATAGCAAATGTATATCCCTCTTCAAAATCTAAGTGTATTGTAAAATTTGTAGGATCATCACTTGTAATTACTGTAGCATTAACATTGAATAATGGCATAACAAATGTTGAACCATTAACTGGTTCTAAATTGTAAGTTAAATTATTATCTGTAACATTTGTAATTGTGGCATTTAATACACCTGATTTTTGAAAGGCAACTTCACCATAATCAAATTTCTCATTTTCACTTATATTTACATTTGAAAAATACATACTGAAGTTTGATATACTCTCAGTCCAACTATATTTTAGAGACATATTAATTTCTTGTGAAGGTAAACCTAATTGTTCAGCTAAAGATTCATTCCAAATTCCATATCCTTTTTCAGGAGGGATAGTAACTGTTTTTGTTTCGCCTTCTTCCATTCCTACAAGAGCCTCTAGAAAACCTTGAATCATTGTTGCATTGTAGTTACTGTAACCCTCAGGTTTTGATAGAGAACCGGTTGTATCAACAAATATTTTCAAAGGTCTATAGCTTTTATTTTCATTATAAATACCTGCATCTTTAGCTACTTCTTCATAGGACGTATCAAAAACTGTATCATTCACATAAAATTTTCCTGTATATTGTACATCAGCACAATCTCCAACTTGGATTACCCCGTCCATGTTTGTTTCTTTTTCCTGAAATAGATTATCAAATACTCCTTCTTCTGCTGCAATGTATGCTGATAATGCAACGATTATTATAATTACTAGCGCTACCAATGCTAATTTTTCTTTTTCCATAGTAAGATTTGAATAAAATCATTGTATATTAAGGTAATCATTTTTGATTACAATATACTTTTTCAATGAGCAATCTAATAATTTTTGCTGCAAGAATTGATGTCTCACCTTTATCATAAGCCGGGCACACCTCTACAATATCAAAACCAACTAATTGATCTGAAAAAGAATCAATTATTTTGATTACATCAAAAGGAGTTATTCCAAAAGGTTCAGGTGTACCAGTACCTGGTGCATAAGCTGGATCAACTGCATCTATATCAAATGTAAAATAAATTTTTTTGTTTTCTAAGAATTCTTTTGTTTTTTTAATCGCAGAATCAATTCCTTTTTCTCTAATTTCAAAAGAATCGACAAAAAAAAGATTTTCTTTTTTAGCATTAATATATTCTTCTTTTTCAGCAGATCTCATGCCTAAAAGTGCAATATTTTCAACACCAACGTGTTCACTTATCCTTTTTAAAACACATGCATGGTTGTATCTTTCATTCTCATAAATATTCCTAAAATCCATATGTGCATCCAAAGAAATAACTGCGGTATCCTTTGGAAAAGATTTTATTATTACAGATGTAATTGAGTGTTCTCCACCTATTGCTATTGGAAATTTATTTTTTCTTAAAACTTTTTTAGAAAAATCATTTACTTCTTTTACCATTTCTATAGGTATTTTTTTACTTACATCTAAATTTCCATAATCATGAATCTTAACATTTGTTAGATCAAAAGCTGTTTTAAAATTATATGTTTCAAAATTCCAACTAGCCTTTCTTATTTCTTTAGGTCCTTTATCTGCACCTTTTCTAAAAGAAGAGGTTTTGTCATATGGAATACCATATATTACAAAATCAGCTTCATCAAAGCTTGCTTCAGCATCGGCAAAGTAATTTGGAAAATTCATTAGATTTCATTAATTGGTATTTATGAAATAGTTTTAATTTTTTCCTATTACTCTTAAAAATAAAAAATGAGTGAGTTATTTATCTTAAAAAATCATCACAATGCATATATTCATAACAAAAAAATATTTAAAGCCTAAAAAACCAATCATGCAAAGTTAACTCTT
>CAZWYI010000020.1:0-41594 GCA_964638155.1 uncultured Thermoplasmatales archaeon | reverse complement strand
ATCTTGTTGGAAAAAAACATGATGTTTATTATATTGCTGAGGTGAAATGGCGTAATAGAAAGGTATCTATCAAAGATATCCTAGATTTTTCAAAAAAGATACAGAATTCTTTCTTTTCTGATAAAAAGAAAAATATGCTTTTTATTTCAAAAAGCGGCTTTGATAAAAAGGCATTACAAGAAGCTCAAAAAGAAGAAATTCATTGTTTAGATAAAAATCTAAATAAAATTGTTTAACCATCAAACAACTATCACGTGCAAAACCTGTCAGTTACCAGCTAACTTTCACGTGCAAAAGATGACAGGTAGACCAGTTAGCCAGCCGCAGATCATATTTATCTAAACATTACCCCAACAGAAGAAAAAAACCATTCATCAAACAAGCAAAAAAACCCATAAAATTATCTATTGACTCAAGCAAGCTAAAAAAGTTTTTACCTCCAGAGCAAAACCTGCAAAAGTCGTCAGTTAATCAATTCTTTTTTGCAGAAGCTGCCAGGTGAATTACGTGCAAACGTTGTCAGGTAAACCCTATGTGATGATTGCAAAACTTGTCAGGTTATCATCTCCAACAGCCACTCTTTGTATGCAAAAATATTAGTTCAGAGATTGCTAATAATGATTCATCCAATAGATGAAAAAGCACCATAAAATATAAATATACATAAACAATATATTGTATATTAACGATTTGTTGTATAAATACAAAAATTTATCAAAAGGTGAAAAAATGCCTACATTAACCGTATCAATTCCAAAAAAATTAAAAGAAAAAATGGATGAACATCCTGAAATAAACTGGTCAGAAGTAATTAAAAATAGAATTAGAAAAAGAGCAGAAGCAATCCTTGAATTTGAAGAAAAAAGAAAAAAAGAGGATAAATAAGATGGTTAGCATTACATTAAAAGTCACAAATGAATTTAAAAAAATTATAAAACAACTCTCCTGGGTTAACTGGTCTGAAATCGCTAGAGAAGAAGCTTTAAAAAAATTAGAAGAAGAAAAAGCATTAGAAAAATTTAGAAAAATAATTACAAAATCAAATTTTTCAGAAAAAGACGCAGATGAACTTGCCGAAAAAGTTAAAAAATCTATGCATAAAGATCTTAAAGATAAAGAGCTGATATAGATTGGAAGTAGTAATCGACTCAAATGTTTTATTTAGAACATTAATATCAGGTGGAGACATAATAGAACTTTTATTTGACTGATAGGTCGCTTGGGAGTTTTTTATATAAAAACAATATACCAAAAAATTAGATATAACGTTATATTTTACATTAAAAAATCGAATAAGTGTAAGAATCCTTTTTCACATTATCTTGAAGTTATCCACAAGATATAGAAATAGCAAGCTTGACGAAATAATCATATTAGAAAATTAGACCTTGACAAGTTCCTTGAATAGATTTTTTATTGATTCTCCATCAATAAGCAAATGTTCTGCAACTTTAAGGAACTCTTCGTCAGAGTTTAATAATGGTTTTAATCTTTCAAATTTCTCTTTATCCAATATTGTCTTAGGCGCAGTGATTAAATCTTTGATTTTTTTATTTGAAAAAAAAGATATCGCATAGATATCACAGATATCCTTTATCTTTTTATCCTCAGTTCGATCTGGTAGACTTTTTATCTTTGTAGAAAGCAGTATTTCTGGCGATGGAAGCCAAAGGAGTTTTTTGAATTTGACAAGTTCTGTTCGATTCTTTGAATCTTCAAAGACTAAAGATAATAATTCTTCATCAAATGCATCAAATCTAAAAATTTCCTTAAAATCAGGGTGTGCATTATCTACCAGCAGATCTACATACATTTTGAATACATTATGTGAAGGTTCAGTTTTTGATTCTTCGTTGGTTAATTCTCTTCCATCTTCGATAGATATATCTTTGTAATATCTAGATCCTAGAGGGCAAAAGTTATCTTTCTCTAACAAAGATATTGTTTTTTGCATCATTGTATTTTTTAATTGACTTTTATCAATATTTGTGTCGATATGAAAGCCTAGATCAATGTCTTTTGAGCCTAAGTAGTCTTGTCCTTTTTCTTGTTTATACCTTTCATTAACAGTAAAATATACAGCCCAACCACCTAAGATACAGATGGGTTCTTCTAAAAGATCAACGACTTGCTGTAGATATGTATATGCGTTTTCTGTTTCATATTTTTGATATAAGGTCATGATATTCACTCTTCATAAGCATGCGAGCTGCCTCTACTGCAACTCCTTCTTCACGTAGTAAATCAAGTATTAATTGTGGTGTTGATACAATTCGAACATCTTTCTTTTTTATATTATGATAAAAGACATGTTTATCATCTAGTAATAATCGAAAATTACCTTTACCTACTAAACCATTTGCTGTTAGTAATTCATGCCATGCTACTGCATCTTTTTCCTCTATGTATATCTCGACACGAGAGGGAAATAAATAATTTTGTGTAAAGTTTTCCCCGTAATATGTTGTTAATGCATATTTGAGATTGGTTTTTTTTAATATCTTCAGAGGATTTTGTACATTGTATTCTCGATACTTGGGGTATTTATTGATTTCTAACCAATAGGAAAACAATCCTTGAACGTCGATTACTTTTGTTCCTTCGATCAATTTTTTTTTCTCGAGTCTATGGAGAAACGAATGTGCCCATGGCTGAGAACATTGTGCTTTTTTTGAAATAAGAAACTGATATAATGAACCATCTGGATGAGTAAGTAATATACGCAGAATTCTTTCTCTAACTTTACCTTTCACAAATATAGCAATAAAAAGACATATATAAATGTTACCTATATAGGTATAAATTTTATTATATAAACTTTACCTATATTTCTCCTTATAACAGCAAACAAAATGTTGCTGTGTTGCTCAAAACAACATCATCGGTTAGTTACAGATAAATAATATTATAAGTTAAGGGCAATCCTTGTGACCTACAACAATAATTCTTGTTCAATAATCAGGGCATGGGCTCTATAAAGATTATATCACACCCTACCCATAACTCAGAGCATACAGGAAATAATTTCAAAACTATATGTTACTCTGCTTTTTGATAAAATATAAACTTATTCCTGCACATGTGATGTCAACTCTGAAAGATTAGATAAAAAAAGAAAATAGTTGTTTTATTTTAGAAAAATGATAATTGATTAATCTTTTGAACTATTTTCTTTTTCTAACCAAGATAAACAGCAAAAAGGTTAGTGAAAGCATAAAAACAAAAATATCAAAACCCGGTGTCAAAGATTCATCATCACTATTTTGATCATCTTCAGTAGATTCCGCAGGTCCTTCAAAGACCCCTTGAACTAATACTAGTTGAGATGAAGATTGTGTATTTTCCACATCATTTTCAGCAGTCATCGTCAGTGTTATTGTGTTTTCTGTATTGTTCATCGCTGTTTTTGGTATCATTGTTTGTACAGTGAGCGTTTTTGTTTGATGAGGTGAAAACTCAATTTTTTGACTAGAAAAATTTGTTTCCCATCCAAGTGTATTAGTTACAATAATATCATAGGTCTGCATGGAATCACTTAGGCTTGCAAGGAAAAAAGAGGTCTCAACGGTTTCATTTGGCCTACCTGTTTGATTTTCAAGTGATGATGATTCAACGTATGAAACACTGCTTAGGCTTGGTATAAACTGATGTGAGGTTGAAAGGCCAACACCATCAACAGCAGTCAACGTTGATTGCTGGGTTGCATTTAGCCAGAAATATGAGCTCAGGGAAAAACTTCCATCACTTTCTACTATAGCGGTGTCAACCAAGGTGTTATCTTCATCATAAAGATCTACTCGAAGATACTCCAGATATTGATCGTAATTATCAGAAATAGCTCCAGCACCCCCAGTAACATTGGCCTGGGTATAAGAAATGAAAGAATCATTAATAACTGGTGGACTAGTATCATCTGGAAGAATAGCTATAGAGTGATTAGATCCCATACAAATATCAAGTTGATTTGATCCTGAAAAAAAATCTGCATCATCGGCACATTTCACATATGTCTTTGTAAACCCATTTGAGGCCACATCGATTGGGATAAAACTAACTAAAATCATTGGACCAAAAAAAGATACCGGCTCCATCTGCTCACTGAGATCAAAAGAGATAATTCCAGGGATGCTTTCAAAATCATAGGTAAACGTATGTTCAATGTCAAAATTTGTAAGAAGCACGGGATCGATGATGTCAATCATACTTACCATCAGTTTTGTGTCATCATAGGTGATATCCCAGTTTGCTTGAGTGATGTTTTCAATTGGTTGTTCTGCTTCCATGATAACTTCTGTTTCTCCACCCATCACCACAGAATCCTGTCCAGATAATGCACATGACGCATCTACATATACTTGCTTACATTGTACATGAATTTCTGCACTTTTACTCTCATAAAATTGAACATAAATATCTGTTGATCCTTCATTTGATGAACCAGATGGACCATAAAGTTCACATCCACCAGCTTTACTATCACAGCGAAGAGTAAAAGTCACCGTGGTTTCATCATCAGCAAAACATTTTACATATTTTTGATCAAGAACATCATCAGTTATGGTGTCATCATCCATCAATCGTATCCTTCCACCATACAAATTTATTGAGGTATCTGGGCCCCGGCGTATCGTTGCTGTTACCGTTGCTTTTCCACCGCAAGGTATCGTACTGGGACTTACTTCGATGTCAATACCAAGAATATCACCATTATCGTCTGCTTGGACGATTGGGACACTCGTTGGTATAATCGAAAAAATCATGATAAACTAATAGTAACACAATTATTTTTTTCATTTGACTCTCCTCACACTATCAAATATTACAATTAATAAAGTATTTTTAATGATTGCTATATATAAATGTTTCAAAAAAACAGACTTTTTTAGATAAAAAAATATTTAAAAACAATTAAAAAGTTACAGATCCATAGTAAATAAAATGGTTTAAAAATGAATAAAAAAATGTTTATAGAAAAATTGTAGAATATCTCAAACAAGAGAGAGTAGAAAAAATAGCTATATTCGGATCATATGTAACATAACAGTCAAAAACAAGATAGCGAAATCGGGTTCTATCTTGTACCTATGATGGCAAAAAAAGGTTTTTTAATATGCAAAACCTATCAACCTACTATTACGTTATTAAGTGCATAGTGTGTCTGTTACCAGCCATCCTCTGCCTGCAAAAAATGGCAGGTATCTCATCACAGATCATACTTACCCCAACAGAAGAAGAAACCATCCATCAAACAACCAAAAAACACATAAAAAACACCTATTGACTCACCCAAGCTTAAAAAGTTTTTACCTCGAAAGCAAAACCTGCAAAAGTCGTCAGTTAATCCATTCTTTTTTGCAGAAGTTGTCAGGTGAATTACGTGCAAAACCCGTCAGGTTATCATACCTCTTACTGCAATCTTATACATTTATCAAGATAGGTAAAAGAAAGAATACTTATAAGTACAAGAACTTTATTTTCACAAGAAATTAGGAAAAGATAAGATAAATTATATGAAATATAATATATTGAGATATTTAAAAACTAGAGTTTAAGAATTAAATTAAGGCAAGTAAACATGAGAAGAAAGAAAAAAGATAAAAACGATAGCAAACTAAAAACAGTTTGGTATTTTGTTAAAAACTACAAAGCATTCTTTTTTATAATAATAGTTTTAGCTATATTTGCTGGAATGCTAGAGGCAGTAAATGTAGGTCTAATGTATCCTATAATAAATAATATTTTAAACACAGGCGGAGGAAAAAACGCATTTATAGATTTTATAGATCCATACTTAAAAATAATACCAGTAGAAGATGAACTTTTAAGATACGCAGTAGCATTTATAGCATTAGCCTTAACTTCATTTATTTTTAAAACAATTTATTACTATTTATCTGCTAAATTTTCAGCAATAGTTGTAAAAGAAACAAAACAAAAATTGTTTAACAAATGTATGAGTGCAGACTATCAGTTCTTTGTAGATAACAAACAAGGTGAAGTATTATATAAAACAAGCCAGGCTCCAAATAGTATTTCTAAGGTTATTCAAACCTTATCTGATATCTTTTTACATTTATTCTTGGCAATATCAGTATTTGCTATGCTTTCAACAATGTCATGGAAACTTGTGCTATTAGTAATGATTGGAGGATTAATCTACTTTTATGCAATAAAAGAAATAAGCACGAGGATTTCATATAAAGCAGGACGAAAACAACGCGACTCAGGTCAAGAAGAAAGAGTAATAGTTACTGAATACACAAGCGGTATAAAACAAATCAAGGTAAACGAAACATTTGATTACTGGAAAGAAATGTTTGACAAAGCAATTAGTACTTTTTGGTTTCACCATAGAAGAAACTATTTTTGGAATAAATTCCCTCAACTTCTTCTTTGGATGGTGATATATAGTGCCATAGGTGGTGCGATCATTGGAATAAAAATATTGTATCCTGGGCGATTTGTTTCTCTTCTGCCATTAATTGGTACATTTGCAACTGGGATTTTTTTGGTTCTTCCAAAAATTTCACAATTCGGTCAGTTCAGAATGACATTTATGAACCAAATGCCAAATGTTGAAACAGTATATGAAGAACTTAAAGATAAAAGCTATAGTAAAATAGAAAATGGAACTAAAAAATTTGAAGAACTAAAAAAAGGTATTTTTTTCAAAAACGCTACATTTTCACATAAAGAAAGAGATATACTATTGAAAAACATAGATATGGATGTAAAAAAAGATAAAACAACAGCTTTAGTAGGCTCCTCTGGTAGTGGTAAATCAACAATAGTAAACTTAATGCTCAGGCTTTATGATGTTGACAATGGAGGGGTCTTTATTGATGACGCAAACATTAGAGAATATGATATATTCAGTTTTCTTGATAAAGTTGGTTTTGTAAGCCAAGACACCTTTATTTTTAATGCATCAGTAAGAGACAATATTTCATTTGGAAGAAAATATTCTGATGATGAAATTATAGATGCAGCTAAAAAAGCAAATGCACATGATTTTATAAGTAAACTTCCTGAAGGCTATGATACAATAGTAGGAGACAAGGGAATGCGGCTTTCCGGCGGGGAACAACAGCGTGTAGCTATTGCAAGAGCAATAATCCGCAAACCAGAGATAATCTTTTTAGATGAAGCAACAAGCTCACTTGATACAGTTTCAGAAAAAATGGTACAAAACGCAATAGATGAAGTAAGTAAGACTTGTACTACTTTTTTAATCGCACATCGTCTTAGTACAGTCAAAAACGCTGATACTATACATGTACTTGAAGAAGGAAAAATTGTAGAAAGCGGAAATCATAAGGAACTACTTAAAAAGAAAGGAAAATACTGGGAATTATACAAAACTCAGGAAGCATAAATTTATAAATTATTAAATACTTTTTAAACAACCCATATTAACCGACAAACCAAAGTGTCTTTACATGTAAAACCCGTCAGTCCGCGCGTCAGTGTCTTTTGTTCCCCCGCAAACAAAACATAAACAAGCCAACTATTACACGCTAAACCCATCAGATGCCAGCCAACATCTGCATGCATAAGATGACATTTAGACCACCACAGATCATATTTATCCAAACATTACCCCTAACATAAATGAACAAAAAATACAAAAACTTAAGTAGTATCAAATGATATTAATATCAATTGATATTATGATGTCTGAAGTGTACCCTCACTCGATGAGAAAACTATTTACAAATAGAGAAAGTGAACTAGAACAATTGCGATTCTTCAAAGAGGAACTAATTAACATGCAGCCGAAAAACCTCTGTATTTTAGGCCCCCGAAGATGTGGGAAAAGTATGTTACTCAAAGAATTCGTATTACAAAATAAGAATGATAAAAACATGTTGATTAGCTATGTAAACATTGAACCCTTGGTTACCACAGCATTTGATTTTGCAGTAAAATTTGTAGGAACAATAAATTATCAACTATTTGATAATAATAAAAATTATTTAGACTGCCTCTCAAAAGAGGCTCTTTTAACTAGTAACGCACCAAAAGACTTGAAAAAAAATCTACAAAAATTATATACGGAGTTAGAAAAAGCAAAACCCAGTTCATCCTATATACTCTCTCTTGCTTTTTCATATCCAAAAGAAATTGCAAAAAAGACAAATAAAAAAATAATGTTAATCCTTGATGAATTCCAGGAGATTACTGCTCTTAAAAAACAAAAAAATGTTGGAAATCCATTAAGTCTTTTTAGAGAGTTTTTTTCAGAAGAAGACGTTTCATACATTATGGCAGGTTCTGTAGTTTCTCTTCTAGAAGAGATTTTTTCAGATAACACGTCTCCTCTTTTTGCTCAGGCAGAAAAAATGTATTTAACACAATTCAATCGTGAAGCAACATCTGCTCTTACAGATAAATTAATGAAAATAGATAACCCTAAAATTAAAGAAATGATTTATCTGTATTCTAGAGGGAATCCATTTTATATTTATCATATCGTCAAAAGAATGAGGATGTTACATGCCATTCAAAACATCTCAATTAAACCGGTAATAGTCAAAGAATCTTTTGTTATAGAAACATTAAGCGTGGAAGGAAAAATTTATGATCTTTGCGACTATCTTTATCGTGTTTCTTTATCTAAAGCTCGATATTATACTCCATTGAAATCTATTTTAAGCATACTTTCAATAGAGGAAGGGTTGAATCAATCTCAAATTGCTAAAAAACTAAAAATTACACAGGGTGCTACTAAAGAGTATCTTAATGAATTGATAAAAATTAATTTAATTGTAAAAAAAGAGAATACATATCATTTTATTGACCCTGTTTTTAGATACTGGATAGCTTATGTACAAGAAGGAGTAGAAATAGGTGGATTTCCAAACGAAAAAGATCTCCATAGTCTAGTAAAAGAACTTGATGAAAAATTTCAAAAAGCATCGAGTGAACTAGGAAAAGCTAAAGAATATGAGTTTAAGGTGAAACTTGAAGAAAAATACGATATAAAATTCTCTAACTATGTTTCATCTGATAGAAAAAGAGAGTTTGATCTTGTTGGAAAAAAACATGATGTTTATTATATTGCTGAGGTGAAATGGCGTAATAGAAAGGTATCTATCAAAGATATCCTAGATTTTTCAAAAAAGATACAGAATTCTTTCTTTTCTGATAAAAAGAAAAATATGCTTTTTATTTCAAAAAGCGGCTTTGATAAAAAGGCATTACAAGAAGCTCAAAAAGAAGAAATTCATTGTTTAGATAAAAATCTAAATAAAATTGTTTAACCATAAAAAACAATCAATTCTCTAACACAAACCAAACTAAAAAAATTTCTACCTTGCAAGCAAACACTGCAAAAGCCGTCAGTTAATCCATTCTTTTTTGCAAAACTTGTCATTTAAATTACGTGCAAAGAGTGTCAGGTGACCATAGCTCTGTATTCAACTAGTATAACTATTATAAGTTTAAATAAAAAAACAGATTGTTTAGCTAATAATATAGTATCTATTGACAAACCTCATGGCTTAATGTTAAAAAGATTCTTTTTCTCATAAACTGTAAAAAAGGGGAAATATACGGTTTTTTCCCCTAAATCATATTCATATTCATTTATATCAAAAACCCTCCACTTTGCATCTTCATTAGTATCTACATTAATTCTTCCTGCTAAAAACAAGTTAACATAGTTAAAAATCCGTCCTTAAATTACAAACATAACATACTTCACATGCAAAACAAACATATCTACCAGCTATTGCATTCAAAAGATGCCATATAACTATTAACTATCATATATTACGTAAAAATACGTTACGTATAATTACATAATAAGTCAGTAAGAAAATAATTAGATTGAATTGCAAATACCTGTATAGAATTATATCAAATTATTAAAAATTTGATAGGTTAATTAACAATATATTACAAATTATATACTATTATTAAAATTAATACTTTCAATGACCTCTCTTTGAACTATATAAGTGAAGAAAACTAATATTTTTTTGATAATTATGACAAATTTGAGCGGAAATATTAAATATGACGATTATATAAATATATATAATAGGTTTATCCAAATGAAAAAGAAGATCCACTACCCACAACTAGATACAATTTTAATGGTAGAAAAAACCATTCAAAAAATGGATTATCCAAAAAAGACAGAACTATGGAAAGCTCTACCTAAAAAAGTGATGTATCAGACCTTTTGCATGATAATCGATTACCTAGAAAAATCAGGAAAAATCATGATTGACAATGATAGAAGAATAGTATGGACGTGGAATCCTGAAATGGTAGAAAAAATTAGATCTTCTGGTGTAAAACTCCGATGAAAGATAAAACAATTTATGTTTCTTTTGCAAGTTCTAAATTAGAAAAAGACTTCGAAAAACTTAAAAAAGGAAAGTTTGAAGACAAAGAAGTATGCAATATCATTAATAGAGCAATATCAAATCTGAAGAAAAAACCTATGTGTGGAGTAAAAATTCCTAGAAAACTATGGCCAAAAGAATATATTAAAAAATTTCAAATTAAAAATTTATGGAAATATGATCTGCCAGATGGATGGAGACTCATATATTCTATATTTGAAAACGAGGTAACGATTATAACTCTAATATTAGAATGGTTTCCGCACAAGTCATATGAAAGAAAGTTTGGTTATTAAATAGGATTGAGTGTTATATGAAAAAGAGATACAAATCGCAAGAAGAAGCTCTTAAAAAAATGGAAATAACTTGTAATAAAAGGAGATGAAAGATTATTAAAATATACTTTAGTGCCGATTGTCATTTTGATCATGCCAATATTATAAAATATGCAAATAGACCTTTTTTAAAAAAAGAAGATCTTACAGATGAGGAACACTGGTCATCTGAAGAAATTAAAAATAAACGTTGTAAATCAATGAATGATGAAATTATAAAACGATGGAACAATCAAGTTGATCAAAAGGATATTGTATATCATCTTGGTGATTTTTCATTCAAAGGAACAAAAAACGCAGAAAAATTTGAAGAAAAACTAAACGGCAAGATTATTCATATCATTGGAAATCATGATAGAAATAGTGGTGTGAAAAGTTATATTATTACTGCATTTTTAGAATTTGGAAACAAAATTGTTTTAGCTCAACATCATCCTCCCCGAAGTATTGATGAAATTCCAAAAGACTGTGATTTTGTCATCTGTGGACATATTCATGATAAATGGAAACACAAATTTATTGAAAATATTCCAGTAATAAACGTTGGAGTTGATGTATGGAATCTTACACCAATTAAGGTAGATAATTTACTGAAATATTATAACAAAATTAAGAAAAAATAAACTGATTGAAAAATAAAAATAGAAACTAGCTGATAATACTTTTAATTTCATCGATCAAAGGCGGTATATCTTCAGTTGCGGTTGTATATACAATCCTTAAATCAATATCAAAATATCCATGAATTAATCTATTTCTCATACCAGTTATATGTTTCCATGGTATTTCAGCATATTTATCCTGAATATCTTTTGAAACACGAGAACCTGCTTCACCAATTATCTCTAGAAGATGCACGATAGATAATTGTAATTTTCTATCTTCTCTAAAATCATCAAAACTCTTATTTTTAATAAAAGAAGTGATCTCGTTTGCAGAATCAAGAACATGTTTTAGTCTTACTATGTCAGCTTCCTGCATAAAGAACCTCAGCATTATCAATTACTTTTTCTCTGAAATATCTGCTTAAATCATATTGAGTTCTAAGATCAACTGATCGTCCGTTAAAAAATTTAGATAATTGATCTTGCATTCTAACAAGATCGAAAAAACCAGGAACATACCCTTTTTCAAATTCAACAAGTAGATCAATATCACTATCCGATCTAAACTCATTTGTTAAAAAAGATCCAAATAAAGCTAGTTTTTTGATATGATTTTTTTTACAATAAGATACAATTTTATCCTTTGGGATATCAATTCCATGTATTTTATTTGAAAGCGACATGTCTAATAGTTTTTATCATATTATTTATTTAAATAATTTTTCCATAAAACAAAATTGTGCGTTATCCCGAAATTACTTCCTTCTGGAAAATATACTAGATTACTCTATATCGTCTTCAAACTCCTCTTCCATTTTTTTCATATTATCAAACATAAATTGAATGCCCACATATATTCCATTTCCAAACATTTCTCTAGACATCTCTTTTTTTGACATTTTGCGCAATTCCTTTTTTCCACGTGACCATACCATAGAAAAAGCCTGGTCCATAAGGTCTATTGTCATACGTTTGGCCATAATTTCATCAGCTTCATCCATAGGCATATCTATATGAACGTTACCCGCATCTTCTCCTTTTAGAGTATCAGAATTTTTAAAACAAGTACTACACATATGTTTTTTTGATGTTTTAAACATTTCTTCAGGGCATTCCATATCTCTTCCACAAAAGTCACATTTAACATTAACAATTTTTTGATTTGAAAAACCTTTATATTCCAATTATTCCGCCTCCATTATTTATAAACTGTTATCCACATAAAAATATAACTGTAATTACTATAATTGCAAAAAAAACAGATGAAAATGAAAGTTAAATACTCCTTTTTTGTTAATAGTTTAAACGACCCCATAATTATCTTAATTAGTGAAAATTACTATTTTAATTTTATTATACAAAATTAAATAAAAAAATCTGTAAATTAAAAAATATTTGGAGGTAACTCGAAAGATGAAAGTTAAAGATATGCCAAAATTGAAAAGCCCTTTTATTAGAAAAATGAAGAATAATCATTATGTTGTTACACCTGAAATAGATCCAGATTTTAAATGGGTCTTTGAAGACGACAAAGTTATGGCAATTGAAAAGATAAATGGTACAAACGTATCAATAGTAATAAAAGATGGAAAAATAGTATCAATCTGGAATAGAAAAAATCATATTCCCATTTTTTCAAAAGGAAATTCTGTTATTATAAAGGGTCTATTGAATTCTTATGATCGAGGTTACTGCAATCTTTCCGATGGACAGCATTTTGGTGAACTAGTAGGCGGAAGAATAAACGGCAATCTATACAATTTAAAAGAACCGCGCTGGCTTCCTTTTGAAACATTCTGCAGAAAACACTTAAGGTATAAATCATGGGGTAAATATCCGAAAGATTTTGAAACAATATCTAAATGGTTTAAAGATAATTTAATTCCGTTGTTTTCTTCAATGCTTGGAAATAGAAAGGGATATGTGGAAGGGATTGTCTTTACTCATCAAGATGGTAGGATGGCTAAACTTCGCAGGGATATGTTTGAATGGTTTTACGAGAAATGAATTAATAGATAAAGTTGGGAAATAATTTTGGGACTCTATATGTGTTTTCAATCCAATTCATTTATATATCAATCGTTTTTAAAAAACTACAATTTAAGTTTTTTTAAAACAAAGTATTTATATACTCTAGATGCTAATTATATATTGGAAAATATGAATAGGCGAATAGTAAATAACATTCTTTCTTCATTTGAAAAAAAACTTATTAAACGAGAAGAAATTCAAAAAAGATTCCAAGAGATACTCAAAGAGAAATATGATAAAAATATCATACGAAACCTTAGACAAAATAATGACATTCTCTATGTTATGTTTGATTATTATTATGCTGTAAGTCCATTAGAAAAAAGTGGCCATTATCTTGATTATTCGATAAACGAAATGCTTTATAAAGTTTTAAACAAGCAGAATATAAAATGGTATCTTGGCCTATATAGTGCTCTTGAATATAATCAGATTATATGGCAGGGAGTTGTAAAGCCAGTTATCATCAATAATCATTTTTCTGGTAAAAGAAAAAATCAGGGGATAAACTATTATTTTCATAAAATGAAAAATGATTTTTTTAAATTTGGTATAATAGAAAATAAAACAAATAACAATATCAAATTTTACTATTCAGATGTCGAAAAAACCTATCTTGATTTTTTGTATCTTAATAAGAGGGCAAGCCAAGATCTTAAAAAAAGAATTAACTGGAAAAATCTGAAAAAATACTTAAATTT
Source organism: uncultured Thermoplasmatales archaeon (assembly GCA_964638155.1). GTDB lineage: Archaea > Thermoplasmatota > E2 > DHVEG-1 > DHVEG-1 > CAYZTD01. The sequence goes on along the minus strand of CAZWYI010000020.1, from coordinate 27,567 downwards.
TTATCCTAAATCATTCAAAAAAAAGGTGTATTATCAATGATTGATTTCAATCTTTTAAAATATATTGATTATGTTAAAAGTAAAACTGACAAAACAATTGAGGATTATTATATCGAAAAAGACTATTTGCTGAGTCTTTTCCTTTCAACCTGGCAGACACTTAGGAATAAAAAAAGAATTAGAGAACTTGATGAACTAATTTTTAAGGGAGGAACACTTCTTATGCGTAATCATTTAGACTACCCTCGCATAAGTGAAGATCTTGATTTTACCCATAAGAAATGTGAAGATATTCGCAATATGAGCCAAAACAATCGAATTAAAACTATCCGAAAATTAATTAAACCTATTTTAGAGGAAATTAAAATAATATGTAATACTTGTGGGTTTGATTTTCAAACAGACCGAAGTAATACTAGATATGTTACTGCATACAACCACAAAGCAGTATACAGCCTAAGCATATATTACATATCTGAAATTACTAATAATCCAATTAGACTGAAAATAGAAATAAATTTTGTCGAACAGCTTCAATACCAACCGTCAATACAAAACATTAAACCGCTTATATCTAAGGATTCTGTTCTAGCATCAATAGGATACAATCTTGTTCCACTCAAATTATATTGTTATAAATTAAAGGAAATGGTTCTTGAGAAATATCGCGCGGTTCTTACTAGGGATAATCCAATGGAACGAGACATATATGATCTATATCTCATAAACAACAAAAAATTGGATATTTTTTCCATAGATATAAAGAAAATTCTAAGAAAGATAGATAGTGGAAGGCTTGCCACATCTCATCTTAAAAAAAATTTAAGAGCTAACTGTAATGCTTTATTAAGAAAAGGTTCTTTAGAATCTGATGAAGAAATACAGCTATTAACTTTATCAAATGTTGACGAAAATGAATATAAAAGGTTTAGAAAAAAATTATTCAAAAGATTAAATGAAATATGTAAAAAATGGACGAAGTAAGATAAATATTCAATTTCATTTGAGTTTGAGCTATATAAACAAACCTCAGATAAAAAAAATACAGCCTATTTCAGCTTTAATTATCTAAGTACTGTTTTGTTTTATCATTTTTAAATTTCCTAAAGCAATTCCTCACAATTCTAAAACATAAAAATATTTCCAATTCTTTTGGTTTTATATTGTTAATATCAATTCTATCTTTAGAAAAACTTAAATATTTTGTAAACATATATGTTTACTTGATAGTATGGTTCAAGTACAAGTAAGGCTTACAGAAAATCTTCTAAATAGTTTAGATAAATGGATAAAAGAAGGAAGATTTAAAAGCAGAAGTGATGCAATAAGAATTGTTTTAGGTAAATATGAAGAAAGAGAAAAAACTCGAGAATTCTATAAAATGCTTAATAAAAGGAGTGAAGAGGCTAAAGAGCATCCTGAAAAATTAATTCCTCTGGAGTAAAACAGGATGAAATACAAAATCCTTCTTCATCCTAAGGTAAATACTTTTTTAAAAAATATTAATCCAGAATTAAAAGAAAGAATCACTAAAAAATTACATGAATTAAAAGATAAGCCAGAAAAAGGAAAAAAACTGAGATACTCAGATTTTTGGAGAATTAGAATAGGAGAATATAGAGCGATATATGAAATAAATGAAAAAGAAAAACGAATAATCATTTTATATATCGGGCATAGAAAAAATGTCTATGATGATTTCTCACGAGTACTTTAAATTTATAACTAGAAAAACATCTATTACAATTTTTAGATTATCTTTGAATTAGGTTTAATATAATCTTTAACAATTGCACCAGGTCCAACAAAAACATTATTACCAATAATTGATCCAACATCAATCATAGAGTTTATTCCAGTTTGTACATTGTCACCCATAATCACTCCAAGTTTTCTCCTACCTGTATTAATCTTTTTACCATTGCTAAAAACAGTAATCTCTTTTTTATCAAGGCGTAAATTAGCAACTTTACAACCTGAACCTAGATTACAACCAGAGCCAATTACAGAATCCCCAACATAGTTTTGATGAGGGATATTTGAATTACTAAAAACAATTGAGTTTTTCACCTCACATGCATTTCCAACATGGCAGTTATCACCAATAGATGTGAAGGGCCTGATATAACAATTAGGCCCAATTTTACAGTTATCACCTATAACACAGGGTCCTTCAATGTAGCTTCCATCCATAACTAAAGAATTCTTACCAACAACAACGTTTCCTTTGATTGTTGCATTTTTTTCAATAACACCATTGTTTTCATTTTTAATTTCTGAAAGATACTCTTCATTTAAATCAAACAAATCCCAAGGATAAACAAGATCCTTCCAGTAATCCAATTTAATAGATTTAATAAAAATATCCTTAGCCATTATGTTTATCGCATCAGTCAGTTCATATTCTCCTCTTGGTGATTTTTTAACTTTATTAAGATAACTAAATATCTTTTTATCAAAATGATAAAGCCCTGCATTTATCATGTTAGAAAAAGGATCTTCCATTTTTTCATATATCTTAATAACATTATCTTTTTTTGTTTCAACAACACCATAGTTTTCAGGGTTTTCTACTTTAAATATACCCATAGAATTTTTTTTACTAACAATTTTTTTTATATCTTTTTTACTAAAAACCGTATCTCCACATAGAACAATAAAATCCTTATCAATAAAACTCTCAACGATTTGAACGGCATGCCCTGTCCCAATAGGTTCTCCTTGATTTACATAGGTTATATTTACATTCCATTTAGATCCATCTTTAAAATAATCCCGGACCATTTCACTTCTATAACCAACTACAAAAATAAACTCTTTTATTCCTGCATCAATTAGTTTTAAAAGATTAAGCTCTAAAACAGGTTTATTTATAACAGGAAGCATCACCTTTGGACGAGTATAAGTCAAAGGATGCATCCTTTTTCCTTCACCAGCAGCGAGTATTACACATTTCATAATATTACTCCACAGTTACAGATTTAGCAAGGTTTCTTGGTTTATCAATACTACAATTACGTAAATTTGCAGTATAGTAAGCTAGAAGCTGTAAGATTACAATTATAGGAATACTTGATAAAAGATTAGAATTAGAAGGATAACAAAGTTTATAATCAGCATGTTTTAAAATTTCATCATCCTCTTCACTAGATATTGCTATAACCTTTGGACCACGGGCTTTTACTTCACCAATATTTGAAATTATTTTATCATAGGTTTCATCTTTTGTTGCAATTGCTATAACTGGTGTATCTTTTGTTAAAAGAGCAAATGGACCATGTTTTAATTCGCCTGCTGCAAAACCTTCTGCATGGATATATGATATTTCTTTAAGTTTTAACGCACCTTCTAAAGATAATGGAAAGTTTATTCCACGACCGATAAAAAAAACTGATTTAGAATTTTTAATAAGTTTTGCAATCTTTTTAATTTCATCAGATTTTTCTAAAACATATCTAATTTTTTTAGGAAGCTCTTTTATTTCAACAATATAATCATATAGCTCACTTGGACCTATTTTTTCTTTATTTATAGCTATTTTCAAGGCAATTAAAAATAGCATTAAAACTTGTGATGTAAAAGTCTTTGTTGCTGCAACACCTATTTCTGGGCCGGATTGAGTGAGAATATATGCATCAGATATTCTCGTAGCAGTACTACCAATGACATTAGTTACAACAAGTGTTCTACAGCCTGAGTTTTCTGCTTCACGAAGAGCAGCTAAGGTATCAGCTGTTTCACCGGATTGAGTGATACCAATAACTAAAGAATTTTCATTTTTTGTTCCAAAATAACGGTATTCAGATGAAAATTCAACAATAACAGGAATTTTTGTTAGTTTTTCAATTAAATATTTACCAACCATACCAGAATAATAAGATGTCCCACAGGCAACAATATGAATAGATTCAATACCATTATTTAACAATGATTCAACTTTATCTGGAAAATCAATGGTTCTTTCTATTTCTGAAATTCTACCTCTAAAAACCTGTTGAATAGAATCAGGTTGATCATAGATTTCTTTTAACATAAAATGAGGAAAACCTGATTTCTCTGCATCTTTAATACTCCATTTTATGAGTTTTTCTTCTTTTTTTATTCTTTTATGGTTTTTATTATAAAATTTTACCTTGTTTGGTTCAATAGTACAAAATTCACCATCATCAACATACATCACACGATTAGTATATTTTAAAAGAGCAGGTATGTCAGATGCTGCAAAGTTTTCATTGTCACCAACACCAACAACAATTGGGCTTTCTTTTCTTGCAACAAAAAGTTTATCTTTTTGATCTTTACAAATTACAACTATTGCATATGACCCTTTTAGTTTGTTTATTGCTTTAACAAATGCTTTTTCAAAGTCTTTATTTTTTTTGTATTCCTCTTCAATTATGTGAGCTATTACTTCAGTATCGGTGTTTGAAGTAAATTTATGTCTTTTTTTTAATAAACTTTCTTTTAGTTTTTGATAGTTTTCAATAATGCCATTATGTACGAGTGCTATTTTTTTATCACAGCTTGTATGTGGATGAGCGTTTTCATCGGTTACTGCACCCATAGTTGCCCATCTTGTATGAGTTATAGATGTGTGGCCTGAAAAATCAGGGATATTTTTTTCAATTTTTGAGATTTCCCCTACTTTCTTGTAGATATTAATTTTTTTATCAAGTACTGCTATTCCTGCTGAATCATATCCTCTATATTCAAGTCTTTTCAAGCAGTCTATTGATACTTTTTTTGCATTTCTAAAACCGGTATATCCAACTATTCCACACAAGGTTACATCACTTTGCTATTACTATCAATATTTTCTCTAATTCTTTTCATAGGTGAAATTATACATTTTCTGCCAATAATAATACCTGGCTCAATTACCACATGATTTTTTATCACACAATCCTCACCTATTAAAGAACCTATATTTTCTATTTCTTTGCATTCATCTTCTATTTCAGCATGTTTTTTACCAGATACTGAAGAAAAATTATTATTTATGATTGTTCCTTTGGAAATTACAGAATTAGTGATAAAAGAATTAGAACCGATATGTACATTATTCATTACAACACTATTACGTATTTCTGTAAAAGGATGTATAGAGGAGTTATTTCCAATTGATGTCGATGGAAATATACATACATTTGGTCCAACCTCACAATTTTTTCCAATTGTAACTGGCCCTACTATGTAGCATCCTGAATAAATTTTGGTATCTCTTCCAATTGATACATTTCCTTTTATTACCACATTTTTTTCTATAGTTCCTGCTTTAGATGTTTTTGATGACTGCAGCATTGTTTCATTTACTTTTATTAGATCCCAGGGATATACTATATCCATCCATTGATCTGCAAGTATTGTATTAACACTGTTTTTTTCAAGGAGTAGATCAATAGAAGAAGTTAAGGCATATATTCCTTTATTTGCTAGTTCCTCAACTGTTTTAAAAACATTTTTTGGAAATTTATAGATACCCGTTGATATGAATTTACCGATTTCTTCTTTTGGTTTTTCAACTATTTTTTTAAGTTTTTTTCTTTCAGTGAAAACAACTCCATATTTTGATGGATGAGAATGCTCTATAATTAATAGTGAATATTTTGATTCATCTCTAATTAATTTTGAAATACTTTTACTATCAATTATATTGTCTCCAGGGATAACAATAAAAGATTCTTTTATTTTCTTTTTTGCTTGAATTAGAGCATGTGCTGTTCCAAGTTGTTTTTCTTGCTCGACAAAAGAGATTTTTGTTTTATTGTAATCTTTGAAATATTCCATTATTACTTCTTTTTTGTATCCTACAACAATAATTATTTCATCAATTTCAGTTTTTTCAAGTGATTCTATTACATGCTTAATTATTGGTTTATTTGCCACAGGAAGCATTACTTTAGGTAGCGTTTCAGTAAAAGGCCTAAGCCTTTTTCCTTCACCTGCAGCTAAAATTACAGCTTTCATTTGATCTATTCCTTTTTTCTTTTGAATCCTTATCCCCTTATTTTATCTTTACTAATTGATATCTATTTAATGAAATTATGGATAAATTTGATTTATTCAGTTTTCTAAGATATACATTCAAAAAAATAGTTTATTTTCCCTAATATAAATTGTTTAATATTTATTATAGACATTTTTTCTATGCATTATTAAAAGAATTTTAATCATTTTTGATTTCCTATCTATATCTGCAATAATTCTATAGCTTCCAACTCTTAATTCATATTCATGGAAATCTAGCAAATTTTATTTATTTTACTACAATTTGATACATAAGACATATAAAGAAAAAATTTTTATAATAACAAAGACATAATTGGGATAGGTATCATATGGATGCAGATGAACTAAGTCTTAAAGAGCTGAAAGCAGCAAACAAAGATCTGGAGTGGTTTACTATGAACTTTACAGATCTAAAGAAAAAATACCCGAAAAAATATGTAGCAATTAGAGATCAAAATGTAGTAATTACTTCAAGCAAACTAGAAACGCTCATAAAAAGGCTTAAGGAAAAATTTCACGATCCAAACAAATTTTTAATTGATTTTGTTCCTGATGATACATTTATCCTAGTTGTTTAATCACTAGGAGAATATAATTGCGCATCAACGGATATTTTAAAGGAAACGCACCATATATATTGTTAAGCGTTAAATCTGATAGACCAAAGATCAGAAGGCAAATCAATTTTTTGATTGATACCGGATCTGATGTTACAGGTATTTCTACGATGGATTGTTATGCTATTGGAATTTCATATAATAAGTTAGGTAAACCTGTTGGAAGCATAACTGGCCTTGCTGAGAAGGCAAGGAGATGGGAAATTAATAATACTGAAATTCGGGCAATATCTTCAGAAGATAAGTTGGTTAAACTTTCTAATATGAAAATATATGTAATGGAAACAACACAAAATTGTCCAAGCCTTTTAGGAAGGGATATTTTAGAAAAATTTAATCTAAAATTGGTTTGTGATATAAGTAATAACAAGGTTTATATTGAGAATTGATCTCTTTTTTATCAATAAGATTTTGATGGAATTATTTAAAATGAACATAAACAAAAAAGAACTTTATAAAAAAATATTACAGATATGCAAATCTTATGAATACAACGACATCATCTATGCAGGTTTAGTGGGAAGTAACGTTATCGATAGAAAAAATTCTGATATTGATTTAATTATTATTACTAGCAAACATCCAGACTGCCCTTGTTTAATCAAAGAAAGTAATATATCATATTTATTTTTAAATGAAAGTTGGCTAAAATATGATATTCATTTAAAAAAACCAAAAGGCCTTGTACCTTCTATTCTTTTTAAGTCGCTTGATCAATCTATACCACTGATCGGTAAGAAATCAGCAATTGATCATGATGTTATAAAAGTTTGCAGGGCAGATTTTATAAATGTAAAAATAAAAAAGGAGAGATACAAGGATACTGATCATAAAAATTATCTTGTATCACTTATTTTTGAAAAACTTTTAGAAAAATCTACTGATTTGTCTATTTATTCATTTGATAATGTTGAAATGGCTAAGAGATTAGGGTTAAATAAAATATCAAGAGAATTAAAAGAATATTATAACACACATTTATTCAAGATCTAATATTTTTTTATCCTCTGCTTCTGTATAATAATGGCCTTTATCCATTATTTTTCTAGCTTCTTCGATTGTCTTTATTGCTTCCTTTGAAAGTTTTGGATCTTTTTTTTGATTTAACAATGTATACTATTTTTCTTAGTAACTCATCATAGCTTTCATTTTTATATTCTCTATATTTATCTATTTCAGCTTTTGTTTCTTTGTGTATCTTTATTGTTGTTGCCGTCATTATACCATTTTATACCTATATACCGTAGTATATTAATATTTCTTAATTACATTTTTTCAGGGGCAATATTTAAAGATAGTTTTGTTTATAAAGTTAAAAACAGGTTAGCTGAACGTATTAATTAGAGAAAAAATATAAAAAAGTCATATTTTAGTAAAGAATTGTATTAATTTACAAACAAAATAGAATAATCACATTTACCAGCTATTTTTTGCTTGACATTTTTTACAGGAAGACCAAACATTCCTTTCTTTTTTTCTTCCTTACCAATAACTACAAGATTTGCATTGATATTTTCTGCAGTTTTTATGGTTTCTTTTTCTATTTTTCCTTTGATCATTTTTATTCTGACACCTTTTTTTTCTATTTTATTTAAAAAACTACTTCCAATCATAACAAGATCATTCTCTGTTTTCTTAGTTGATCTTTTACCTTTTTCATCAACAACAGATGTATCTTCTTTATCAACAACATAAATAATATCAAGACTCCATCCTAGTTTTTTTGATAGTTTCATAGACATTTTTGTTACTTTTTTATTTGGTGTAAGATTAGAAGTCACAGCCAGGATTTTTCTGCTATCACTTTTTGCTTCAATCCATACCGGTAACTCTACTTGATCAAGTAGCCTATACTTGAGTCTGCATTCTTTTTCAAAGCCCATGAGAATTAGATCATAATTTTTCTTCTTTAATTCGCTTAAAATAATTGGTGTAAACTCGCCTTTTTTTACCTTTTCTTTAAAATCTACTTTTTTATCTTTAAAAAAGTTAGATGCATCCTTAAAAACAATTTCATCAGCTGAGATTTTTTTTGCTTTTATAATCTCCTTTTTTGTTTGTGTTAATTCAAAATCTGAAAGATATGAATCAACAAGCTGATCTGTTTCTTCGAGTAGTTTATCTTCAATTATATATAAAAAAGTTAGTTTTGATTTAAATTTTTGCGATAGATAAAGACTTCTTTTTAAAACCTGCTTCGGGTAGAATTCTGAAGAGATTGGTACTAATATATTTTTAAACATTTTTTATCATCCTATATTTTATCCTATATTTAAAACTCCCATCCAATATACTATTGCAACTACAAACACAACCATTATACATATGATATTAGCTAAAATTCCTCCTTTGAGAAGATCTTTTGTCGAGTAATACCCTGCCGAATACGTTATAGCATTACCAGGTGTTGCTATAACAAACATAAATGCAAGTCCTCCGCTTAATGCAATTAATAATGTTGTTAAAAGAGGGTTTGCAAAACCCATTTTTGTTGCAATACTTGCGCCAATAGGAAGTAGTATTGCTACAGCTCCAACATTTGACATAATATTTGTCAAAAGTACTGTAAATACTATCATAAAAAGTACCACTAGATACATGTTTATTCCTGCTGTGTTGAAGATTTGGCTTGCAATCCATTCACCTGCAGCAGTTTCAGCTATTCCAATTCCAAGGGTTATTGCACCACCATACATAAGAATAATTCCCCATGGAATACGCTTTTCAACATCCTTCCAGTTAATTAAACCTGTGATAAACATTAGAAACGATCCAAATATTGCAATAACTGCAAGGCCAAAATATGTATGATGTGAAAAGGCAATCCAAAGAACTATTGTTAGAATCATAATAATTAGAACAGTTATTTCTTTGTTTGATATTCTCCCAGCCTCTTTTACTTGTTTTTGTATTTCTTTACGTGCATTTTTTATATTTTTTACTTTTATTGGAAAAGAAAAGTTTAGAACTAGCCATACAAGAGGAAGTGAAATTATAACAATCGGCATCGAATATATCATCCATTCTCCAAATGATACAATTATTGGATCTTCAAGAGAAGATAGAAAACCTATTGCAAGAGGGTTTCTTGCACCACCTATTAAAGTACCAAGGCTTCCGATAGAGCAGCCATAAGCTATACTTAAAAGACTTACTTTTCCAAAATTGCTCTTTCTAGGAACAACCTTCATTGCAACAAGAACGGATATAACAATCGGTAAAAATAAAGCTGCTACACCATGCTCAGGCATTACAAATGATAAAAATGCACAACTTAGCATTATACCTAGCGTGAAAAGCCTAGGGTTTTGATCAAATCTACTTAAAAATTTTAATGCTATTCTTCTATGCAATCCATGTTTTTCAACAGCTGCAGCAATAATAAATGCACCAATCAAAAAGAATACTGCCTGGTTTCCAAAACTAGAAAAAACATCATCAGCACGCATTATCCCAAGAATTGGCTGTAAGATCATTATCAAAAGACCAGTAACAGGCAGTGGAATGGGTTCAGTTATCCAAAAAATAGCAGCCATCAGAAGTATTCCTATCATTATCTGACCATTTGAAGATAGGCCCTCTGGGGTAACACCTTCGTATGCTAAAAAAGTAAGAATCCCAAGTACAAAAAAACCAATAAATAAAAATAAAATATCTTTTTTTGTTAGAAGAAAAATGTTTTTGACATCACTTTCTGTTTTCATTTTTTTACAGTTACTGTATATATCCAAGGTCTTTTAGTTTTTTCAAAACTTTTAAAACACTTTCATCAACTGTTTCTTTTTCACTATCAACTATTAAATCAGGGTTTTTTGGCTCTTCATATGGATCAGTTACACCTGTAAAATTTTTAATTTCACCAGCGATTGCTTTTTTATACATTCCTTTTACATCCCGTTTTTTACAGGTTTCAATAGAGCATTTTACATATATTAAAATAAAATTACTGATTTCTTTTTTTGATTTCTGTCTTCTTTTTTCATATGGTGATACAAAAGTAGCTAGAACTATTACATTGTTTCTGGTTAAAAGCTTTGCAACAAAAGTGACTCTTTTAAGGTTTTCATTTCGATCTATTTTTGAAAAACCTAGATCACGAGTTAAGTCTTTTCTAACTATATCTCCATCTAAATGTTCAACATTATATCCTTTTTCTTTTAAAATTTTAAAAACTTTTTTTGCAATAGTAGTTTTTCCACAGCAGGGAAGACCTGTAAACCAAACTGTGACTCCTTTTTGATTTTTCATTAATATCACAAAATAAAGAAAGATATTAATTATTTTTTCAAATAATCAATTATTTCATTTACAAAAGAGTTAGTCATATCTTTTGGAACAATTGCACCAAGTACTTCTTTTTTACCGCCGCATTTTAGGCCTAGTTCTTTTCCACGTTTTATCATCGGCTCAGCGGTTTTATTACTTCTAACATATAATTGATCTTTATCATCAAAGTAACCTGTGTTTACAACAATAGTGTTTTTCCCAGTTTTCCAAGCTACCTTTCTAGTAATAGTAGATATAATATTATACGGTGTGCTAATTTTTTTTAGTAAAATACTATCTATTGTTTCCTCTGGAAAATTTAGCTGTTTTTCCATTTCTTTATTTAAATTATTTAAAATTTTATTCCAGGTTTTATTTTCAAGAATATCACTTGGTTTTTCATGTTCAAGTAAAAAAAGTGGTGCTATTTCAACACTCTTTTTATCACCAATTTTATAGTTTGAATCAATAAGATAAACCATTTTATGTAAATCTTCAAAAGTTAAATTATTTTTTTTACAAAAATTATCTATGATTTTACTAAACTTAGGATTATTTTTTATTTTTTCCTCGTGATCACCAATAATTCCTAGAATTGAAAAAAGGTTTACATCGTTTTTTAGATAATCATTGACTATCCAACTAGCAGAAGGAAAAAGATCAGGATTTTCTCCTTTAATAATTGGGTTATGGTGAAATACTTCTTTTATTTCTTCACCTAAATGATGGTCAAAGATGAAAACTTTATTTGTTTGTTTTTTAAGTTCTAACACATTTTCTTTAGGTAGAGACATATCAGTTATAATTATAAAATCAAAACCTTTGCATTCACTTATCTCTTCATCTGTTAAAAAATAGTTACCAACAATTGGTGTTCTATTAGAAACTATTTTTCCCATTAGTTTTTCTAAAAGAAGTTTAGCTGAGCTTATTCCATCTGTATCCCAGTGATGTATCAAAAGTCCTTTTCCTTTTAACTTATCAATCATAAAAATTCTCCTATCCTCTAATCATCCCGGCGCCAACTGTTTCGTTTGTATGCGGATCAATAAGAATCAAGCAGCCTGTCGCCCTGTTTTCTTTGTATTCATCATAAAAAAGAGGTTTTGCGGTTCTAATTTTTATTCTACCTATTTCGTTTAGCTTTAAATCTTTAGCGTTCTCAATTCTATGAAGAGTATTAATATCAAGTTTGTAGAGAAGGTCTTTAACTAGACACTTTGTTTCTCTAGTGGTATGCCTTACAATATATTTTTTGTTAAGTTCTAACTTTTTCTTATTCATCCAACAAATCATTAGATCAATATCTTGACCTATAATTGGCACATTGTTCTCACGAACTATCATATCACCTCTGCTAACATCAAGTTCATCATCAAGCTGGATTGTTGCTGACATCGGTGGAAATCCTTCTTTTACTTTATCTTTATCCTCATTTTCAATTGATTTGATTTTAGTTGTAAAGCCACTTGGGAGAACTTTTACCTTATCACCCGGTTTAAAAATACCGCTTTCTATTTTTCCTGCATATCCTCTGTAATCATGGAATTTATCATCACGTGGACGTATCACATATTGAACTGGAAAACGGCAGTCTATTAGGTTTTCATCACTAGCGATATGAATATTTTCAAGTAAATAAAGTAGAGTTGATCCATTATACCAGGTCATGTTTTCTGATTTATCAACTACGTTATCACCAAGTAGCGCGCTAATTGGAATAAAAAATAGATCATGAACATCAAGTTTTGATACAAAATCTTTGATTTCTTTTTTTATGTTATTATATACTTCTTCTTTGAAATCAACTAAATCCATTTTATTTATACATATGACAAAATGCGGAATCTGTAGAAGTGATGCAATAAAAATATGTCTATGGGTCTGCTCAACAACACCATTTCTAGCATCAACTAGAATTACTGCAAGGTTTGCAGTAGACGCTCCAGTAACCATGTTTCTCGTGTACTGTGGATGCCCTGGTGTATCAGCGATTATAAATTTACGATTAGGTGTTGCAAAATATCTATAGGCTACATCAATTGTAATTCCCTGTTGCCGCTCTGATTTAAGCCCATCCATAAGAAGCGCGAGATTCAGGTTTTCACCACGTTTTTCACTAACCTTCTCAATTGTCTCAATTTGATCAGAAAAAAGGGTTTTACTATCATATAAAAGACGGCCTATAAGAGTACTTTTTCCATCATCAACACTTCCTGCTGTTGTAAACCGTAATAGTTCCATATCTAAATATGCGTTTTGATCGACCATTAGAAATATCCCTCCTTTTTACGGTCTTCCATAGCAGTTTCTGATCTCTTATCATCAGCTCTATTACCACGTTCTGAACTTCTAATTTGTGCGACCTCATTTACAATTTCTTCAAGAGTAGTTGCTTTTGATTTAGTAAGACCTGTACAGGTCATATCACCAATTGTTCTACATCTGACCTGCATAGTTTTTGCATTTTTTTTCTCTTCTTCATCCATATTCAAATAATCAGTAAAAGCAAGAAGCACACCATCCCTTTCTATACATTTACGTTTATGAGAAAAATATAGTTTTGGGATGTCGATTTTTTCTTTTAAAATATACTGCCATACATCCATTTCTGTCCAATTACTTAGAGGAAAAACCCTGAAGTGTTCACCTATATTGTATCTTCCATTGTATAAATCCCAGAGTTCTGGTCTTTGGTTTTTAGGATCCCACTCGCCAAACTCGTTTCTATGTGAAAAAAAACGTTCTTTAGCACGTGATTTTTCTTCATCGCGTCTGCCGCCACCGATGCAGCAGTCAAACTTGTGTTCTTCGATTGTATCAAGAAGAGTAGTGGTTTGTAAGTAGTTTCTACTTGCATATTTTCCTTTTTCTTCTTTGACTCTCCCTTCGTCAATTGAGTCTTGTACTTTTCCAACTACAAGTTTTGCACCAAGTTTTTTAACGTAGTTGTCCCTATATTCTATTGTTTCAGGAAAATTATGACCTGTATCAATATGTAAAAATGGAAAAGGAATTTTAGCAGGATAAAAAGATTTTCTTGCAATATGACCCATAACTATTGAGTCTTTTCCACCAGAAAATAAAAGTGCAGGCCGCTCGAACTGAGCTGCAACTTCCCGCATGATAAATATTGATTCTGCTTCTAGTTTATCAAGATGAGTCAGATTATACTGTGTCATAGGATTAAACCTTTATATAGAAGTTATTTTAAAAGTTTGCCCAATAAAATATAGAGTTTTATGTAGCATTTTTCCTATCATTTTTAAATACAGGTTTGGAAAGATTTATAAGAATAAGTGCTGCAAGTGAAAGAATAGTAGTAATTGGCATTAATATAAGTGTTCCAACAATAGCCCCAATTACTGCTATACCCCATTTTCTTTTAAAAATAGAAAATATTCCACCAACTATTCCTATTAAGCAAAACAAAGATTGGATTATACTTATGGTCAAAAAAGATTCTGATCCATTAAACATTTCAATTTGCTCTGAGGGCAATAAATCAATATTTAAGAAATAATATATCATCAACAGGTAGATAAAAAGAAAAAATAATCCAGTTATAATCATTATAAAACCAGCTATTTTTGGATATCTTTTAATTTTTTCAATATCTTGTTCTTCATCTTTTTTTCCGAAGAGGCCTACTAGAAACAAAACTATGCCATCTAAAATTAAAATTCCTATAAGGTTTATGTATGCTAATTTTGTTCCTGCCCCAATAACAAGCGCTGAAACAATTAAAGCAAGACCTAGTTTTATGTTAATATTTTTTAGAAAAAAAGATTTTTTTTCTTCGGTTTGATCTTTTATTTTTTCATATTCTTTTTCATATCCTTCTATTCCTTTGAATTCTTTTAAAAATTTTTTATACTCTCCTTCTGAGTCGAAGATTACAGGTAATCCTCTATAACCACAGTTTCTACATACATAAGTAGCAGGTGTATAACCAATTAGTACACCTTCTTTTAATCGACCTTGAAAAATCCTTCTACTTCCGCATTTTGGACAGGCTGATATTTCCATAACATTTATGGTTAATACAAAAAGCAATAATAATAGTCTTCTATTACCAGAATTGAAAAATTTAGGTGAAAAACCGTGAAAAAAGAAGATATTAGAGTAGCTGTTTTAAGAATAGAAGGAACCAACTGTGAGCAGGAGTCATATGATTCCTTTGAAAGCCTTGGTACTAATCCTGAGTTTGTTCACCTAAAGCAACTTCTTCATATAGATTGTAACAAAGAAGAAAAAAGATATCTTTCTGATTTTCAATGTATTATGATACCAGGTGGTTTTTCTGCTGGAGACTATATCCGTGCTGGTGCTATCTTTGCAGCACGTATGAAAAGTAAACTTGGATCTGATCTGAAAAACTATGTTACTGAGGGGTATCCAATAATTGGTGTCTGTAATGGTTTTCAGGTTTTAACTGAGCTTGGTCTTTTGCCTGGTATAAAATATGCTATAGGTGAAGTTCCTGATGCATGCCTCAATATTAATGATAGCAATAGGTTTGAATGTCGCCCTACTTTTTTAAAACATGAAAATAATGGAAAATGTATCTTTACAAAAAAAATAGCTAAAAATGATATCCGGCTTATTCCTAGTGCCCATGCCGAGGGAAAACTTTTGTTTCCTCTTGATAAAAAAGAAGAATATTTGAAAGAACTTGAAGAAAACGACCAGATTGTTTTTCGATATGTCAATCCAGACGGGGAATATGATGATTACCCTTGGAATCCTAATGGTTCAGTAAAAAATATTGCAGGTATTTGTAATAAAAACGGTAATATCTTTGGCATGATGCCTCATCCTGAGCGTGTTTTTTATCGTCATCAACATCCCAATTGGACTAAAGAGGGAATTAAAGATAATGTTGGTGATGGTAGAGCTGTTTTTGAATCTGTTATTGACTATGTTTGCAAACGATTCTAAAAAGTTTATAAATTTCTTGGAAAAAAGCTTTTATTATTGTTTATATACCTTTTAATAGAAACATGAGTAAAGAAATTGAGTGTAAGGAAATAAAAAAGAACTTACTTACCTCTATACTTATTGGAACTTTTTTCTTTATAATTTTCTATCTGATAAACAATTTTGTAGTAGAGTTAATTACCTTAAAAACTATTTTTGATTTTGTTATATTTTATCTATTGGCAGTTGTAATGGTTACTTTATTGTTCTTCTCTGTTATTTATTTTTTACTAGCAAAGGAATACTATAAAGATTTAAAAAAATGAAGAAGAGATGTTAAATTATGCCGAGTGTAGTAACCTGCATTTTAAAAAATAATGAAGGAAATATTCTTGTCCTTAAAAGATCAAACAAGGTTAGAACCTATAAAGGCATGTGGTGTGGAGTATCTGGTTATGTAGAGGAAGATGAGAAACCAATTGATACAGCCTATAAAGAAATTAGAGAAGAAACAGGTCTTAATAAAGAGAATATTATTTTATTAAAAAGGGGAGATCCAATTGTTTTTGAAGATGTTTACGAAGGAGAAACCTATAATTGGAAGGTTTTTTCTTTCCTATTTAAAAAGGAGGGGGGTAAAGTAAATATAGACTGGGAGCATTCTAGATATGAATGGATTTCACCATTCAAAGTTGAAGAGTTAGACACTGTCCCTCATTTTTCTGATGTAGTGTCAACACTTCTAAAATAAGTAATAATTCTTGGATGGGGAAGCCGTGGAGGTGGTGAGGAGAGATAGGAAAAAATTAGTTTAACTCCCCCATCCTTGTAATATATAATTGTTTTATAACTATTTAAATGTTTTTATATTAATATAAAATAAATTATCTAGAATATATAATTTTATAGATAATGGTGGTTAATTTTAGCTTTATAAAAATAGTAATCAATGATTTGTCTTATCTATACCCTCGCTCTCTTTTGAAAGCATTATCAATCCATATCTTTTCTTCATCAATAAAATATTCAAATCTGTAGTTTCCCAATCTAAGCCGGTACAAGTCATGCTTTTTTCCTTTTAATTTTTTTATATCTATGTTGTTTTTTGATATATAAGGATCTTTAGCTAATTTTTTAAGGAGTTTTTTAATCCGTTCTTTATCTCCACTTTCAGTAATAAATTTCTTAACACGAGGATGAATCATTATCTCCATTTATATCTCGTCCAAAGATACATATTTATCTTTTTCTTTTTGGAGTTTCTTATATCTTTGTTCAATCAATTTTTCAACATTCAATTCTTCAAAATAGTTTAATAATCTTTCAATAATTGTATCGTATGACTCTCCTTTGTGTCCTAATAGTTTTAATTTTTCGCGGGTATCTTTTTTAATTTGTATTGTTGTAGGCATATTACCATTATATAACTGTTATGCATAGTATATAAAAATTATGGTTTTGAAAAAGATAAAGAAATAAAATAAAATTTTATTTTTCTTCATCAATTAAATCAAGAATCTTTTCGATCTCAGAAAAAGTATCCTTAATACTACCAGCAGTATTAATTACATACCAGTTTTTCACAAGAAAAAGAGCTTTTTTCCTAACCTTCTTTAAAGAACTCAGTGTTTCAAAAACCTCAAGTTCACTACGTTCTTCAAACCTTTTTAAAACAAGTTTTGGATCAGCATCAAGAAAAAACATATATTTTGATGTAGGAACAAAACCTAAAAAAAACTTGTACATAAATTTAGAAAGCCTTTCTGGAAGATAAGCAGTACCAACTAAATATCTAACCATAATAAGAGTATCAATATCAGATCTATTAGAGTACTTTCTAACAGACCTCAACACATCAAGCATATAAAAAACTGCAGCCTTAATTTTATCAAATTTACTACCACCTAAAAGAGATTTTTTAGCAACACGACCAAAAAAATTATCAGAATTTGGATGAGAGCGAATTACTACCTTTTCACCTATTTTTTCATATTTTTCTTTAACAAGTAAAGCATGGGTATCCTTTCCAACACCGTCAAGACCATCAATAATTATATAACGCATATCTTTCACATTACAATTAAAAACCAGTATAAAAATGGAGCTATAAAGGGAACTGTTATATTATCAAGACCTTTAGGAGAAAACGCTTCAATAATAGTTGCAACTAAAGTAATATAAATTAAAACAAGTAACTTATCAGAAATAGTAATTTGATAATAAAACAAGGCAACAAAGACAGTTAAAAGAGTAAAAATAAACATAGAAATAGATCCCACAAAACTTTTTTCATCACCCCAGATATTAAATTTATGTTTACCAAATCTACTACCTATAACAGATGCAAAACCATCGCCATAGCTCATTGCTAGAATTCCAATTGCAATAATCTCCATATGGTCAAAAAATAAGTATGCTAGAACAGTCCATGCTATAGCATAATAAACTAGACCCATACTATGTCCTGCACCACTAGTTTTTCCACGCATAGATTTAATAGGCGAATAAGGACTCATCAAAAATGTAAATAAAATAAAAGGACCGGCTGCAACAAAAGCCATTACTTCTTTTGTCTCGAAAATAGGAAGTAAAAAGGCAATATTTCCAACCATTATATGAAGGAATTTTCTACTAAGATCAGTTGGAACAAAATCAAGTATTTTTTCTGTAGAAATTAATAAAATTGCTACATAAATATAGACAAGTAAAACCCCTGCAATATCTGGATTAATCAAAATAAAACTCCCCTGTACTATATGTACTATGGAACAAGAGCACCTGCTAGAAAACCGATTAGTCCAATAAAGATTGCATAAAGACTAATTCTTCTATAAATTTTAAGCTCTATGTCCTTGTTAAATATCAACTGTAGCGACGTAATCATCAGCATCACATCAGTTAATATAATAATTGATATATAATAAATGTTTCTATGATAAATATCAAAAAGCTCAAACATGAAGGGAATAAAGCTTAAAATAATAGCAATAATATAAAAAAAAGCGGCAAGGATACTAGAATATTTAATTCCTATATATTTTGGAAAAGACCTGACTCCTTTAGTACTATCGCCTTCAAAATCCTCAATATCCTTCATAATTTCTCTACCAGAGCCAGCAAGAAAAGCAATTAAAGCAACAATAAAAATAGAAGGAGTAATACTAAAAGAAATGCTATTTTCAGGAAGAACTGCTGCACCACCAAAAACAAAAGGAATAGCCATAACATAAGCAATATAAAAATTACCAAGTAATTTTAATTTCTTCATATGAGAATCATATAAAATTGCAAATATGGCAGTAATTACTGCAATAATAAAACAGGCAATATTAACAAAATAAGAAGCAATTATTCCTAGTGGGAAAAAAACTGCAAATAAAACCAAAGCAGTTTTAGGTTGTAAAGCCCCACTTACAAGAGGTCTATCAGTACGATTATTTTTTTTATCAATATCAAGATCAAAATAATCGTTTAAAGCAAACGTGCTTGCCTCTAGAAATAAAGCAGTAAGAAAAGTTAAAATAAATTTATCCCAAGGAGGAATTCCAGAACCACCAAGTGATATAACTGAGCCAATTAGAATACCTAAAAAGATCATTAATCCATGCTCAAGACGCATCAGTTTCCAAATTGCCTTTAGTTTATTCATAAAAAAACATCTACTTATTAGGTTCAATAATTACTTTCATAGAATCCTCTGCTTCAGATACAAGCTTAAATCCTTCAGCTGCTTTATCCATTGGAAGTTTATGTGTTATCATATCTGTAACTTTTACTTTTTTAGATCTAATTAGTTCAATTGCATCAATGATGTCTTTTCCTGCACCAGCATAGGTTGAAAACATCTTAATTTGTTTATTCCAAATATCAAAAAATGGAAACTCAACATTTAAATCAGGTTTAGTTGGAGCAAACCATAGAATTGTACCACCTGGCTCAACAGCATTTATAGCTTGTTTTATCGCACTAGGAACACCAGCACATAATACAACAAAATCAGCAAGCCGACCATCATTATTTTCCTTTATTTTTGAAGGAATATCTTCTTTTGCACTAAAAGAAAAATCAGCCCCCATTTTTTTGGCAAAACTAGTTCTAAATTTATTAATGTCAGTTGCAAATACCTTACTTGCACCAAGAGCATTTGCTAGTTTAATATTTAAAATACCAGCAACGCCACTACCTATTACAAGAACTGAACTAAATGGCTTAAAACCTGCTTTTCTAAAACCACGTACAACACATGCAAGCGGCTCAATAAAGGTTCCTTCATCATAACTCATCTCATTTGAAAGTTTGAATGTGCCACGATCAACATTTATTTCAGGTACCCGTAAAAACTGTGAAAAACCACCAGGATAAAATTTTGTGTTATGAATAGTATCACAAAGAGTATGCTCATCATTTAAGCAAAACCTGCAGGTATTACATGGAACATGATGGGTTACAAAAACTCTATCTCCTTTTTTAAAATCTTTAACATTTTTACCGATTTTTACTATATCGCCAGATATTTCATGGCCTAGGACAAGAGGTGCCTTTTTAATTCTGTACCATTCCATAACATCTGAACCACATATCCCACTAGCAACAACCTTTACAAGAATTTCATTATCAGAAATGTTTGGAATATCTTGCTTTTCAATTCTAACGTCATGGTTGTTATAGTACATTGCAACTTTCATCTTATCCATACTTAAAACCAAAATCCCTATATACACTTATTTAAAAGAGTTTTTTGTTTACCGAGGTATAACTATTATATATCTAATGATTGATAGCAATAGATAAAGAGATTAACAAATGGAGAAAAAACATATGAAAGTTGGAATAGTATATTACTCAAGGACCGGCAATACTAAAAAAGCAGCAGAGTTATTAAAAGATAAACTAGAAAAAAACAATGATAATGTAGATTTACTAGAAGTAAAACATACAAAAAAACCAGGTTTTTTCAAAGCAGGAAGAGCTGCTATGACCCAAAAAGAACTCCCTATAAAAAACACTGAATTCAATTTAAAAGAATATGATACAATAATAGTTGGATCCCCTACATGGGCAGGAAAACCTGCGCCTCACCTACGCACATTTTTTAACAAAGCAGAAAACATAAAAGGTAAAAAAGCAGGTGTTTTTATAACAGGTAGTGCATCTGGCGAAAAAAACGAAAAAACAAGTGATTTTCTAAAAGATTATTTAAATTCTATAGGTTTAAAAACATTTAATGAAACATTAAATCTTCAGGTTAAAAAAGAAGAGATAAAAGAAAATGAAGAAAAAATAAATAGCTTTATTAAAAATATTAAGTAGATTTTTCTTCATCAATTTTTTTTTAATTCAATTTTTACTTTTCCCTTAATATCTAACTTTTTATTTATGTAGAGTTGTGCTTCAACGAAATAATTTACATCTTCCTTTATACGTCTCATTTTTACATATTGGCCAAATAACTGTGAAGCCCCTCTTTGAACAGCCATAGCTCTTTCGCTTGAGTTATCCTTATTAAGACCGTACAAATATTCACCATTTTCTCCCCAATTATCAACTCTTTCAAGGGTATTTTTTGGAATATTTATTTCAAAGGGGAAATACTCGTCTTTGTAATATACCTTTTGAGAACCTATTACTTTTTTATTTTTAAAAATATCATAGGTTGTAGTTGTAGTATTAAATCTTACTCGACCATATGGATTATTATCTCTTGTAATGTTTTTTTCAGCACCAAAAAAAACAGCAAGGGCTTGGGCTTTAACTGCTTTTTTTGTTTTTAAAAAAAGCTTACCTTTAATTGTTTCGCCTGGAATATAACTTTTTTTATCTAAGTCTATATCAATTTCTCCTCTTCTAAAAAAAGAATTGAATCTTTTGGTTTTAAAAAAATATATTGGAAGTATTATACCAATTAATACAAAAAATAAAGACAAAATAAACAAAATTAATTGGTTGAAATTTACCCCCGGCTCCAACACAGATTCAGAAGAATCATTTGAATTATAATATACATTAACTGTTTTACCAACAGGGTATTTATTTACAATTCCTTCAGCATATCCCTTATCTGAGGTGCTGACACCTCCACTTCCAAAAGCAACATTACTTGAAATATATGATTCAGAATCAACTGTATACTCATATCTAATATCTGCACTATAGGTATATTCATTTACAACATTTCTACCATGGGTTATTTTTTCAATAATTTCTGAAACAATTATTTCGCCATTAGTTGTATCCCAATTTTGGCTTTCAATTGATTTTACAACATTGTTAAAAGTAACATACAAACCAAAGGAGCCAAAAACTATTGCTAAAATACAGATAAATATAAAAATAATTTTACCAGCTTTACTAAAATTAGGTTTTCCAGTAGCAGTAGAAACAACTTTTACCATTCTACATCCCATCACATTTTTTATAAGAGTAATCTAAGATATTATTGAAAAAATTGTTGATTTATTTACATTGATCTAAGTCTTTTTATTCTTTCATCAAGAGGAGGATGGGTAGACCAAAGTGATTCCTTTCCTGCGGCTTGTGCTTTAAATGGATTTGAAATATAAAGCGGCGCTACAGTTTTACTTCCTTTAGGTTTTTCTTTTACGTGATCATCTCTTATTTTTTCAAGTGCTTTAGCAAGGCCTTCTGGGTTTCTACTAAGATATGCACCAGTTGAATCAGCTAGATATTCTCTTCTTCTAGAAATAGCTAGATATGTAAGACGTGCAAAAATAGGGGCAAGTATTGCAAAAAGAATTGCTATAATAATTAAAATTGCCTGTCCTTCGCCTCTACCACGGCTGCGTCCTGCACCACCCCAGAACATTGACCAAAATAGGATTTCAGCAATCAAAGAAATTGCTCCTACAACAGCAATTGTTACTGTCATAAGACGGATATCATAGTTTTTAATATGGCTCATCTCATGAGCTATAACACCACCTAGTTCTTCCTGGTTAAGTTTTCTAATAGCACCAGTTGTCGCACATACTACAGAATGCTCTGGATTTTTACCTGTAGCAAATGCATTAATATAAGGTGATTCCTGAACATACACTTTTGGCATAGGAATACCTGAAGCGATACTCATCTCTTCAACTCTATGAATTAAAAGTTTTTCCTCACGTTTTCTTGGATCTGCAGGTCTTGCTTTAGCAGCAGATAGAACCGCAGGAACTGAAATTGAATAGGTTATTGCAATATAACCTATAGCTATTGGAAATGCAAAAGCAAGAGAGATATAGACATTTCCATTAAAAAGAATAAAACCTACAGAAAAAACTATACCAATAAATAAGAGAGCCATAAGAAGACAAACCCATATGGTTTTTCTCTTATTTCTTCGAATATGATCCTCAACAAGTATTTTTTTCTCCATATCTCTTCCTAATAAAGAAAAAATGTTTTTAGAATTTTACTTCTGGAACTTCTTTATTTTCCTCTGGTATCTCAAGCATATCACGTGTTTTTTTGTTCATTATTCCTGCAAACCATTTACCAGGTATTGTTTCAACTGTATTGTTATATGCTAGCACTGAATCGTTAAAATGTTGTCTTGCATAAGATATTTTGTTTTCAGTGTTAGTTAGTTCATCCTGGAGATTTAAAAAGTTTTGATTTGCTTTTAAATCTGGATAGTTTTCAGCAACAGCAAAAAGTGATTTCAAGGCACCAGTTAACATATTGTCTGCTTCAACATTTTCCTGTGGTGTTTGTGCATTCATAAGAGCAGAACGTGCCTTTGTTACATTTTCAAGTACTTCTTTTTCATGTGTCATATAGCCTTTTACTGTTTCCATCAAGTTTGGTATAAGATCAGCTCTACGTTTGAGTTGTACATCAATTTGAGCCCATGAGTTATCTATTCTATTTTCAAATCTAATTATTTTGTTGTAATATCCAAAGAATACAAGTAGTATTATTACAACTATTAGAACTAACAATAATATAGCTATTATTTCTAACATTTTATTTGCCTCCGATTTTCTTGTTAATAATGATATTTATATAAACTTATTGCAAACTATTTCTTTTCTGATTTGAACAAGTCATAAGCTTCTTTTGGACTGTATTTCTTATGAACTATTGCATTTACTGCTTTTATCATAGCAACAGGATCTTTACTTTGAAATACGTTTCTACCCATATCAACACCAATGGCACCAGCCTGCAATGCATCATATGCCATATGTAAAGCGTCCTTTTCAGGTCTTTTTTTACCACCGGCTATAACTATTGGCACAGGACACGTGTCAACTACTCGTTCAAAATTTTCACAGAAGTATGTTTTTACAATATGAGCACCAAGTTCTGCTGCCATTCTACTTGCTAGACTTAGATATTTTGCATCTTTACCTAGCCCTCTACCAACTGCAGTTACAGCAAGTACTGGTATTCCATATCTTTCGCACATATCAATATACTCGGTCATCCCTAGAAGTGTATCACGCTCAAATGGCTGGCCTACTAGAATTGAAAAAGCAACACCAGATACATTTAATCTTATTGCATCCTCAATGTCAACTGCGATTCCTTCATGTAAAAGATTTTCTTTGTTTAGAATACTTGTTCCACCTGAGACCCTTAAAACAATTGGTATTTTTGTTTGTGGATCGATATAGTTTCTAAGAGCACCACGTGTTAGCATCAAAGTATCAGCATATGGAATCAAAGGATCAGTTACTTCTTTTATATTTTCAAGACCTGTTGTTGGGCCCATGAAATATCCATGGTCAACAGCAAGCATTAAACTATGTCCATCTTTTGGATTAATTATTTTGGATAGTCTATTTTTCATTCCCCAGTTCATAAAAATCATAACTCCCGGTTTACTATCGAGGGTTAATAGAAGACGTATATTTAAATGGTTTTATGCTAAAAAAAGAAAAAATATCCTTCGTTTTGCATAACACTGTTTTTATCGGGTTAATCAAGAAAATAGTTTTGAACGATATATGCAATAAAAAACAAAATAGTGCTAACACACAACATATAAAAACCAAATTCTAGACTCATAACATTAGTTCATCATAAATT
The DNA here is from genome assembly GCA_964638155.1 of uncultured Thermoplasmatales archaeon. Taxonomy (GTDB): domain Archaea; phylum Thermoplasmatota; class E2; order DHVEG-1; family DHVEG-1; genus CAYZTD01. The sequence goes on along the minus strand of CAZWYI010000020.1, from coordinate 2,722 downwards.
GTTAACGTGTATAAATTCATTGGGTAGAATAGACAATTAGCAAAAAAAAACACCTGGCTCTTTTTAATCAATAAATTTTAAATATGAGGGTCACTTCGATTAACTGAATAAATGAGTTGATAGAATTAGAAGAAAAATATTTGTAGTCCTGATTTTGATGCTGTTGATTACTATTGCTTTCAGTGGCTGTACCGAAACTGATGACAAAAATGATAACAATAAAAATAGTAACGAGGAATCTTTAGGAAATGTCGTTGCAACCGTTAATGGGGAAGAAATTACATCAGATGATGTAGCAACAATTCAAGAATCTTATTCACAACAAAATCAAGAAATATCTGAAGAAGAAGCTCTCGAGCAATTAATTGACCAAGAAGTATTGTCTAAACATTTTTTACAGGAAGAGTTTATGCCTAGTGATACTGAGGTAGAGGAGGAAATAAATACTAATCTTGAACAATACAATATGACCAGAGAAGAGTTAGAACAACAACTTGCACAAAGTGGAATGACATATGAGGACTATTTCCAAAGGGTTAAAGAGGATTTAGCTATGCAAAATTGTTTAAGCAAGGCTGTTGACGAGTATAATGTATCTGATGAAGAGGTAGAACAACAAATAAACATGATACTTCAACAGTACAATATGACCCAGGAGCAATTAGAACAACAACTTGCACAAAGTGGAATGACATATGAGGATTATTTAGATCAATTGAAACAACAGGCAGCTCAAGATTATTTACTTGAAGATCTTAAAGAAGAAGCAGATATTGAATATATGGAATAAAATCCATTATTTTTTTACTTAAAATAATTTAACAAATATAACAAAAAAAAGGTTATAAACAAGAATATCTCATAATTTTAGTATCATCATAATAAAAACCTCTTGAAAAACATCACTTAGATTCGTATTAACTGTCTCTAATTCAATTAAACCAAGTAAAATCTTATAATTACGATAGGGAAACGTTTTAATTAGAGTTTATGTTACAAGTTTTTGCTTTATTCGGGAGGTTAAAAAAATATGTCAGTAGTTGAGAATCTTAAACCAAAACTTTTATGGAAGCAATTTGATGAAATTAGAAAAATACCACGTTGTAGTAAACATGAAGAAAAAATAAGAGAATATGTAATTAATTTTGCTAAAGACCATGATCTTGAATATAAAACAGATGATGCAGGAAATATTGTAATAAAAAAACAAGCAAGCAAAGGAATGGAAGATAAACCAACAGTTGTCCTGCAGGGCCATATGGACATGGTATGTGAAAAAAATAGTGATGTTGATTTTGATTTTTCAAAAGACCCAATTCAACTTAAAAAAGATGGAGACAAAATCCTTGCAAAAGGAACAACTCTTGGAGCAGATAATGGTATAGGTCTTGCGACATCCCTAGCTATAATGGAAGATGAAGAATTAGAACTAGGGACAATAGAAGCACTTTTTACAGTAGATGAAGAAACAGGCCTTACAGGTGCTTTTGCTTTAAATGAAGATATGCTTACTGGAAAAATGCTATTTAATCTAGATAGCGAAGACTGGGGCGTACTAACCGTTGGATGTGCTGGTGGTGGAAACTCAGATATAACACTACCAATTAAAAAAGTAAGTGCTTCAGGTGTAGGACTAAAAATAAATATATCTGGACTACGCGGTGGGCACTCTGGTGTGGATGTACATGAACAACGTGCTAATGCAGTAAAACTTCTAACAAGAATTCTTTTCAAGGCAAAAGAAGAGTTTGACATAAAAATAGCATCAATTATGGGTGGAGATAAACATAATGCTATTCCCCGTGAAGCAAACGCTGAAATTACAGTTGACGAATCAAAAAGAAAAGAACTTGAAAAGATGATAAAAGAAGAAGAAAAACAGATTTTTTTTGAGATAAAACCAATTGATCCAGGATTCAAAGTTAAAATAAGTGAAACTAAAGTAGATAGCGTTCTTGAAAAGAAATCGCAAGAAAAACTATTGAATTTACTTAATGGTCTACCACATGGCGTATACAAAATGAGCTATGATATTGAAGGACTTGTTCAAACTTCTACAAATCTAGCAAAAGTAACAACTGAAAAAGACAAAGCAAATGTTTTACTTAGCTCTAGAAGCTCTATTATGTCAGAATTACAGTACCTACGTGACCAGATAAATTCTATTGCAAAACTTACTGATGCAGAAGTTGAAGAAGAAGAACCATACCCAGGTTGGAAACCTGATATGGATTCAGATATACTAAAAATTTCAAAGAAAGTCTATAAAGATATGTATGGCGAAGAGCCAAAAGTTGAAGCAATACATGCAGGACTTGAATGTGGGATAATTGGAGAAAAATATCCTGGTATGGAAAAAATAAGTATCGGACCAACAATCAAATATCCTCATAGCCCTGAAGAACAAGTACATATTAGTACTGTTGAAAAATTCTATGATTATTTAATTGGGATATTAAAATCGCTATAATAAATAAGATAATCCAATTCTATCTTATTTTTTTATATAATTTAACCCGCCATATTTGTAAATATGTTGTGATTCTTGGTTTTCATCACACATTATTGTATAATAAGGATATTTTTTAACGGTTGTATTTTTTCTTATGTTTAGATGTTTTGGATGTTCTTGACTATTGGTTTTTAATTCTTCTGTTCTTTTTTCCCGATAGTGTCAAAATAAGCACCTCCATATCTTAGATAATGCTACATACGATCTGCA
>CAZWYI010000019.1:0-43765 GCA_964638155.1 uncultured Thermoplasmatales archaeon | reverse complement strand
TGCATAATGTTTTCACGGTCAGAGTAGGAAGGAATTAATTTTGTCCCAATGCCGGAATTTACGTAAAATATATATAAAGCTTCTATTATTCTAATCTGTGTTTTTCCTAATTTTGAGGAGTTTATTATGGATACAGAAAAAGTAACTAAAACTGGAACAACTACACTAGGAATTGTTTGTAAAGATGCAGTAATAATAGCAACTGAAACTAGAGCTACTATGGGACATTTGATTGCACACAAAGAAACAAAAAAGCTATACAAAATCGATGAGCATTTAGCTTTAGCTACAGCTGGACTTGTTGGAGATTTACAGGTTCTTTCTAGATATCTAACAGCTGAAGCAAATCTATACAGGCTTAAAAGAGATATGAAAATGCCTGTTAAAAGTGCTGCGACACTTATGTCAAATATTATGAATCAAAGAAAATTTATGCCATATTATGTTCAACTAATTTTAGCTGGTTTTGATAATGACGGCGGTCATGTATACTCTTTGGATGCTGCTGGAGGAGCTATTCCTGATAAATATACCTCTGGAGGGTCTGGATCACCATTTGTTTATGGTGTTTTAGAAGATCATTTTAGAGATAATATGTCTGCCGAGGAAGGTATTGATTTAGCTATAAGGGCTATATATTCAGCAAAAAGCAGAGATTCAGCATCTGGCGGTATGACTAATGTTGGAGTTATCACCAAAGAAGGATTTAAAAAATTAGATCAAGATGAAATAGAAAAAAGATTAGAAAAAGTAAGAAGTAGTTAATTTTAGTTTATTCTAATTATTAAATCAAAATTTAACCCAATTTAATCTTATATTTAAAAAGCTTATAAAAGGTATAACATGCCAGTAGACGATGTTTTAAGAGAAATTAAAGGAAAAGTTAGGGCTATTATTCCGCCCAGTATCGATGTATCAGATGTAGAATTTGAAGGAGCATTAGTAGTAATCTATACTAAGCATCCTGATAAATTTGCAAAAAACGAGGATTTAGTCAAGCAACTTGCAAAAATGCTTCAGAAAAGAATAGCTGTTAGACCTGATCCTTCTGTAATAACAGATACAGATACTGCTGAAAAGAAAATTAAAAAAATTATTCCTGACGAGGCAAAAATCAGTAACATCTATTTTTTACCTGATATCGGTGAAGTAACAATTGAAGTTATGAAACCAGGTGTTGCAATTGGAAAACAAGGTTCTTTATTAAATGAAATCAGAAAAAAAATTAATTGGTCTCCACGCATTGTTCGCACGCCTCCTATTCAATCTAAAACAGTCAAAGATATAAGACATTATCTTAGATCAATGAGTGAAGAAAGAAAAGAGATACTTAGAAAAGTTGGCAGAAGACTTCATAGAGGAGTATCTGAAGGGGAAAAATTTGTTAGAGTCACTGGTCTTGGTGGCTTTAGGCAAGTAGGTCGTTCTTGTGCTCTATTACATACACAGGATAGTAAAATAATGATAGACTGTGGTGTAGATGTATCTTCTGAGAAAACTACTCCTTATTTGCATTTACCTGAGGTTCTTCCTTTTGAAACTATTGATGCAGTAGTAATTACCCATGCTCATCTTGATCACTCAGGTTTAACACCTCTTTTATATAAATATGGTTTTGATGGACCAATTTATTGTACACCGCCTACCCGTGATATGAGTACACTTTTACAGATGGATTATTTAAAGGTTGCAGCGGCTGATGCTAAAAAAATTCCTTATTCAGCCGAGCATATCCGTGAGATCATTAAACATTGTATTGCTGTTGATTATGGAGATACAACTGATATAACACCTGATGTTAGATTAACCTTTCATAATGCAGGTCATATCCTTGGATCAGCTATTGCTCATTTTCATATAGGCGAAGGATTATATAATATAGCTTTTAGTGGAGATATTAAATATGAAAGATCATGGCTTTTTAATCCGGCAATCAATCGTTTCCCAAGATTAGAAGCTATTTTTATGGAGGCAACATACGGCGGAAGAGAAGATTTTCAGCCTAGTAGACGAGAAGCCACTGAACGCTTAAGCGATATAGTTCAAAGAACCATTAAAAAGAAAGGAAAACTATTAGTCCCTGTATTTGCAGTTGGCCGTAGCCAAGAAGTAATGATCGTTCTTGAGAATCTTGTTAGAACAAAGAAAATTCCTAAAATCAATGTATATTTAGATGGAATGATCTGGGAAGCAACAGCTATTCATACTGCTTATCCTGAATATTTAAACAATAAACTCAGAAATCAAATTTTTCAAAAAGGACAGAATCCTTTGTTATCTGATATCTTTAAAAGAGTCGATGGCCATGAAATGAGAAAAGAAATAATTGATAATCCAGATCCATGTATTGTTCTTGCAACATCTGGTATGATGAACGGCGGCCCTGTTATGGAATATTTCAAAGAATGGGCTGGAGAAAAAAAGAACACTATAGCCTTTGTTGGTTATCAAGCAGAGGGCACACTTGGTAAAAAAATTCAAAAAGGCTGGGAAGAAATACCTCTTAATACTGGTGGAAATGTAGTTAATATTAAAATGAGTATGAATGTTGAAACCATTGATGGGTTCTCGGGCCATAGTGATAGAAGGCAGCTTTTAAATTTTGTAAACAATATGTCTCCACGTCCTGAAAAAATAATATTTGGACATGGCGAAGAATCAAAATGTTTAGATGTTTCTAGTACTATTCATAAAAGATATAATATTAGTACAAATGCTATGTATAATCTTGAAACTGTAAGATTTAGGTAAAAAAAAGAAATTATTTTTTTGTTTTTTTATCTGTGTTATCTTCTTTAATTTCAATCTTTTTTATATCAATTGGTTTAGCCATAGTCCACATATTATTGAATCTTTCATCTAGGAGGTGTATATCATCTAGATTTACATAAGCAGTACCAACATAGGAAGGTTCATCGCTTTGTTCGGGGAGTATTTTTATACCGTTTATAGCGATTTCTTTACCGTATACATAGTTTCTCATTGTACCAGATACATCTTCATTAAAATATCTTATTTCTAAATTATCTTTATAGTTTTCAGTTAATTTTTTAATATCCTGCATATGGTTTTTGTTATCAACTATTAATTGTATTTTTGTATCCAATTCTAAAAACTTTTTAAAATATTTTAAAAAAGGTTCTTTAAAAAATCGTTCTCCGCCGATCTGTAATTTTATTTCATTATTTTTTTCAAGGCAATTATTTAGCATATTATAAAGAATCCATTTGCCACTATATTGAAGGGTAACATTTCCCTGTCTTTTCAGTTTAATACCATATTTTTCAAAGTTTGTTTTATAGTACCCATCATATGACTCAAGTCTTTTTTCTATAGCAGCATAGGTATCATCTGCGATATAACCCCTTAAATCTTTTTTAATGTCTTCCCAAATGGCTCTTGGATGTACAGGTAAGTAGCTTTCTCTCCCAAAATCTTGATCTGATTCGTTTGAAAATAAAACCTTTGCAACAAGTCCATTTCTCATAAGACAGGCTCGACCAGTTTCAAGAGGACGTCTGGTAATATTTGCAAATTCATCTGCAATTTTTAAAAACTCTGAAAATTCCTTAGGCGCATCTACTATCAAAGTAACGTAATAAACAGCAGCTTCTCTAGGACGATTAAATTTCATCCTTTCAAACATCATTTCAAAATCCTGGATATAATCCAGTTTAATCTTGCTTTTAAGCTCACATCCCATCTTCTAACACCATTCCTAAATTTTAATATTTATTACTTTAACCAATCCTGCTTTCCAAATTAAAAAATGTATTAAACTTTTATATATTTTATGCATGCATAATTATCTGAATATGCAACCTATAAAAAATCTTATTTTTTAGACTTGTTTATTTTATCTATTTGTGACAAGTATTTCCTGCAATCTCTTTTGATTACTGCCACCTGCTGCTGAGGTATTTTATATGATTTTACAACATATTCTTGAGCAAAAATAAGGCCATGAATAAAAGCGCCTACATTGTATTTTTTTTCACTGCTCATTTTAAATATATCATCAGCAATTTTTATTGCATCCTCTATTGTATAGGATTTCTTTTTTTTATTGTTGTCATCTTTGTCTTTTTCTGCCATAATTGTTTATATAAAATTAAACTATTTAGTTTTTTATAAAATCAGAATAAAATACTTTTTTCAGAAATAAATTCTACTTCTTCAAATATGTAATCAAATAGCCATTTATTGTATATTCTAATATAATTATCCTTATCTATATCAGTTTTGTCTTTATAAAAACTAGCCCATTTATTCCAAACTTTTTTTTGTTCATTATGTAATTTCTTAATATCACCCCTATAATCTTTATAAAACTTTACATAACTTTTGAATAGAAAAAAAGATTTATCTACTCCATCCTCAAAGCCTTTTTTAAAATCATTATTTTGACTATTTGTTTTTATGAGTTTTTCTTTTTTTTCTTTTAATTTTTCAAAGCTTTCTTTGTTCATATTGTCTCCTCTATAAAAATAATATTATATAGTTTTCTAAAAAAGAAGGAAGGCTGGTTTATAAGATTTCTCTCTCATAGGAGGGGATGGGATGCACTCTATAAATAAATCTACCAGCCCGATTCCTTCTAAAAAACAATTATACACATTTTATTTAAGTAGCTTTTTTGTAGATGTATATGTAAATAGGTATGTAGTTAAACTAATATAATTAAAAGTTTAATAAGCAGTTTAACTTATTTGATCTCTTCTAAAATTTTATCTAAAATGTAAGATTACTAGATAATCATATTAAATGTTTAAAAAAAATACGCCGTCGACCGGACTCGAACCGGTGACCGCTCGGTTAACAGCCGAGTGCTCCACCAACTGAGCTACGACGGCAAGACGTATATAAGTTTTAGAAAAACTGAATGTAAATTCATATTAAAAGATTACCCTAAAAACCAAGTTTTTGATATCTTCTAAGTTCTTTCATCTGGCTTTCTAAAAAGTGATATATTGAAGCATGCTTACTTCCCTCTATCATCATAGAAATTGCTTTTTTAACTATATTCATAGTTCCCATATCAGAAATTATAGAAACTGTATGACCATAAACTGATACCTTTGAACCAGTTAATTCTTCTATAATTCTTCTAGTCTTGCCCTTTTTTCCTATGACTCTCCCTTTTAGTCTTTTAATATGAGAAGAATTTTTTCCTACATAATCACGTAGATCAAATATGAAAAAATCCATCTCATCATTTAACAGTAAAAATGCTTTTTCTGGAGAAAAACCTCTACCTATTGCTTTTATCACATTTTCAGTTTTTAATAGAATTAAGGGATCTTTAACATCTTCTTCTTTTATCTTTATTTCCCCTTCTTTTGAATCTATATCAAGTTCAAGCCCTGTTTTTTCTTCAAGTTCTTTTTTTGTTTCGCCTTTATGTCCAATAAGTACTCCTACTCGCTCAATTGGAATTTTTTGAAATTTCATAGTAATCACTCTTTGTTAACTATATTATTATAAATATTTTTCGTATCACTTTTAACATTATATTTTTTAAAATATTTGGCAATATTTTCAATATCTCTTTTTAGAAATTCTTTAGAACTGGGATGGTCTTTTAAAACAGCCTGACCTAAATCTATTAAATATGGTTTTTTTTCATGGATCAATATATTAAACGAACTAAGATCTGCATGTACAAGTTCAGCTTTTTTATACATTTTTGAAATAAAATCTATAATTTTATTAAAAATTTTTTCAGGGTTGTTAATATCAGTATCTTTTAATAAAGGTGCTGGTTTCTCCTTTGTACCAATATATTCCATGACAAGTACGTTATTAAGGAATAATATTGGTTTAGGAGCATTAACGTTTATTTCTTTTAATCTTGATAGATTTTTATATTCTTTTTTTGTCCAGGCATGAATTATATCTTTTCTATTCTTATGTATTGATTTAAAACGTGGGTCTCCAACTATATATTTTGATATATGCTTAAATGTGGATGTAGAAATTCTATATATTTTCACTGCAAGAAACTTATTATTAGGTGTCAACGCACGGAAAACATTTCCTTCTTTTCCTGTTGAGATAGGAAAATCTAGTGTATCTATCAATCTGCGTGATATAATTTTTTCAAGAGTTGATATAGTATATTTATCAAAAACCTCGTCTTCAGTTTTTAAATCTACCCCTATTCTATCTATTACTTGTTGGAGTTTTTTATCTAATTTTTTTAGATTTTTATCATCAAGAAAATTTTCAGAAGACATCTATTTCCTCAGGTAGTTTATTTCTCCTACTTAGAATTATAGCCTGTGTTCTTCTATATCTATAGATAATATCTGCTTTTTCATTCTGTATATCCCATGGCTTAATAATTACTAAATCCCCTGCTCTTACTCTCTGCCTTCTTTTCATTCTACCTGGAATTCTAGCTAACCTGGATTTTCCATCTTCACATATCACATTTATTCTAGAGCCACCCATTAACCTATCTGCAATTGCAAACATTTCGTTATGGTTTCTTTTAGGTAGTCTAAGACGTATATATTCTTCTTGTTGACCATTTTTATCTTTGTTCACATAAACCACTTATCTGTTATTCTATACATCTATTTTTATTAATAAACTTTTTTCTATAATCTAACTAAAAGTTAATTTTATTTGATAATTCTATTAAAGAATCTAATGATATTTTAAAAAAATCTTCTATTTCAATTTCGATATCCGCTATTATCTCTATTCTTTTACGGTTAAAACGCTGAGCAAAATCTGGATCTTTATATTTGATGGTAACAAGTCTTAAATTTACATCTGAAATATTTTTTAAGGGAGTTGATTTAATTATTGCAAATAATAAATCTACCATTGTTACTGTAGCAATTAAACATTTATCTAGAGATGTAACTGGTACATAGTCTGTATGCATGTAATTATTACCTTTTACTGCATTTACAGATTTATCAGGTAATAACCCACCAATCATTTGAGATGCTAAGGTTCCTCTTTGTTCAGGGTTTTCTAGTGTATATTCATAATCTATGTTATGTAACAAACCTGTTAACCCCCATAGTTCTTCATCTTTATTTAATACTCTAGCTAGTTTTTTTAATATCAATTCTACAGCATATGATTTATTTATATTTTCTTCATCTTTTAGATATTTTTTAAGTAATACTATTGCTTCTTCTCTAGAAATCATAATTAATAAAAATCAAAGTAAATTTTGTCTATTAATAGTTTTATAAAAAAAGAAAAAAAAGATTTTAAAAAAATTCTGTTTCAAAATAACCATAGTCTATATTATTCCAGTCATCAAAATCATTTTTACCATTGGATCCATCACTATAATCACAGAAGTCCCAATATCCCCAAAGGCCATACATGTATCCATAGTTCATTATACTTTTATATGGTCGATATTTCCACCATAAAATTTGCCATGGATAATATGCATCAGTACTGTGTCCACCAAGCCAAGTTAGACCCAACGAATGACCCAGTTCATGCATATAGGCTGTAGCAAATACTAAATCTTTTGAACCAGTTAAAGGATTAAGTGCTTTTTTATTAAGACCTTTTGCTGATATCTGGAAACGATTTGACCCAAATGCATTTCCATTTACAACTGAACTTTGTCTTATTACAACGCCATAATGAAAAATCCCTTTTCTCCAGCTACTATCCTCAGTATTGTTTAAAAAATATTTTTCGTATAGTCTTTGTAATTCATTATTCTCAACACTCCAGTCGCCATTTGTCTCTGCATCAAATGGTATCATATCAGAGCAGGTATCTTCCCATGTCCCATCATCCAGATGAAAAACAATATTTTGCCGGTTAAATGCGGTAATAATTAGTTCTTTTGAGTTTTCCGGCAATAAACTAGCCGGTTCACCATTTGGGCCTGCCTCCATTTGGTCAAGTTCTACAAAAATATCTTTTCTAAAAGGATCTGAGCCCCATTGACTAGTCAAATACTCTTCATAGTTAGTTAAACTATCTCCATCTGGATCTAAGTTTTTATGATCTTCCCATTCAAAAGGATCATATTCCCAATCATGGACATATGTCCAATTTTGATAATCAATAGATCTTTTGTATCCCCATTTCCATTCCCATTCAATTGGAACACCGTCATTGTCATCATCACGTCCGGTATCATCAACTAAAGGATCAGTCCCAAAAACATTTACTTCAGTCCAATATGGTATTCCATCGCCATCACTATCTGATTGTGTTATATCAAACCATATTTCACAATCATTATCATCTACATAAATAGAGTTATCATCAGTACCACTTCCCCGTCCGTAACCACTATAGTCTGGGCTCCATTCATGTGGCCAAGGTATGTGGTCGTCGCCTATCCAGTGACCTGTTTTAAGGCTATAATAGATGGTTAAATCATATCTATCGTAATCTTCATTATCATTCTTTGCAATATCACATAATTCATCTAAGATAGGATCTTTATCCCATAATTGTATGGTAATATTCACCCATTCTTTATCATCAGGAACATCTATTGTTTTTTGCCACCCTTCATATACGTATTTTTGATTATGCCAGGTATTGCTAACATATTCTTCACCGTTTACAATCAATTTTACATAAAAGTCAGGATCAGAATATTTATCTAATTCATCAAATGCTCTAATTTTTTGAATATCAATAGTAACACTTAGATCTTCATTTGGATCAAGATCTTCGTCAGAATTTCGATTTAAATCATCATAATTTATTTCAATTTCTTTTTTTTTGGCTTCTGATTGTTTACTTAATTTCATAGCTGTAATACCACTTGAAACCATAAGAATAGTTACTATCATCACTATCGTTATTTTACATATCTTAATTCCTTTCATTTGTTTTTTCTCCCTCAAATAACTTGAAAGCAATATAAATACAAATATTATTTTTATATTTATAACTTTTTAAATTTGTAAGGATATTTATTCCTTAATTAACGACCGTTAACCAAAACAAACTTAAAAGCTTTTCCCAAAAAATATTAGATTATTAGATAAAACTTATTAATATAACAAATAATTCAGATTCAACTAGTTTTGTGAGGATCAAAGGATGCTTGTTGAAGAGATAATGACTAAAAATATTGTTAAAATAGATTGCAAAAAAACTGTTTATGAAGCATGTAAGATATATAAGCAGAAAAAAGTAGGAAGCCTGGTAGCAACTGATAAAGATATTATTGTAGGAATAGTAACTGAGAGAGATGCGATAGAAAAAGTAATATTAGGAGATAAACCACCAAAAAAAACTAAAATAATAGAAATCATGACGCCAAACATAAAAACTATACATGCACTAGCACCAGTAGAAAAAGCAGCAAAAATAATGAAAGAAAACAATATTAAAAAACTACCAGTTATTTTAAATAATGAAATAGTAGGAATTATAACCGAAACTGATCTCTCAAGAACAATCGAAGTCTTTTCAGAAGCAGTAGAAGAATTAACAAATTTTTATTCAGAAACAAAAGAGCAAATTGAAAAAATAATAGATGATTGGGGAGATATATTAATCAATCTAAAAAGTTATAAAAAGTTATCAAAAATTGATTTAAATGATGACACAAAATTAGAAGAAATCAAACGATAGTTTTTAATCATACTTCTTATATTTCTTGATATCTGATAGAATGGTTCTAGATGATTTAGGTGACTCTCTTAAGGGAACACTAAAAAAAATAGCTAATGCAGCTCATATAGATAAAAAACTAGTAAAAGAAGTAGTAAGAGACATTCAAAGAGCCCTTTTACAGTCTGATGTTAATGTAAAACTTGTTTTAAATCTATCAAAAAAAATTGAAAAAAGAGCTCTTGAAGAAAAACCTCCTGCTGGTATGAGCAACAGAGAGCATGTCATTCATATTGTGTATGAAGAACTAGTAGATATCCTAGGTGATGCTAAAGAACTACCTATCAAAAAACAGGTTATAATGATGGTCGGGCTGTATGGTCAAGGGAAAACTACAAGCTGTGGCAAGCTAGCAACTTTTTTTAAGAAAAAAGGACTGAGATCTGCTTTAATTGCAGGTGATGTTCATCGTCCAGCCGCATATGATCAGTTAAAACAAATCTCCGAACAGGTAAAGGTTCCTTGTTATGGAGATAAAAAAGAAAAGGATGCAGTAAAAGTTGTTAAACAAGGTTTAAGAGAACTTAAAAAAAGTAATGATATAATAATTGTTGATACATCTGGTAGACACAAGCTTGAAGATGATCTGATAGATGAAATGAAAGAAATCTTTAAAGCTACAAAACCAGATGAAAAGCTTCTTGTCATAGATGCTGCAGTTGGTCAACAAGCAGGGCCTCAAGCAAAGGCGTTTAATGATGCTGTTGACATAACTGGAATTGTTCTTACAAAACTTGATGGTACTGCAAAAGGAGGTGGCGCGCTTAGTGCTGCATCAGAAGTTGATGCGCCAATTGTTTTTATAGGAACTGGTGAACATCCTAAAGATTTTGAAAAGTTTGACCCAGCTGGTTTTATATCCCGTCTTCTTGGAATGGGCGATATAAAATCTCTTATTGAAAAAGCAGAGGAAAGCCTTAAAGGTAAAGATGCTGAAAAAACAGCTAAAAGAATAATGTCAGGTAAGTTCACACTTCATGATATGTATGATCAAATGGATATGTTGGCTGGCATGGGTTCGTTAAAAAAAGTTACAGAAATGCTGCCAGGTGGTTTTCCAGGTAAAGGAAAACTCAAAGATGACCAAATGCATGGAACTGAACAAAAAATGGAAAAATTCAGAAGTATTATGGATTCTATGACTGATGAAGAAATGAATGATCCAAATATTATTCGTTCATCTAGAATTAAAAGAATTGCTAAAGGTGCTGGAGTGGAAAACAAAAACGTAAAAGAACTGTTAAAATATTATAAAGTCATGAAAAGAACAATGAAAGGTCTATCTGGTAATAGAAAAATGAGAAAAAATCTTATGAAACAACTTCAGTTTGGTAAATAAAATCTTTGTTATATATGTTATTTAAAAACTATGAAAAAATCATTCAGAATGGAGAGGATAGAGATCTTAAAACTATTAGAAAGGAAATTTTAGATATTTTATCCCATGCTCTAGATGCAGTTAACCCGTATAAATCTGTTAAAAAACATTTTAGGAAAAATAAGATTATTGTTGATAATAAAAATTTTAATCTAAGCATTTTTAATGATATTTATTTAGTTGGTTTTGGCAAAGCAAGTGTTGGAATGGCAAATGCTGTGTGTGATTCTATACAAATAAAAGAAGGGGTTGTTGTTACAAACGAAAAAGAAAACAAGGTTAAAAATGATAATATTAGAACACTTATTGGTATCCATCCCATACCTGATGAAAAAAGTTTAAAAGCCTCTGATGAAATAATTAGGTTAATAAAAAAATGTAAAAAAAATGATTTGTTGCTTGTATTAATTTCTGGTGGAGGATCTGCTCTTTTATGTAAACCTAAAGTTAATTTGGAAGACATGCAAAAAATAACTAGTCTTTTATTAAAATGTGGGGCAAATATTAATGAGATTAATACTATTAGAAAACATATTTCTCAGGTAAAAGGTGGACAACTTTTAAAAAATGTTAATTGCAAGGTTATTTCACTAGTTATATCAGATATTATCGGCGATCCACTAAGTTTTATTGCTTCAGGTCCTACTTACCCAGATTCTTCGACTTATAAAGATGCACAAGATATTTTAGAAAAATATAATCTTTGGGGAAGAACGCCCAATTCTATTAAAAGTATTATTGGCAAAGGAGTCATCGGTAAGATACAGGATACTCCCGATAGAAATAATCCCATTTTTAAAAATGTTGATAATTTTATTGTTGCAAATAATGATCTTGCCTGTAATTCTTCTTTAGAAAAAGCTGAAGAACTTGGGTATAATACATTACTTTTAACAAATAAGCTTGAAGGAGAAGCTAGAGATATAGGTAGTTATTTAGTTGAAAAAGCAATAAATTTTAAAACTACCGCTGAAAAAATTCTTTTTGTATCAGGTGGAGAAACAACTGTTACATTAAAAGGAAATGGTAAAGGCGGTAGAAATCAAGAAATGGTCCTTTCTTCTGTTGAGAAAATATCTAATGAAAATATTGTTTTCTGCTCTTTTGCAACTGATGGAGTTGATGGGAATTCCAATGCAGCTGGCGCAATTGCAGATAAAAATAGTCTAAAAAGAGTTAAATCAATTGGTTTAAATCCTCGTTTATATCTTGATAATAATGATTCCAATAGTTTTTTTAGGGAGTTAGCCGATTTATTTATAACTGGACCTACTGGTACTAATGTAATGGATATTCAGATAATTGTTAAATATAAAGAATAATATAAAACCGCAAACTATATAAATATAAATAACAAATATAAAGTATTAACTTATTTAATTAAGGTAGTAATATAGGTGTATCATATGAAACTTAAATCTGTCGCAAAAAAAACTGTTATATTGTTAGTTATTTTTACATTAATTTATTCATTTAATCCTTATATATCAGTATCCGCTCAATCTTCAGAGGAAGAAGGAATCTGGTTTGATGACTTCACAGATCTAAAAAACTTCACTCTTGAGGATTGTGATCATGATGAGGAAAATGATTTGATAATGTTAAACGAAACTGAGGAAACTTCTTACGATTATGACAATTTTCCTGAAAAAGTTGATTTATGGCATACTGAAGCACTTATCACAGATAACATTATGAATAACATTTTAACCCGATTCATTAGCCCAAAACTTGCTCCAGGTACTGAATCGACACAATCTGAGAAAAATAAAATCGGAAGATTAGATGATTCTGCATTTAGAACAATAGGTAGACAATTCTCTGAGAAGCAGGAAAATTTAAAAGGCCATCCTATACATCATTTTAGGTTTAATATAGCACGTGATAATAAAGATATTCAAACTATTGTTATAAATTGGTATTTTGGCGAATATAAGGAGGATGCCAACCTTGATGGAATATCAATGTATGTTTGGAGATATGGAGATATAATCCCAATCTGGGGATTAGAGGAGACAATAGATTATGAAAATGCTAATATTGCAAATAATATAGATGAGCCTGATATCACGACTCAAGTTGAAATAAAGCAGTTAAGTGAAGAAGGATACTTAGACATAATTGTCATTGGTATCCCAACTTTAGGACCCGCCCCTTCTTACCTATATACTAACTATATCAAACTGGACATACAAATTGAAAAAGGATACTTCCCAAAAGGTACAATTACTCAAAAAGGAACTATAAAACCAAATAATTTTGGTAGGTGGGATAGAATAATTTGGGCTGGTTCCAGATCTACTACTAAATCAAATATTACAATTCAAGTTCTAGATAAAAATGGCGATTTAATTAAAGAATTCGAAAGCATGGAATCACCAATGGACATATCTTCTTTAGAAGAAAATGAAATAAAAATAAAAGCAATATTGCGATCAGGATCTATTGAAAAAACACCGAAATTAGATAGCATTGGAGTTTTGTGGCAAGACATAAATGGATTCAATGACAGTTTTTCAAATAACTTTAGAATAGATCAAATGGAAGGGCTGGAAAATATTAACGGTGAAATAAAAGTAGACAAATTTTATAGCAATTGGCCTATATTCGGCAAAAATTCTCATAACACGCGGTCATACGATGGTAATTCTATTAAAAATAAACCATCCGATTATTTTTGGTATTCGAAACTAAATCAAGCTGGCGGTGGATTTCGCGC
Organism: uncultured Thermoplasmatales archaeon; assembly: GCA_964638155.1. GTDB lineage: Archaea > Thermoplasmatota > E2 > DHVEG-1 > DHVEG-1 > CAYZTD01. The sequence goes on along the minus strand of CAZWYI010000019.1, from coordinate 30,041 downwards.
ACCTGTAGTTAGTGATAATAAACTCTTTGTAGCATCTCATGATAAAAGAATTTATTCATATCCTGAAAATACGATTGCATCAAGCCCAATTGATAAATTGGAAATGAGTGAACCATCTTATGTTGTCGATTCATCATTAGCTGTTGAGGGAGATAATATAATATTTGGCACCTCTGAATTAAATAGTGTCAACGGCATTTATGTTCTTGATAAAGAAAATCTTTCAGAGAAATGGAGTTATAAGATTAATGATGATGGAAATATTTGTTTTTCTGCTCCACCAACTATAGATGATGGTCGTGTTTTTATAACATCTTGGAGTGGGAATTTTTGGAATATTCCTTTGTTATCATTTTTAAATGAATTTATTACTGGTAATAACAAGTTAATATCTCTAGATTTAGAAGCAAAAGACACATTATGGGAACCTGTCGATTTGCCAGCTGGTAGTGTTAGCAGCCCTGCAGTGGGCGAAAAAAATGTTTTTGTTGGATGTCAAAATATGTATGGTGGAAACCTGTATGCTTTTGATATTGACACTGGTGAAGAAATTTGGAATAAAACCTTGGGAAATCCATATGGAATCATCGGTAAATCCTCACCTGTTTATTCAGATGGTAAAGTTTTTATTTTATGTAACGAAAGAGAAGCATTAAATTCTAACGGAATTAACAAAATATTTGCACTTGATTCTAATAATGGTAATATACTATGGAATCAATCAATTGGAGAACCAAAATTATCTGCCTTATTACAACTCGTTAAAGGATACAACTTTTATAAAAATATAGCTTCCGCTGCACCTATCTCCTCTCCAGCCGTCTATAATGGAAAAATATATGTTTTATCTCCTAGTGGTAGCTTTTATTGCTTCAATTCCAATTCTGGAGATGTAGAATGGTCTTATGATTTTACAAATAAAAGCCTCAGTGCTAGCTATTATGTAACTTCACCAGTAGTAATTCATGATAAAATATATGTTACAACTGGAAATATTTTACACTGTTTTGATATAAATCAGAAAAATGAGGCTGAAGTTGATTGGAGTCTTGAACTTAAGTCACCTGGAGAGTTTTGGGTAGAAGCCGCTCCAGAAATAATATCCTCTCCTGTTTTTTCTGATGGCTTATTATTCATTAGCGCAACTACAGATAATTCTAACCTCTCTGGCAGAATTCTTTGTTTAGGAGAATATAAAACAAATTCCAATGGATTTGTCAAATCCACACCCATACATTTACCAAAAGGATTTTGGTGGAATAATTTTTCAGCAGTAAATACAACTACCAATACAAAAAACAACACCATATCATATAGTATACTTAATAAAAACGGAGCCATTATAGAAGAATTTGGTAATTTAAACGGAAAAAATAATGACATATCAGACCTTAATACAAATGTAATAAAACTTTATGCGAGATTATCTATCTCAAATAATACTGAAACCATTCCTAGTTTAGATAGTTGGTCAGTTGATTGGGTTGAAGAAAAAGCAGCACCTGAATTTGACTGGTCAGAAACAGATGGCTGGGTTAATAGAAGCATTCCTGATTTTTCTGTTATAGCTACTGATAAAGCCGATAATGGAGTATTATCCGGACTTGATGTTTCTACTGCTCAATATAGGATTAGTTACATACCAGAAGGAAAAGACAAAGCAGTTTATTCTAAATGGTTTAGTGCAGCATGCAATAAAAATCCAGGTTGTAAATCAGCTACAGTCACTGCAAAAATAAGTGAGGCAGGTCTTAATATAAAAGCTCTTTACAATATAACATTTAAGATTTGTGATCTAGCTGGAAATACTGCAACCGAGACTATACCACTAAATACCGACACAGAAGTACCCTCTTCAATTATTGAAAACTACGATGAATTAAATGATGGGATTTTCAACACTTATCCTCTAATTGACATTACTTATACCGATGAAGGTGGAAGTGATATTAGAAGAATTTATTTGAATTATAAATATAGCAGTAATTCTTCCAATGGCCCTTGGACTAATTGGACAGAGTATAGTAATGCTACATCATTATTTTCCTGGGAATTTGGAGAGGAAGACAGTGAAAATTTAGAAAGTGGTTTTTATCAAGTTGTATCTATTGCCGTTGATAAAGCAGGTAATACTGAGAAGATTACAGATGAAAAAATTGTAACTTTTCTTTTTGATTTAATAAAACCATCAATTGATACAGATATAAAAGATATTTATAAATCAAGAGAAGTTCCATCTTTCAATTTTGATATATCTGATGATTACAAGCTTGATAGTTTTTTGTATAGGTTTGATATAAATGAGTCATGGAGCATTATAAAAGAAGAGATATATGAGAAAAGTAATTCTACAGAATGGCGTTTTCCAGAGAATTACTGGGCAAATTTGGAAGATGAAGATCAATACATAGTCTTTTTCAATGTAACTGATATTGCAGGAAATTCATATGAAGCATCAACAATTGTTAAAAAAGATGAAAATGCAACCCTCCCAGTTATTGATATATCAGGATGGAACATAGGTGATACCTATACTATTTCATTAAACAATATACCTTCAGATATGGAGGTAGACAAAGCTATACTACTTTATAAATATTCAAAGGATAATAAAGAATGGGATGAAAATTGGACTCAATACAAGGATGTTAAAACATCGAGTCCATATGAATGGAACTTTAAACCAGAAGAAAGTGGATACTACACCTTCAAAGTCAAGATAAAAGATGCATCAGGCGCTATATCTTATTCTTCAGCTACTGAGGAAAAACAAATTACTATTATGCCTATAGTTGAAACTATCTTATTTATTATACTAGTGATACTCTCACTTATAACATCCATTTTTATAATTAGAAAAATAAGCAGAAAAAAAACTTTTTAAAGACTTATTTTTCTTTGTATTTTTTAAATAATATTTCTATTAAATCTTTTATTCCTATATTTTTTTCACAGGAAATTTTTAAAAAATCTGAATCTGTTTTTTTGATATCTGTTTTATTTTCTACAACTATAATATCTGACTTTTCAAAGATTTCTTTAATATAATCTAAAAGTTTTTTTTGATCAGAAAGGCTATATCCACATGTTTCGGTGGAATCAATTACAAAAACAATGATATCAGCTAAATATTTTAGTGCAGAAATGGCTTGCTTTTCTATCTTGTTTCTCTTAGATATATCTCTATCCAATAGACCTGGCGTATCAATAATCTGATATTTTTGTTCTATAAATTTTTCTTTTCTTTTTATATGTCCAATATGTATTTCTTTTGTTGTAAATGGATAAGTTGCAATTTTTGGTTTTGCATGCGAGAGGCATTTTAATAAGGATGATTTACCAACATTAGGATAACCCGCGATAACAACAGTTGGTATGTCTTCAACTATTGGAAATTTTTTTATTATATCTTTAGCCTGAGAAAGTATTATTAAATCTTTTTTTACCTGTTTTATAACACTAGATATTCGCCCGTAGATTTCTTTTTGTTTTTTTATTAAAAAATTAAGGTCTCCGGTTTTTCTAAGACTATTTATTTGAGTTTTGTATATTTTTTCACAGGTTTTTTTAGCCCAGTCTACTGCCCCTAATGATTTTTTAAGTTTATCTTTACTAATTTTTATTTCTATTAAATCTTGATAAAAACTTGGAATGTTATCTATGGATGGAAAGTTTTTCACATAATAATCAAGTTTAGAAATTATTGTCGTGGAAAATGAGTCTATCTTTGCAATTATCGTCTTTTTTTTCCTGTAGAATCTATCTCTATCAGGAATATTTATTTTTTTGGTTCTTTTAAATGCAAAATCTAGTAGCTCTTTCTCTTTTAATATTACTGGTAATTTTTCAAACATATTAATTTGAAAACCTTTATGTTCTACTTATAAATATACGTGTTGGTAAATTTTATGGATGAAGGATATATTCTTTCAAATAAATTTAGAAAAGCAGTTTTTGATGGTTTTGCTAGCGGAGAAACTGATATCAATGTTATTTCTAAAAAATACCATGTATTTCCACGTATCGCAAAGAAAATACTAAAGGATTTTATTGAAAATGATATAATATTAAAAAAGAACAATCGTTTTGTCTTATCAAAAAAAGGAGAAAAAATTGCAGAGCGTATCTGATTAGAATCTAAAGGGGGAGGATAAAATATCTGTTAAAGCTTATTTACTTGAAACCTTAAAAGAAATTGCTCTTCTGGGCGGATTAAAAAATAAAATTGAAATGTCTTCTTTTGAACTGGGAAAACAGTTAGATGTAAGCCAGCAAACAGCATCTCGTTATCTTCTTGAACTTGATAAAAAAAAGATGATAAATAGAGAGCTTGGGGTAAAAAAGCAATTAATTAGGATTACTAGTGAAGGAAAAAATGCTCTTCAAGAGGAATATATTGATTATAAAAGAATTTTTGAATTATCTAATAAGATTTATTTCAGTGGAACAGTAGTTTCTGGTCTCGGAGAAGGCAGATATTACACAGAACAAGAAGGATATGTTAAACAATTTAAAGAAAAACTTGGGTTTACACCTCACCCAGGTACATTAAATGTTGAAATAGAGTATGTAGAAAAAAATAAGCTACGTTTATTAAAAAATCATAGAGCAATAATAATTAAAGAATTTAAAACAAAAAATCGTAGTTTCGGAAGTGTTAGATGTTTTAAAGCTGAAATTAACAATATTAAAGGAGCAATAGTTCTACCGATGCGCAGTCATTATTCTAATATCCTTGAATTTATATCATCTATATATTTGCGTGGTGAACTTGATTTAAAAGATGGAGATAATGTAAATATTGTTATTTTTTTGTAATGAGGCAGAAATATATGGATAATCAACAGGTTTCGGAAATACTATATGAAATCGCTGATTTACTTGATATAAAAGGAGAGATTTTTTTTAAAATTAGAGCATATAGGATGGCTGCTCAAAAAATCGATGTTTTAGATGAAGATATAAAAACTTTAGTTAAAGAAGAAAGATTAACAGATATCGAGGGTATAGGAAAAGCTATATCAAAAAAAATAACTGAGCTAGTTACAACCGGAAAAGTAGATTATCATGAAGAACTGAAAAAAGAGATACCTAAAGCACTTCTCGATATGTTAACTATATCTGGTCTTGGACCTAGAAAAGTATCTGATCTCTATAAAAAACTTGGAATAAAAAACATAAAAGAATTAAAATCTGCATGTAAAAAAGGAATTGTTAGAGAATTAGATGGTTTTGGAGAGATAACAGAGAAAAATATTCTCCGCGGTATTAGTATGATGGAAAAAACGAGCGGAAGGGTTTTATTAAATATTGCTTCAATAGATGGAGAAAAATATATAAAATATTTAAAAAGCTGCAAAAATATTATTAGATTAAGCATAGCAGGAAGTCTTAGGAGAAGAAAAGAAACAATAGGTGATCTTGATATTCTTGCTTCATCTGAAGAACCAGATATTGTAATGGATTATTTTACAAACTATAAAGATATACAAAGAGTCCTTTTGAAAGGTAGTACAAAGACAAGTGTCTTGTTAAAGGATAATGTTCAGGTTGATTTAAGAGTAGTATCTGATAAAAGCTTTGGCTCTGCTCTACAATATTTTACAGGAAGTAAAGAGCATAATGTAAAAATGAGAAGTATAGCTATTAAAAAAGGATTTAAATTAAATGAATATGGTCTTTTTAAAAAAGATACAGAAGAGTTTATTGTGGGAAACGATGAAAAAGATGTCTACAAAAAATTAGGCCTAGCTTTTATAGAACCGGAACTAAGAGAAAACAAAGGCGAAATTAAAAAAGCTATAGAAAAAAAACTACCAAATCTTGTATCTTATAATGATATAAAGGGTGATTTACATGTTCATAGCAACTATTCTGATGGCTTTGAAAAAATAGAAGATATAGTTAAACAAGCAAAAAAAATGAATTATGAATACATTGGTATAGCTGATCATAGTCAATCATTAAAGGTTGCAAATGGTTTATCAGTTGAAAAAGTAAAAAAGAAGATAAAAGAAATAGAGAAACTAAACAAAAAATATGAAGATATTACTATTTTATGTGGTACTGAATGTGATATAAAACCTGATGGAACTCTTGATTATAAAGATAATGTTTTAAAATTGTTTGATTACGTGGGAGTTGGTATTCACTCTAAATTTAAAATGAGTAAAAAAGAGGCTACAGATAGAATATGCAAGGGAATTGAAAATGAAAATGTTTTATTTCTTGCTCATCCCACATGTAGAATTATTTCACATAGAGAACCATTTGGACTTGATTTAGAAAAAATTTTTGATAAAGCTCGTGAAACAGATACATACATGGAAATTAATTCTTTTCCAGATAGACTTGATTTAAATGATAAAAATTCAAAATCTGCAAAAGATAAAAAAGTAAAACTTGTAATAAATACTGATGCACATCATCTAGATCAACTAGAATTTATAAAATATGGTATTGCAACAGCTAGACGAGGTTGGCTTGAGAAGAAAGATATTTTAAATACAGAAAAAAACATCAATAAAATTTTATCAAATTAAGGATCGTCAATATGCAAAAACCTAATTTGAATGAAAAAAAGCTAAATTTATTTTTCATAGTATTATTTACTATATGGATGGTTTCACTTTTTTTAGCACCAATTGTTACCTCTCCAGGTATTGTTGTAAATTTAAATGGACACTCAACGTTAATTGATTACAGTGAAAAATGGGATGATCTGCCTATCTATGTTAAAACAATCTATTTAATTGGAGATATCTTATGTCATCAGAAATTTGATAGATCTATTTTGATTAATGGTAATCAGATGCCGGTTTGCTCTAGATGTATGGCAGTATACCTTGGTTTTTTGTTAGGTTTAATATTTACTTTGTATGTTCCAAACAACATGGAGCATAAAAAATATATAACTTTTATTTTGCCTAAAAAGTTTAGAAAAAAAACTATTGAAAAACTAGGCCTTGAATTCCTACCAGTTATAATAATCTCTTTATTTTTAATTCCAGTTGCAATAGATGGAACTCTTCAACTATTGACTTCCTATGAAAGTAGCCATTTTCTAAGAATTATTACAGGTATCCCCGCTGGCTGGATCGGAGGAATAGTGTTAGGTTCCCTTGTTAATACCTAAATATTTAAAATTTATCAAAAAATTTATATCAAAAAATTAGTATTAGTGTCAACAGGGAGGAAGGTTTTGTGAGCAAAGCAGGCAGACAAGTAGTAGGAATATTTTCTATATTTTTTGGGATTTTTAATTTGTTAATGGCATATTTTTATTTTAGTTTTTATCAAGCTATTTACCAGGTTATAGGGCCAGTTATAAGCATGTTACCAACTGAATTGAGAACTAGTTTTACTGTTTTAATGAGTGGCGACATAACAATAATTAGTTTGGCTTTAATCGGCATTTTTTGGATTATTATTGGGATAGGTCTTTTTTTAGATCAAGAATGGGCAGCAATTTTTGCAAAGATTCTTGCTATACTATATCTTATAGGGTCTATTTTTACTTGTAACTGTATAGGATTTATACTTGCTATAATTATATTATATTTACTTAAATCAGAAAAAAATGTTCAGTACCAACAAAACCAACAGACTATTCAAAAAGATAATGATAGAAGATGTCCTAATTGTGGCAGGATAATACCTTTTAATTCAGTTATTTGCCCATTTTGTGGAAAAAGATTTGAGACATTTTTTGAAAAAAAAGAAAACAATAAAGCCTTAGAAAAAATAGAAGAAAAACAAACAGATGTAAAAAAATGTCCCAAATGCTCCGCAGTAATTGAGGATGATGCAAATTTTTGTCCTGAATGCGGAGAAAAGGTGTAGATGTATAGTATTTCATATTTTAGGTGAAAGAGATAATGGCAAATTATTGTACTAAATGCGGAGGAAAATTAGAAGGAAACCCTTCTCATTGCCCAAAATGCGGTGCTGAAATAAAGTATGATATAAAAGATCGAAAATATAGTAGATCACAGTCAACAAATCATGAAAAAATTTTGCTAAAATCATATCTAATTTTTGGAATTATAGCTATAATTGTTTCTTTGTTTTTGATATTTGGAATGAAAAGTTGGAATGATAAAATATTATTATCTGGAGAAATCTTAATAATATTTTCAGCTCTTTTTCTTATTGTATCATATAACCAAATATTTCATGGTAAGAAATATGCAGCTATTGCAACTATAGGATGTATTATCGGGATTTCAGGATCATTTTTTCCAGCGGTACTTTCTTTTGATTATGCATTAAATGATATAACATATATTATAATACCTGCAGTCTTTTTTATATTAATGATCTTCTTTCTAGCCTTTTTAATACTAACTCTTTTATGGAGAACAAAATAACTAAAATAATTAAAATCATGATATATATCATATTTTAATCTAAAAACAGGAGATCTTATGAACAAACAACAAGCTAAAAATGAAATAGAAAAACTCCGAAAAGAAATAAATCTTCATAACTACAAATATTACGTTGAAAATAATCCAATTATTTCTGACTATGAATACGATCAACTTCTTAAAAAACTAGAAAAACTTGAATCAAAATTTCCTGATCTTGTAACTAGTGATTCCCCAACTCAAAGAGTAGGAGAGCAACCCTTAGAAGAGTTTGAAACAGTTGAACATAAAGTACCTATGTTATCTTTAGCTAACACTTACACTTTTGATGAGTTACATGATTTTGATGAGCGAGTTAAAAAAAACGTAGGAAAAGTAGAGTATGTTTTGGAGCCTAAAATAGATGGAGCTGGTGTAGCTTTAATCTATGAAAATGGCAAATTTGTTAGGGGTGCAACACGTGGCGATGGTATCAGAGGTGATAATATCACCCAGAACCTTAGAACAATTAATAGTATTCCATTAAAACTTAGAGACAATAATTTAAAAAATATTGAAGTACGCGGGGAAGTTTTTATGCCTATTGATGGGTTTAAAAAATATAACAAAGAACAAGAAAAAAAAGGTGAAACCGTCTTTGCAAATCCTCGTAATGCCGCAGCCGGCTCATTAAGACAGCTTGACCCTAGAATTGTTTCAGATAGACCTCTTGATATTTTCATTTATTATTTATCATTTTCAGATAAAAAATTTAAAACCCACAAAGAAGCAATGAACACTCTTAAAAAAGCTGGTTTTAAAATTAGCCCTTTTCTTGAAAAAGTAAAAAACATTGATGAAGCAATAAAATATTGTGAAAAACTAGAGAAAAAAAGAGATAGTTTAAACTATGAAATCGATGGAGCGGTTTTGAAAGTTAATTCCTTTGAAAAACAAAAAAAGCTTGGTTCTACATCTAAAAATCCTAGATGGGCTATTTCTTATAAGTTTGCTGCAAAGCAATCTACAACTAAACTTGTTGATATTGATATACAGGTTGGTAGAACTGGTACTATTACACCTGTAGCTATACTTAAACCTGTAAAAGTCGGTGGTGTTACAGTATCAAGAGCTACTCTTCATAATTTTGATGAATTGAAAAGAAAAGATGTACGTATCGGTGATACTGTTTTAGTTGAGCGAAGTGGAGATGTAATACCTCAAGTTGTAAAAAGTATTAAAGATAAAAGAGAGGGCAATGAAAAACAGAAAAGAATTCCTAAAAAATGCCCTGTTTGTAAAACTGAAATTGTAAAAACTGAAGGAGAAGTTGCTGTAAGATGTCCTAACAAACAATGCCCTGCTCGACTTAAATGGAGGCTTACATATTATGCATCAAGAGATGCGATGGATATTGATCACCTTGGAGAGTCAACTATTGATAAACTTCTTGATATGAATTTAATAGAAAATATTGCTGATTTATACAGTCTTAAAAAAGAAGATATTTTAAAATTGGAAGGCTTTAAAGATAAATCAGCAGATAATCTTTTAAAATCTATATCAAATAGTAAAACCCAAGATTTATCGCGTTTGATATATGGTCTGGGCATCCGACATGTTGGTAAATATGCCTCTCAGCTTCTAGCATCAAAATATAGTTCAATTGATGGACTATCCAATGCAACTGAAGATGAATTAAAAGAGATAGATGGCCTTGGCGATAAATCAGCTGAAGCTATAGCTACTTTTTTTGCAACAGAAGAAAATATGAAATTAATTGAGCAACTTAAAAAAAATGGTGTTAAAACAGAAAAAGAAAAAACAGAAAAAAAATTGCCACTTGATAATAAAACCTTTATTTTTACCGGTGGTCTTGATGGTTTCAGTAGATCAGATGCATCAAAAATTGTTCAAAATAAAGGAGGCATTGTTAAATCCTCTATTGCTAAAGATATTGATTATGTAGTAGTTGGAAATAAACCGGGAAGTAAATACAAAAAAGCAAAAAAATTAGACCTAAACATTATAAATGAGGAACAATTTAAAAATTTGATAACAGATTAAAAGGAGAGAATTTAAATGACTGAGTGTAAAGTTAAAGAAAATAAGATAAAATGTAACTGTACCTATCCATGTGATAAAAAAGGTATGTGCTGTGAATGTATAAGATATCATCTTAGTAGAAACGAATTACCAGCGTGCTGTTTTCCAGATGATGTAGAAAAAACATATGATAGAAGTTTTGAAAAATTTATTGAGATCTATCAAAAATAAAATTTTTTTTATTAAACAAATATTTCTGAAAAAAACATCTGACCTAGAATCACAGTTAATGAAAAAACAGCGATTGAAACAGGTAATGTTTTTCCTAGGGTATACATATATGTAGCCTTGTCGTCTCCTTCATCTATACCATTTGTAAATTTTACAATTAGTAAGACTAATTCAATTATATATATGCCAATTACTAACACAAAATATTCAGGCCGAATATTTTCAATTGAAAAAGAACTTGAAATATTAGGTAATGATGCACCCAAATCTATTGATTCTTCTGTTGGAAGTTTGTTTGATATATTTGTAATTATATTTGATATTAGTTTTGTAATCGAAAGTGTTACTCCACCAATTAATGGTGCAAATATTGAGACTGTGGATTTCAATGTGGAAGTTAAAGAAAAAAGGGTATCTTTTATCTTTTTTTCTACCTGCTGTAATGCTTTCAAGTGATCTGCAATTTTTATAATCGAGTTGCTTACTGCTTTTTCACTTTTCTTTATTCCTTCTACAAATAAGAGCATTATAGCCTTTATTCTATCTGAATAGATATGTTTCAAGCTTCCATATTCTTTGTCAAACATGGCATCTTTAAGGTTTGTATGTAAAGCTGTTAAATTGTAACCTGTTTTACTAAAAATCTCTGAGATACTTGATCCTTTCATGGTATAAGCAGTATACATAAAACTTTCTTCAGGGGATTTTTCTTCAGATATTCTTTTTCCAAGTATGTATAACGCATCACTAAATTCTCTTTCTACCTGTTTTATATTATCTCTTACTTTTTTGTATGGTCTATAAACAGTTATTGTATAAATTGACAAAAATACGGTAAACCCCCAAATAATAAAAAGAGTTACTGGAAAATAATTGTTTAAACCATTTTCTTTTGTTATAAAATTAATTATTTGATTAGACTCTAAATTTTTAAAAAACATTGGAATTAATGTAAAAATAATACCAGGTAAAGCAATTATTATTCCAAATATTAAAGATACCAAAAAAATTCTTTTTTTGTTTATATTTTTGATTTTTGGATTATCATCTGATATATCTGGCGGGTTAAATGTTGCAGGTCTAGATAGTAGGATTTTTCTAGTATATATAAAAATAAAAGTTGGAAGAATAATGTCATACAAGAAAAAAATTTGAATAATATTTATTTTTAATCCTACCAGGCCTGTTGCCGGTAGCATTGCAACTAAAGCTAGGGGTATCATAATCCCTATTGAATATATGACCATAGCAGGTTGATGAAGTTTATTTGCAAACTTGTTCATGAGATCCTGGGTGCCATCAAGTGATACATCTAAGGCTCTGTTTAATGTAATCATTCTTGAGGCTTTGTCTTTTTCCTGAATAGAGCTTCTAATTAGATGCAATGATCTTTTGAAATATTCACTATATATTCCCCATTCGTTTGCAAAAGAAGTTAGTGCATCGTCTATTCCATGATATATTCTTATTTCCATATCCCACAGCATTTTTCTAAAATCTTTTGCAAGGTTGGTGTTTGATTCTGATGCTGAAAATTTTACACTATTTTCAAGGTTTGGAACTAGTTTTATATACATAACCAAATAACTTAGTATTTCTGGTATATCTCCTAGGGAATGGATCTTCATAATTTTAGCAAAACTTGTTGGATATTTGACAACCATATTCATTAAAAATATTGGGAAAAAAATTGTTACAGATATCATTAAAACTAAAGTTAAAATATCTATTTTAAAAATATTAGATCCATATATTAAAATTATAAATAAATCAATTAGAAATAAACCTATAAACGATAAAAAAGCAGTTGTATATGATAAATGGAGTATATCAAAACATGTTAGATTTAAACCTGTAAAATTAAGGCTTTTTTGATAAGATTTTTTAAAAATTTTTTGTATTTTTATATCTGTTTTTTCATTATTTTTTAGAATCCATGGGAAAAATTTTTTAGAAAATAATGTTGCTCTTACAAACCAATGTTTTTCTCTGTTCATTATATATTCTCAACATATCTTTCAAACCATTTCATCCATTGATTTCTAACAGTAGTGTAGTTAACTTTTTGGTTTAGTTTTTTATTTTGTTCTAAAATCATCCAAAAAGCATTATTTGCATCAATGTTTGCTCTAGCTTCCAATAAAATAGGATTTTTTTCTGAATTTTTTACTATCGCCCTTTTAATATCAGTTCTCAATCTTATATTCTGCAAGGCTTTTTCAACAGAAATCCCCCATTTCTTTGATATATTTTCTATAACTTGGGATTGACCCATGTCTAAAAGACTAGTTGATTTTAATGAATCAATTTTTGTCTCATAAATCATGGTATCTTGAAATACTTTGTCAGGTTCTGGGTTTTTTACCCATCCCGTTTTTGTTATTTCAGATATCTGAGTTACTCTTCTTTTTCTCTCAATTCCTCCTTCTCTTCTTATAGGTGCAGCTATAACTACTGCATCTACAGCCTTAAAAGATGTAGACGGCACTCCTATATCATATACTACTCGCTCATATACATCTCTAGTTGTCGAACCGTGGATAGTCCCCATTATAAGATTGCCAGCAGCTCCAACTCTCATTGCTTCAAAAAGTACTTTTGCTTCTACCCCTCTAACCTCGCCTAGTATTAATACAGATTCCCCTAATCTTAAAGCGGTCCTAAGAGCATCAGTTGGGCTTATCTCTGTTGAAGCTTTACTCGACCCTATCGACTTTGTTATCAGGGATTGTATTTTGTATCCATTATTTTGAAGAGTATCTATTGGTATTTCTGGTGTGTCCTCTATTGTTAGAATTCTAAATCTCTGAGGTATCTCAAGTATCAATGAATTAAGAAGTGATGTCTTTCCTGCGCCTCTGCTACCTGCAATTAAAAGAGATGCTTGTCCATCAATTAAAAAACCAAGAAATCCAGCCGCCTCTGCTGATATCATTTTATTTTTTATAAAATGAGCTAAAGTCCAAGGTTTTTTACGATGTCTTCTAAGCGCAAATGCTACCCCTTTAGGTGTTAAAGGATTAGATATAGCAGCAACTCTTGTATGATAAGATTTAAGGTCCATATCAAGCACAGGTGATGCTTCAGAGAAGGCTCTTCCGCTAAGCGTTCTAAATCTAGATGATAAAGCATCAATATCTCCTTCTGATAAAAAAATGTTGGATGTGAATTCTTCTCCATCTACTACTATATGAAGAGGGTTATTTACAACTGGCGCATTGACATATACATCCTGAATATTATTATCAAGAAGCAGATCTTCTATTATTCCAAAACCAGCTGTGTATCTCGAAAATACATCTGATAAATATTCAATACGATTTATGGAAAGTTCTATTTTTTCTTTTTCTATAAATTCAGCTATTATTTTTTTTGCAAGTTTGTAAAAATATTCCCTTGCAGTTTCTGCATCCATAAAAGATGCATCTTTTGGCCGATGTTTAGATAGATATTTGCGTACTTTCTCAAGTAAAAAAAGTTCTTTTTGAGGTAGTTCATATTCAGAAGGCACCACAAAGTATAATTTTTCAGGTCGTGTTTTTAGGGTGTAATGTGTTACATTCATCGGTCTTCTCTTAGCTGTCTTTACTTCATATGTTTTTAAAAAAACTGCATCTGGAGGTGGTTCTAATTTTATATATGAGTCTATAAACCCTGGTCTAATATAGGGTCTAATATAGTTTCTATAAAAAAATTCTGGATCTATATCGCTCTCTTTTAAGCTCTTTTGAATATCTGTCTTTGAAAGTATTTCTTTTAATATTTCTTTATATCTTTTTTCACATTTAATGCAAAAAGAGTTTTTGTTATTGTTATTCTTATATAGCTTTTTTAGTTCTAAATAAGAATTAAATGGATCAATTTTTGATTTATTAATTATCAAAAGAATTTGTTTATATCTATTAATATTACATTTTTTACATGGTTCTTTATTTTTACTAGGTAGTTTTAAATTTTTGTATGCTCTTATATTTTCTATAAAATTGTTTAGTTTTATTAATGTTTGAATTTCTTTTCCTTGAAATACTTTTACTATATAATCGTTTAAAATTAGTGTAGATATATTGCTTTCTTTTTGCAGTATTTTAAAAATATTTTTTCTACAATTCTTATCAAATATTGTAGAATTTCCCAATTTACAATTTCTACAATCTATAATTAATGTCTTATTATTTGATCTTCTTTTAGTTTCATAATTGCAGATTTCTTGCATGTATCTTCCTTTTTGTTATTAATTAAACATTTTTGATATAACCATTATGTACAAATATAATACAAAAAAAGGGAAATTTTGTTATCATTATAACATAAAATATTTAATGTTAAATTATTATGATTTTTTTGAATGAGCTATGGATGATAACTTTAAGAATTCTAAAGGAGTTACAGAAAAAAATTATATTCTTGGCAGAAGAGAAAAAACAAATATTGGAAAATTAGACATAGGCCGTTATTATGCATTAGATTCATCTCTTGGTTCAAGTGTATATCTTGATATTTTACATCCTCATGTTATTTTGATATGTGGAAAAAGAGGATATGGTAAATCTTATACAATTGGTGTTTTTATCGAAGAAATAGCAGATCTAGATAAAGAAATAAAAAAAAACCTAGGGGTTGTAGTATTTGATACACTTGGAATTTATTGGACAACTAAATTTCCAAATAAAGAAAACATAAAAAATCTAAAAAGATGGAATAAAAAGGCTACCCCCTTTAATATCAATTTATTTGTTCCAAAAAAATATTTAAAAGAATACAAAGAAAATAATATTCCTGCTAAATCTTTTAGTATAAAAATATCTGAACTTTCCTCGTTTCATTGGTGTAAACTTTTTAATATAGATCAAACAGATCCTTTAGGCGTTGCTATAACAAGAGGGATACTTTCTCTTAAAGAAAAAAAAGTTAACTATTCTATAAAAGATATAATTAATTTTATTATTGATGATGAAAAAATTGATAAAAAAATTAAGTTAGCCGCTGAAAATTTTTTTAGAAATGTTTATTCATGGAAAATTTTTGATAAACATGGTTTAAATATTTCTGACTTTGTAAAAAGAGGTAAGATATCAATTCTTGATATCAGCCATATATCAGATTCTAAATTAAAAGATATATTGTGTTCTATTGTTGGTAAAAAAATTTTTGAAGAAAGAGTAAAATCAAGAAAAATACATGAACAAAAGAAGATAGGCATTGCTACTAAGGAAAAAGGCCTTCCAATGGTATGGCTTTTAATTGATGAAGCTCAAATTTTTCTTCCTAATAATAGTAGTAAATTATGCAAAGATGTTTTTATAAAAAAATGGATGAGGCAGGGAAGACAACCTGGTCTTTCTTTAGTTATGGCTACACAAAGGCCTAGTGCTCTTGATCAAGAAGTACTTTCCCATAATGATATTATTATCTGTCATAGACTTACTTCTCAAGAGGATATTGATTCTTTATCAAAGGTTCGACCTACTTATATGCATTCAACTATTAAGGATTCTATTAAAAAAGTTGGTGACGAGAAAGGTGTTGCATTAATTGTTGATGATACAAGTGAATCTTCTCATATTATAAAGATTAGACCACGTCTTAGCTGGCATGGAGGTGCTGAATCACTTGTCGTTGAAGAATAATAGGTAATGTTATGTTTAAAATAAATTGTTTTGCAGCTGATTTTATACCTGTTCGTTTAATCGTAAGTATTGCTATTATTTCAGCTATCTCAGTTTTATTTGCGTTTGGTTTTTTTAATTCAAAAATTTATATTTCAGAAAGTAAAATCGAACACGGAATAGATGTTGTACAATCCAATATTTTTAGTATGATTGCTAGTGGTATTTCTCGCGATATATATGAGTTAGATTCTACAAATGGAACTAAAAGAAAAGTTACTCTTGATATTCCGGAGAATGTAATATTTTTAGGATTTGGTTTTGATCCAGATGAAGATAATAATGGTTTTTATAAAGCTGGGCTTACTGAAAAGGGATCTGTAATTTATTATAAGATAGAAGGAAGTTCAAAAAAAGTTGTATGGCTTGATAGAAATATAAAATTTAGAGAAGGAATATATAGAAATAATAGGTGGGTTATAAATAATCCAGATCAAGGTTTTGCTATTTTTAGTCCTGGAAAAATAACTATTGTATTTGAGCTGGTAGAAAGATTTAATGAACAATATGTTTTAATCCATTGTGCTGATGAGTTACTATAAAGCAATTGATAAAAAGAACATTATTGACACCAAAGAGAATATTGTTAGGCACCATAAAACAGTCATTATATTTTTTTTCATATCCTAAATCTCCATTTTAAGATATACTGTGTAAGTAATAATATTTAATATTTGTGTGTTATTTTTACATTTGTGTCATCCTGATATTGTTCAATGAACTGTGTTAAAATATGGATATCATATACATATGAACTTAAAAAATGGTTTTTCCTCCTTAAGAATAAAAAAATTAATTTCATTTGGTTTTTTCCGAACATTTTATGACAATTTATATAGTTACAATGATAAACAATATAGTTTGAGGATTGTCATGAACAAACAACTTACAGCAATAGGAATTATAGGTATTTTAATTGCAATAAATATTAGTGGATGCTTAGAAAATAATAAAGAAATTAATAAAATTAATTTAGTAGCAACCATGGATTTTCATCATGGTGAATGTGGTGTATTTGCTTTTAATAAATCCGAGATAGGAATCAATGAAACAATATGGTTAAATAATACTTCCTTGTGTGTAAAAGCATATATTTTAATCAATTGTGGTGAAATAATTGAAAATGGGAGTTTTCAGATAGTAAATAATACTATCAGTCTCTATTATATTTCTCCTGAATGCGTTGAAGAATGTATGGATTGTAGGTGTGGCATGGTTTTATTTTATAATTTTACTAATTTAGAAAAAAAGAATTATAATTTTGAATTAATGAGATTATATCAATCTAAAAACAATGAGAGGATAGATTACGTTACAAGTCAAAAAAATGAATCTTTTATGAATGATAGTTGTATTAAAATCGAACATAATGTTGCAAGTTATGGAGAAGTTATTGAGGGTGATTATATTGGACCGTATCTTGAGCTCGTGATGGATTGTGATTATGAAATAAATGAGAGCCTAAAAGCGGTTTATATTTATACAAGGAGTGATGGTGGTATCGTTCATGGTTATTTAGAAAAACATTATGGTGTGTATAATATTCCTTACAATAAGTACGGTTTTGAAATTATTGACATATATCAGAATGGAGAAGTTCTGATAAATTTCAAAAACATGGAAATTGTTTTAGGTTCTGGTGAAGAATGGAAAATGTCAACTTCAAGAATTGATACGCAAAGTTATAGATTAGGTGATGAAGAAATATTTGGTAAGGCATTATTTACAACAACTTATTCAATTGTAAATCATGGATTTATTGAAAAATCTTCACTTTCAAATTCGACCTTTAATGTCGTTGAAGTTTAGTTTTAGAATATAATGTAAAAAAATCTTTCAAAACACGATTTTTCATAATAATAAAAGATTTTTATGCAGGGGAAGGGATTTGAACCCTTGGACCTCTTCAGGAATAGATCTTGAGTCTATCGCCGTTGGCCAAGCTTGGCTACCCCTGCAAATTGTTTTGAAAACCAAAAACAAATACTTTGATATAAAACTTTATGATTGTTTATCAGAAGAATTTATAAAAACAATTTTTATTTCCATATTGAATTCTTAATATATGGTGACAAATTATGGCTAAACAAAAGGTACAAATAAATATTTCAAAAGATATATCAGATAAAATAAAAAAGAGAATAGAGGGTACTGGTTTTGAATCAGTTGATTCCTATATTGAATATGTATTAAAAGAAGTTTTATCTGAAATGGAAGAAGAACGAGATGAAGAACTATCAAAAGAAGATGAAGAAAAAGTAAAGGAAAGACTCAGAGCACTTGGATATCTTGATTAAAAATGATTCTTAACCCCAATATTAATTATATTATATCAGGTCTGGAAAGATCTGGTACATCTATGCTCATGCAGATAATCGATGCAGCTGGTATAGATACTTCTTTTGATGATAGTAGAAAACCTGATGAAAATAATCCTAAAGGATATTATGAGTTATCAGGCGGAAAAATAATTAATCAGTTAATTGAAGGAAAGTTTTCTTTTGAAAAACATAAAGGTAAATTTATCAAAATTACCTGCTACGGTCTTAAATATTTACCTAAAGGTCAATATAAAATAATATATTCAGAAAGAAACATAGAAGAAATTCTTGATTCAATGGAAAAAATGATGCGGAAAAAAGATCCAAAAAGAGAAGAAACAAAAGATGTTTTTATTAAACTAAATGAAATGATTAAAAGTAAAATCAAAAATAGATCTGATACCGAAGTTTTGTTTGTAAACTATAATAAAATCCTTGAAAATCCATATGATAATATTAAAAAAATCTATGATTTTTTAGATAATAATGATTTAGATTTAAAAAAAATGGTTTCTGTTGTTGATAAAAATCTTTACAGGCAGAGAAGAAAATAAATTTTATATAGATTCTTAAAAAATAATTTCGTCTATATAGATTACATGTTAAACACTTTTATTGTTTGTCAAAATTTTATGAAAATAATATCGGAGGAAAATATTATTGCCTAAGTGTAAAATATGTGGATATATTGGTTCTAAAAATGAAATTAAAAAATCTTTAAAGTTTTTTTATTTTCCATTATTTTTTACACCAGTAAAACATGCCTTACTAGTTTCTTCCCTACAATCAATTTCAACACGCTCGCCAGTTTCCATATAAAATATCTTTTCAGCCATTTTACATGCATGATCAGCACAACGCTCAAGATAACGAGCAACCATAATATAATCTGTACAACGTTTAATCACTTTTGGATCTTCCATCATATAAGAAAGAGCCTCCCTAAAAATTGAGTATCTTAGTTCATCAACATCTTCTTCTCGATCAATAAAATCATTGAAACGAGATAGTTTTCCATCTTTAAATGTTTTTAAGGAATCATCAACCATGCTGCATACTAGATCTGACATATGTGGGATATCTACAAGTTTTCTAACATGTGTGTCATGTTCAAAATTTTTTACAATCTTTGCAATATCTTTTCCATAACGCCCGATACGTGTAAGATAAGTAATTAATTTTAAAATACAAGCGATCTCACGCATATCCTTTGCCATTGGCTGATAAAGAGCAATAAGCCTGAATGCTTTTTTTTCTATTTTATTATCCATATCAGCAATGTCAATTTTATGGGTTATTACCCATTTAGCCTTTTTTTCATCAATTTCTTTTAATGCTTTAACAGATTCTTTAAGCATCTTTTTTGAAAGATTACCCATCTTTATTACTTCATCTTTTAAATCATCTAATTCATCATGGAATTTTTCTACCATTTTTATCACCTTTTTATCCAAATCTACCTGTAATATAATTTTCCGTACTCTCTTCTTTTGGATGCTCAAATATTTGTTTTGTCTCACCAAATTCTATTAATTTTCCAAGATACATATATGCAGTGTAATCTGAAACCCTTGCAGCCTGCTGCATGTTATGAGTAACGATTACAACAGTATAATTTTTTAAAAGAACCCTTATTAAATCCTCAATTTTTGCTGTGGCAATTGGATCAAGTGCTGAACAAGGTTCATCCATAAGAATAACTTCTGGATTTATAGCAAGAGCTCTTGCAATACATAATCGTTGCTGTTGACCACCCGATAGACCCATTGCTGAATCCTGCAAACGATCTTTTACTTCTCCCCAAAGAGCTGCTTCTTTTAAGCTTTTTTCAACTATTTTTTTAAGTTCTTTTTTATTTCTGATGCCAGCAATACGACAGCCATAAGCAATATTTTCAAAAATAGATTTTGGGAAAGGATTTGGTTTTTGAAAAACCATTCCTATTCTTTTTCTAATTTCTACAACATCAGTTTTTTTGTTATATATATCATGATCCTCTAATAAAACACTACCCTTTATTCTGCATTTATCAATAACATCATTCATTCTATTAAAGCAACGAATTAAAGTGGATTTACCACAACCTGAAGGCCCAATAATAGCCGTAGCCTTGTTTTTATATACCGGCATAGATACATCTATTAAAGCTTGATTTTTATCATACCGCAGATTGAGGTTTTTTACTTCCATTTTTGTTTTTTTATTTTTACCCATAGTTACACTCCATATGTTAAAATTCAACTCTAAATTTTTCTCTAACAATGATTGAAATAGCATTGATACTTAGTACAATACCAAGAAGTAAAAATGCTGTAGCCCATGCATTTTGATCTACGTTGTATGCACCTATATAGTAATTTAATGTTAGCAAATGATAAGGTAAAGCCTGGATTGGCCCAAGAAGATTAGGTACCGTTGGAGCACCTAGGAAAACTACTGCAACAAACATTATTGGAGCTGTTTCACCAGCCGCTCTTGCAAGCCCTAGTACACCCCCAGTTAATATACCGGGTATTGAAGGAGGTAATACTACTCGTCTAATAGTTTGCCATTTTGTAGCACCTAGAGCATAAGATCCTTCTCTAATACTTTTAGGAATTGATTTAATCGCCTCCTCTGATGCTCTTATTATTATAGGTAAAGTAAGAAAAGATAAAACAAGAATTCCACTTAGCAAGGATATACCAAAGATAGGAACAAAAACTGCCAGTGCAAATAGGCCATGAACAATTGAGGGTACCCCTTGTAATATGTCTACAGTAACTCTAATGATCCTGACAATAATTCCTTCTTTTGCATATTCTGTAAGATAAACTGCAGCACCGATTCCTAAAGGTAATGCAATTACCGCAACTCCCGCAATTAAACATAATGTTCCAATGAGTGCTTTATAAATCCCTCCTTCTTGTCCATGACTACTTACATCTTGGGTTAAAAACTCCCAAGTTATTCCTGGAGCACCATTAACAACTATGTTTGTAATAATAATTATTAGAGGATAAAGAATAATAAGAATAGAAAATAGAAGTACAAAATATGCTGAATATTGTTTTGCCCTGGTACTAAAATTATAGAGAGGTTTTATACTAAAAGATACTCCAAAAATTCCCAGCACCATTAGGGATATAGATGCAACTAAAAATTTTAGAATGGAAGCACTTATCTGATATTGTCTTAGATCATAAGATGGTTGTATCGATGGTAAAAAATAAGCAATGAAAAATAGGATAAATGTGAATATAATCATTGAAATAAGTTTTTTACGAATATTTAATATAAAATAAGAATAAACACTTTGTAAGAGTAATAAAAATGCTAATATTATAAGTATTAATCTTAGATTTATATCTCCAATATAAAAATTATTTATTACCAAAAAAAACCCTAAAATGATTAAAGATATAGAAAAAAGTATTGTAAAATATGAAAGAATGTTTAAAGGAGTATAATTTTCCTTATTAAAAAGACCAGATATTAATGAATTAAACCATTCTTTAATTGAATTTTTTATTGAGTTTAAATCCATTTTTTAGCCCCCCTTAAATTTTTTTTCAACTCTTTCTTTTAAAATATTTGAAAAAACACTCATCGCTCCAACTATAACAAAAAGTATTACTCCACAGGCAAACAATGAATATGTTTGCATACCAGTTGCCTCGCCCATTTCCAGTGCTATTATAGAAGTTAATGTGGCACCTGATTCAAATATATCAAATGGAGGTGTAGGAATATTCATAATATTTCCCACAACAAGTGACACTGCCATGGTTTCACCAATTGCTCTCCCCATTCCCATAATTACTGCTGCAGATATACCAGAGATTGCTGTTGGAAATGTTACTTTTTTAATAGTTTCCCATTTAGTAGCACCTACCGCAAGTGATGCTTCTTTAAGTTCTCTTGGAACTGCCTTTAATGCATCATCTGAAATACTTATTATTATCGGTAATGCCATAATTGCAAGAATTAACGATCCAGCAAATAATGAAATACCCTTTAATAGATCAAATGTTGGCTGAAGATATGCAACAAGTAAAGTAGCTCCGAGGAAACCATATACAATTGAAGGGATTCCTGCTAATAGTTCAATAACAGGTTTTAAAATAGCTCTAACATGATACGGTGCAATCTCAGATAAAAAGATTGCTGCAGCAAGACCTAAGGGAATTGCAATTATCATCGCACCTATTGTTACAACAGCAGTTCCAAATAAAGCAGCCCCAATTTTATATACGTCTCTTGGGACACTCCATTCATTTTCAAATATACTAAATCCATACTCTTGAAATGCAGGTAAAGATTCGGAGAATAAAAAATATAGAATAAAAAATACAATAAAAATAGAGACTGCTGCAAGGATAAAGAAGATATATTTTATTATTTTCTCCTTTATCTTTCTAGACAGCATTTTCTCACTTTAAGTTTGTTTCTATGGTTTACTGTTAATTATATTTTAATAAATCCTTCTTCTTCTACTACTTCTTGTCCTTCTGCACTTTGTACATAATTGATAAAATCTTTTACAGTACCAGTTGGTTGACCAAGTGTATACATATGTAGACTTCTTGATATAGGATAGTCTCCATTTGTTACAGTAGTTATTGAAGGATATACTTCATCTACTTCTATAGCAGGACAAGTGTCTTCATTAACGTAACCTAATCCTACATAACCTATTGCTTGCTGACTTCCAGAAATAGCTGTTACCATATTCGCATTTTCCTGATTTACATTATCTACTGCTAAAGTTCCTCCTTCTTCTTCAAAACCTTCAAGTGCGTTTCCAGAATCATCCTTTATTAATTCAACAAATGTAGCACGAGTACCTGATGTTGAGGCTCTATCGTTTACATATATTTCTAAATCTGGGCCGCCAAGTTCATTCCAATTAGAGATATTACCCGAATATATTTCATATATTTGATCCATTGTTAGACCTGTTATATCATTATATATGTTAGGACTAATAACTACTGCAATACCATCATAGGCTACAATATTATCAACGAGATCATCAAGATCTACTCCTTCTATATTTTCTACGTCGCTTGCTTTTGCTCCTCTAGATGCATCTCCAATATCAACTTCGCCATTTGCTACAGATTTAATTCCAACAGAAGAACCTCCTCCAGAAACAGTTACTTGAACATTAGGATTATTTTTCATAAAATTCTCTGCACATGTTTCTGCGATTGGAAGTACAGTTGAAGATCCTTTTATAGAAACTGTATTACTTTCATTTTCTTCAACACATCCACTAAAGGCCAATACCACAAGTATCAGTGTCACAGGTATTACTAGCATCAATTTATTGAATTTTTTTTTATTTATACCAATCATTCATATCATTCGACAAAACTTATTTTAAAAATATATAGTTTCTCTACATAATCTATAGTCAAATATATAGTAATATATTTACAATATAGACCTATAGAAAGATTTATATCTATAATTATTATGCATTTTTTACTATCGGGAGGAAAATTTTATGGACATACGAAGAGTACAAATGACAGGTGGATCATCTTATATTATAACATTACCAAAAGAATGGGTAAAAAAATCAAATATAGAAAAAAATGATCCAGTAGGATTACTCACACAATCAGATGGGACACTTTTAATAACATCTGAAATGAATAGAAAAAACCATCAAAGAATAAAAGAATTCGAAGTTACAGAAAAAAGTAACGAAACATTTCTTTTCAGAAGATTAATTGGTGCATATATAGCTGGTTTTGATTCAATAACAATTAAATCAAAAGAAAGGATGACACCCCAAATAAGAAAAACAATAAGAAAATTCATTCAAACAACAATAGGCCAGGAAGTTGTAGAAGAAACAGATAACAAAGTAATTTTAAAAGATCTACTAAACCCAGCTGAAATGCCATTCCACAGATCAATAAAAAGAATGCATATAATGGTAAAAGGAATGTATGAAGATGTAATAAACTCAATTAAAACTAAAGACAAAAAACTAGCTGAGGATGTAATACTTAGAGACAATGAAGTAGATAGACTACACTGGCTAATTGCAAGACAAAACAATATAATAAATAGAAATGTTAACTTTGCAGAAAAAATGGGTATAACAATAGAAGAAGCAACAACATCCTACCTATTAAGTAAAAGACTTGAAAGAATAGGAGATCATATAATAAAAATTGCAGAAAACTATCTTTCAATAATTGATAAAAAAATAGATGAAAAACTAAAAGATAAAATAATCAGTTCAGCTAAATTTTCAATAGAAATTCTAAATAAAAGTATTGGCTCATATTCTAAAAAAGATATAAAAGAAGCAAACGAAAATATAGAGCAACTAGAGAGCCTAAACAAAAAATGCGAAGAAGTTCAAACTATTGTTTTAAAACAAGAACCAATTGTTGCACTATCCGCAGGATTTATAATAGAAAGCGTAGGTAGAATTGGTGAATACGCTGAAGATATATCAGAAACTGTGATAAATCATCTTGTTGGAAAAGAATAAAAATTATTTTGCAATCATCGCACGAAGCCAGTCAGCTACATTTTCAGCATGATCTGCAATATCATCTACCCAATCAGCAATCTTTAACAAATGATAGGAATCCATTGGGTCAAGTTTTTTTTCTATTTTATAAATACCTTTTGTCATCTCATATTTTATTTCATCAGCTTTATATTCATTTTCATGGACTTTATAAATAAATTCTTTAGTTTGCTCTCTTTCACGTTTTACAAAACTAGTTTCAACTAAATCCTTGATATTATCAACAGCATCTTCCATTGCATCAACTGTTTTCATAACAGCTTCAGCATGCTTAATAAACAAATCTTGAAGGTTTTTTGGTATTTTAGTGTGGCGCATATCAAGCATACGTACAAGATTGTCAGCATGATCAAGAATTGCGTCCTGTTCACGCAGGGCCCACATAAATTTTCCTTTATCAACAGGCATAAATAGAGAACCTGGAAGATGATTACGAAGATTACTTTTTATAATATCTGCTTCATGCTCAAGTTTAGATACTTTTTTTGTAAGTTTTGAAAAATTTTTATAGTCACCCTCATAATATTTCTTTAAACCAACACCTAACATATCAATACATTCTCTAACTTTTCCCATATGGTCAAGTAACTGGGCAAAAGGTGTTTTTCTACGATAAGTATCTGCTACAGGTGCTCTGAAATGGTTTTTATCATCTTCCATAATATTTTTCTCCTCCTTGTATTAAGTAAATATATATTGTAAACATAAAAAAATTCCTATAGATGTTCCTGCTGCAACTGGCAAAGTTAAAAGCCATGAAACAATAATTTTTTTAATAACACTTAAATCAACTGCTTCAAGCCCACGTGCAAGACCGACTCCTATAACAGCACCTACTACAGTATGAGATGTAGAAATAGGTAAGCCTAATTTTGAAGCAACTAGAACTGTAGTTGCTGCACCAAAATCAACTGAAAAACCACGGGTATTAGTAAGACTAGTTATTCTTTCACCAACTGTTCTCATAACCCTTCTACCCCAGGTAAGGCATCCTATTGTTATCCCAATTCCTCCTAAAGCTAGAAGCCAGTATGGAACCATAGCAGTTGGATCCATTACTCCTTTTTCTGCAAGTGGTATTATAGCAGCAACTGGACCTATTGCGTTTGCTACATCATTTGCACCATGAGCAAATGCTACATAACAAGAAGTACCAACTTGAAGTTTTCTAAAAATACTTTCAACTGTTGCATAATCTTCAGGTCCTTTTGCTTGAATTTTTCTAAACCTGTAAATTGATAAGGCAATTGTAATAGCTAATATAATAAACGAAACAGTAAGTATTTGAGGCAACTCAGTAAGCCCGAGTTTTTCACTTAAAGAAGTTTTTAAAAGTAATGATGAAGAGATAAGAAATGCAGTAAAACCAATAATAATAGGGCCTACTATTTTTGCTGATTCTACAGGTTTTTCTTTTGCAAAGATTGTTTTAACAATTAATTTAAAAACTAAAAATGCTAGGATACAACCAAAAAGAGGTGATAAAACCCAGCTAGCTGCAACTGATCCTACTTTTCCCCAGCGAACACAGGTTATACCACTAGAAATTAGTCCAAAACCTATTAGTGCACCGATAACTGAATGAGTAGTAGAAATTGGCATTTCAAACCAAGTTGATAGCGTAACCCATATAGCTGCAGCAAGAAGTGATGAAACAAAACCAATTAACAAAACATTTCCGCAGGGTACCATGTTTATGTTGACAATACCACCCTTAACTGTCTCAACAACATGTTCGCCGACAAATACAGCTCCAATAAAATTTAAGATGCCTGCTATTAAAACGGCTTGTTTGAAAGTAATGGCCTTAGCTCCAACTGCTGAAGCCATAGAGTTTGCTACATCATTAGCGCCAATACTCCAAGCCATGTAAAAAGCAATCGCGCTTGCTCCGCCGATTATCAGAATTATCGTTGTATCTATAGTCTTCTTCCTCCCCAATCATTGAAACATTGCTAAAAATGGTATATAGATTATATAGAAAAGTATTACGAAAAAAATAAAGAAAATAGATTCATAAAAAAGTATGTTTTCTATATACTTGAAATTCTAATTTTAAAATTTTTCTCTTGTTCTATTATCTCAAATTCTACATCTAAAAATTTTTTTACTAACCACATATTTGTTTCTGCATGTTTACTAATTTTTCTAACAATTATTTCTGAATCTTTATTTTTAGATGCTATTGCCAAATATGGTATTATTTGATCAAAAGAATATATATCAACTGTAGAATTTGATAAAATATCTTTTATTATTCTATTTGATGCTTTTTTTCCTACTTCTTCTGAAGTAACTCCTTTTTCACCCATTACTGTTGAACCAAGAACTGTTTCTTTTGTTTCAGACCATAAAGATACTCCAACCCCCGGTGAAAAAGAATTATTTTTCTCAATATCAATAGATGTTCTTAAATTGTTTTTTGTTGCATTTTTAATAATTGTATGGTTGATTCTTTTACTTATATGATCTGGTAGTTTTGAAATATTGATAATTCCTTTTATATCTTCAAAATCTTGTTTGGAATTTACAAAAAAAGGTTTAATATTTCTTACTTTTTCTATTTTTATTTCTCCTTTGCCACCGCCTTTTGGATAATATCCTCGATTTATTAGTCTAGCTTCTATATTAATTCGCATTTTATTTAATAAATTTAAAAAAACCTTTGTAAAAAAATCCCAGGATGGCGACCATTTTACATCTGTACCGCCAGATAGTTCTATAGTATTTTTTTTATTTGATTTTAGACATCCAAGGATTATTGGTTGAAAGGCAAGGGTGATACTTCCCGCAGTACCAATATCGAACTTGAATTTACCAGGTTTTATTTCACCTGGTTTAAAAAAAAGTTTATTTGATCCTATTTCTAAGAAATCTAATTCAGCATTACATATTTTTTGAACACTACTTATGGCTGTGTAATGTTGAGGTTTAATACCAGGATTTCGACGGTTTTTTCTAATATTATATATTTCAATTGGTGTATCGGTATAAACAGATAATCCAATAGCTGTTCTTAGAATCTGTCCTCCTCCTTCACCAAAAGATCCATCTATTTTTATCAAAAAAGTTCACCTAATATTTTCAAATAACATTTTTAAGGCTTGATTACAAAAATTTTCTTTATTTTCAAGTCTCTCTCCATCAAATTGGTATTTTTTAGCTATAGTTTTATCTTCTGATGAAAAACCAATATATACTGTTCCCACTGGTTTTTCTTTTGTTCCACCTGTAGGCCCTGCTATACCAGTTGTAGAAATAGCTATATCAACTTTTGATTTTATTCTAGCACCTTCAGCCATTTGCATTGCAACTTCCTTACTTACTGCTCCTACTTTTTCTAAAGTTTTTTTAGAAACTCCAAGTAATTCTATTTTCGCTTTGTTACTATATGTTACAAGCCCTCTATCAAAATATTCTGAACTCCCTGAAATATCAGTTAGATAGTTTGCTATAAGTCCTCCTGTTGCTGATTCAGCTGTGGCAATTGTTAGTTTTCTTTTTTTTAAAATTTCTGATAAATCATCTAATACTTTTTTATTAATCATTATATCTCTAAATTCTAAAATACATTATAGGTTTAAAAAATTAAACACTAAAAAATGCGAAATCATTAAATAATATCTTTACGATTCACGCAAAAAACATATAAAATATATACTTTATATAAAATATAGAGATATTGATTGTGTGGGAGGAAAGAGAAAGTGAAGAAAAAAATATTAATTGTGACGTTAGCGATAGTACTAATAGCAGGAATTTTAAGCGGTTGTACAGAGGAAAATGCAAAACCAGAAGCAAGTTTTACATATAGTGCAGAAAATTACTATGTTGATACTGAAATTCAGTTTAATGATACTTCAACTACAGATGATGATTTAACTTATTTGTGGGACTTTGGAGATGGTGAGACATCAACAGAGGAAAATCCAACACATATCTATGAAGAGAAAGATACCTATGCTGTAACCTTAACTGTCACAGATACAGCAAATCAATCAGATGCAACAACCAAGCAATTAGAAATAACACTAAAAGACATTGCTTATACCGCAGAGACAAACGATGACTTTGAAACTTTATATGTTGCTTTAGATGTTGCTGGCCTAGTTTCAACACTTGAAGGAGAAGGACCATTCACAGTTTTTGCACCAACAAATGCAGCGTTTGATGCATTAAATCAAACATGGCTAACAAATCTATTATCAGATACAACAAATCTTACAAATGTACTATTATATCACGTTTTAGACGAAGAAGTTATGTCTTCAGCTCTTACAAATACAACTGTTGAAACACTTGAGGGAACAAACCTTACAATTGTAGTTGATACAAATGTTACAGTTAATGGAGTCACAGTTACAACAGCTGATATCGAGTGCAACAATGGTGTAATACACGTAATCGGTGAAGTATTATTACCAGAATCAGTACCAGGTCCAGAAGAATAAACAGAAACAAAGTAGGATTTAATAATCCTACAAATCTATTTTTTTTATTTTTTGATTATTTAATCTATCATATTATCTATTTTAAAATCACTAAATATTATATAGTAAAATCTTTATTGCACACCCTAAAAATATTTAGCCCCGTAGTGTAGCGGTCAATCATTTTGGCCTTTGGAGCCAGAGACTCCAGTTCGAATCTGGACGGGGCTACCTAAATTTTTAACTAAATAAACTGGTTATAACCCTATTTAGAATAGGTCTTTCTTTTAAAAAAAACTTTTCAAACAGTTCCTCTAGATTAAACCTTTCTTTTGATATACTTTTTGATGTGGTTATAGAAACGGGTATGGTCTCGTTATCACTAGAATCATCACTATTAACTATCGAGGACTTTGAAAAACCCCTATTATAGAAATCTCTTTATTCTCCTTATCTATATC
>CAZWYI010000018.1:0-44812 GCA_964638155.1 uncultured Thermoplasmatales archaeon | reverse complement strand
TTTTTTTTTTTTTTTTTTTTTTTTTTTTTAATATAAATCTAAGAGAGGAATCCTAAACTTTAATATTTGGGATGAAATGCATGTAACTCATTAGAGTAAAACACAGTCTATATTTTTTTAGGGAACTCCAAGACTTTCGAGTAGTGAAAGAGTAATCATAGAATATAGATTTGTCTTTATTGCTTTTTAATATTTAGATATATTACTATTTATGATAGTTTTGAAGTTCTTGAATTATTTTATTTACAATGAGTCGTATTTATGTAAGGTAGCAATAAATTTTAGAAATAATATGTTTATGATCATTTTATTTATATGATAGGTGTTCTATTTTTTTTTTAAATTAAGCACCCATTACAAAAATAAAAGTTTCGGCCCATGCAATATTTCCATTTGAGTCAGCTACTTTTAGATATACCCAAAATGAATCCATATAATCATTTGTTGTAAAAATCTTAGAAACATTTTTCCCTTCTTTATCAATTTTAAAATTGTTCTTTCCACTGCAATTGAAGTCCCACTGAAATGTGTAAGGTGGAGTCCCACTTTTCATAATTTCCCCAGCGAATTCTAGTTGGTAAGGGGAATAACCTGTGTTCTCTTCAGGAATATGTGAAATTCCAACCTTAAAGGAAGATTCTGCCATTTCTAGAACATTAATTGTAATGCTGTCATTTGCGGTATTCCCATTATCATCTGTGACAGTTACCTTAGCAACAAAAGTGCCTGGGTTATAATATGTATGGGTTGGCTTAACACCACTATATTCACTTCCGTCCCCAAAATCCCAATTATATGAAATAATATTTCCAGTAAAATTTTCACACGTGCAGTCAAAACTAACTGTCAAAAATGCATAGCCACTTAATGGAGAGCCAGATATTTCTACAGATGGCTTATTAAAATTTGATAAGTAAAAAGTAACTATTTTGAAATTAGATTCATTTAACAGATTGTCAGTAATTGTTATATTCAATAGGTATGGATCTTTTCCAGAATTAGCAGGCCAATTTTTATCTGTATCAAAACCATTAATTAAGTAAAACTCCTCATTATTGATTGAATCATTAATAATACTTATACTCGTATGATTATACTCTCTGCCATCTAAGCTTATATTTATATCAATTGTTATATTTAAGGAATTATTATGTTTTACATTAGTAAATTCATAATCTACATAAACAGTATCACCCTGTGTAAATAAATCTACTTTAGGTGATCTCTTATTGTCTGTTCTATTACTTTGATTTGTAGTATTAATATAAGTAAACTGTGGGCCTTCTAAAATATTTTCATTATAATTTTCCTCACTACTATCTTTATTATTTTCATCATCTGAATTTGTATTTCCCCCCGTATTAAAATTATTATTAGTGTCAGATATATTTATTTTATCAAAATTAAAAGCCCCAGATATAAATAGCGAAGAAACAAGTATTACAGCTACTAAAATGCATGAAATTAATATTATAGATTTTTTATTTTTTTTAATAAATTTACTCTTATCATTACTTCTATCGCTAATCTCACTTTTCTGCATATCTTTTTCATTTATTTTGGCATTAATCCATTTCTTTGTATCAACAATTTCATCTATCTTATTTTCAAAATTTTTTAGATCTGACGGTACTCTTGGATCATAAACATGATGGCTAATAGTCTTTTTTTTCAAGGCACCATTTTCATCTTTAAACTCAAGAGTTAAATCAACACTTGGTTGGTTACTGGAAGGGTTTACCTCAAAATCTTTATCTATTTTAAAAAAATTTGATTTTTTTAGTTCCTCAAGTAAGTTTATCACTTTTTCTTTACTAATTCTATCCTTAACTATTCCTACAGTTTCAACATTTTTTATTCCCTCAAAAACAACCTTTCCATCTCCATAAATAAAGATATTATAACTTGGATTGTTGCCAAAACCTATCCTTTTAAGTTTGATAACAACTGAATCAATTAACATTGTATCCCAATCTCTCCTAGCACCAATAAAATAATTAATTAATAGATTAAAAATTTATCTATCTATTGAAAAAAGACATGTTTCAATTTTTGATTTTTCATTGATGTTATCTGTGATTGTTAAAACAACAAAGTATGTTCTAGGAACCCATGAATCATCTAAAATTACTTTCCAATGATGTTCTATCTTGTTGGAATTTTCTATATTAACATAATCATTATATTCTTTTGTACCGTTTATTATTCTAATAAAAACGTTAAGAAAAAGATTACAATTACCATTTTCATTAATAGAAAAATTACTATATTCAGAATACACAAAAAGTGTATCATTTTCTTTAAAAACAGTTTTTTTTGAATAATTTCCTAAGCCAATTATTTCAGATGCAGTTACAAGTTTATCTATAGATAGTGTTTTATTAAAAACATAATTTTCATTTTTTCCTTCTGAATTTTTTTCAGTAATTGTATTTTTTAAAACTTCAAAATCATTAAAATAGAAGACATATGTGAAAGAAACAAGGATTATTAACGTAATAGAAAACACAGTAGCAATCTTCTTCCAATTATAATTAAGAGATTTTTCTTTTTTTAAAACATCTTTTTTAATGTTTTCATCTATCTTTTCCTCTTTTAAAACAAGATCGTTTTCATTAAAATCTATAAACTCAAGAATTTTATTTTCAATTTTTTTTAATTCTTCTGGAATAGTCGGATCTTTTTGAAAATAAGTAACACTTTTCGATACAATTTTTCCAGATTTCAATGGAATAGAAACTGAAATTATAGTACGTGGTAGCGTTTTATCTTCATAAATGGAATAATCATCTTTAAAACCAAAAAAATCTGCTTTTTTTATTAACCTAAGAATTTCTACAAACTCATTACTTTCAAATCTTTTTTCAAATTTACCATTTAATTCTATGTTTTCAAAGCCTTCATAAAAAACTCTTCCGTCTTCAAATATTTCTATTATAAAATCAGGAGCTTTCCCAAAACCTTTTTTTCTTAATTTTATAACAGTTAAATCATCAGCCATATCAGATTTTTCTCCAAATAATCTAGATCTCCCTCAAACAATAGGATAAATTTTTAGATTTAAAAGTTAATCGTTTTTTATAAAGAAAAATATAAGACTAGCTTTTTCATTATAGAAAAGCGAGTACAATCTATGA
Source organism: uncultured Thermoplasmatales archaeon (assembly GCA_964638155.1). GTDB lineage: Archaea > Thermoplasmatota > E2 > DHVEG-1 > DHVEG-1 > CAYZTD01. The sequence continues at coordinate 41,675 of CAZWYI010000018.1, read as the reverse complement.
GGAGAGATTTAATATGTCAAAAGATGAAAATATCCATATAAAACTTGAAATATGTAGAAACCCTGCATCAGGAAAGCTTGGTCTTATCGCACGTTTTGATCCAAATTCTCCAAACTTTTCTAAAGAAGAAAATGGTTTTAGTTGGTCACCAACTACTGACGAAAGAGAGTTTCTAAATGAAGCATTTGAAATGATAGAAAAAAAATAGTTCTTTAAATTAATTTTGCAATATTTTCCATATTTAATAAATAAAGAAGTTCATCTAACCTTTTATTATTAGAATCATGTTCTATTTTTTCTAAGACATCATGTGCTCTAAAAAATATTTGCTCCTGCTCTATTACTCCATTTAAAGTTTTATCTATAGCATTCTGATAAATATGTTTTGTTAACATTACTCCATCTTCAAAGGAAAGTTTCTCTTCCAATAAGATACCCCCATAAAGGAAATAAATAGAAGGTTTATATAATTTTATAAAAAAATAAAAGCTTAGATAATTTTATTATTGCAGTATTTTCTCATAGAGCAATTCTTACATCTATAGGGATCATTATGGTTTCTTTCAATATTTTTATTATTTCTTAGTTTTCTCATTTTATGGATAGTATTTTCAAGTTCGAACCTTAAAGCAGGGTTATATGGTATTTTAAAGCTTTTTTCAGAATTATAAACAATTATTCCATGGGATACAAAATTTTTAAAGTTTTCTTCAACCAGTTCACAATATGCTGCAACCTGCAGAATATGGTTCTTCATAGGGAAATTATGAATCCCACTCTTATATTCAACAGGTAATAACATTCCATTTTGATTAACGATATAATCAGGTTTACCTGCAATACGATATTTTTTAGAAAAAAGTGCGCGGGAGGATTTATTTAAATCTGAATAAGTAACTTTTCCATCTTGAATCTTATTATTTTTTTTAATATAATTATTTTTTCTCCTAATTACAAATGAAATAACAAAGAAAAAAAATGCAATAAGTAAAAGAATTGAAAAAACAAATAAAAACTCTATAAAACCACCTCAAATAGAAACATAATAAAAGCTAGAAGTACTATAATTATTCCTAAGATAAAAAATAAACTTGATCTATTAGAATTTACTTTAGTTTTATCAATTATTTCTCCAAGGTTTTCATGTTTTCTGGTACCTAACTCAAGATTTTTTGAAATAGGTTTAAAACCTTTTCTCTGTAAGTGCCATGATACTGAACAAAAATAAAATTGTCCTATTTCAGATGCATTAATAATATCTGAATATCTTTTGTTCCTATCTTTCTCAACCATTACAATAGATATATTGAAAACTTAGCTTAATAAGATTTTTTAGAGATAGTTGAAAGTATATTTTTTTCAAAAGAAGTTATAAAACAATTATAGATACACTTTTTTTGAAAAAAATGAATGATTTAAAAAGCAACTTAAGAGAATTATCAGAAATATATGATGAATCTAGTGAAGATAGCTATGTAAGCCTCTATTTAAGCAAAGGATTTGATACAAAATTTTTAGACAGAAGAACAAAAGCAATTAAAAAAATCCTTAAAGGAACTGAACTAAAAAATTTTGAAGAAACAATAAAAGAAATCACTGATCTTTTATCAAAAAATAGTGATGATAATAAAGCAATTTTTGCATCAAATAAAAACAACTACAGTTTATACATACCTTTGAATGTAGAATTAGAAAACTTATTAGTAGTTGACTCCTCACCATATCTAAGGCCCTTAGCTAGAATTCTTGATGAGTGGGAATCATATACCCTACTTTTGTTAAATACAAATTCAGCAAAAATATTTTCAATATCGATGGGGAAAATTGAGGATACAAAAAAATTATCAAAAGATATAATGAATAAACACAAAAAAGGTGGATGGTCCCAAGCAAGATTTAACAGACTCAGGAAAGGCGCGATAAATTCCTTTTTAAAAGAAATTTTAAAAACTTTAGAAAAAAAGGCAGATGAAAGAATAATTATTGCAGGACCTGGCACTGCAAAAAACAAATTTATTGATATGTTGCCACAGCATTTAGAAGAAAAAGTAGTTGATGTAATAGATATAAGCCTTGAAGATGAAAATGAGCTTATAAAAAAATCACTTCAACTTGTTTCAGATAGAGAAAAAGAAGAGAGTAGTAAGACAGTTGAGCATCTAAAATCAGAGATATTAAAAGATGGACTAGGGGTATTTGGTCCAAAAGAAACACTTATTGCAGTAAAAAACGGTCAAGTTGAGGTTTTAATAATTGAAAAAGATCATAAAATACAAGGTTGGATATGTGAAAATTGCCAGTATGTTGGAGAAGGAACTAAATCTAAATGTCCATATTGTGGTAAAAATACTTCAGAAGTAGATATAATAGAAGAAATCTTAGAGTTTGCCGAAAGAACAGATGCAAAAATTGAATTCACAGATGATGAACTTATATCAGAACTAGGGTATGTGGGCGGTATTTTAAGATATAAATAGGGAGTATAAATCTATGACTAATATTCTTGGGATAAGGCGAGAAGATAAAAACAGATGGGAGAAAAGAGTGCCAATCATACCAGATCATGTAAAAGAATTAAAAGAAAAACATGAAATAAAAACTATTGTACAACCATCAAAAATAAGAACTTTTACCGGTAAAGAATACAAAGAAGCCCAAGCTACTATTGATGAAAACTTGAGTGATGCTGATGTGATATTTGCAGTAAAAGAAATCCCTATTTCTTTTTTTGAAAAAAACAAAACATATGTTTTTTTCTCACATACCATCAAAGGTCAAGAATACAATATGCCCATGCTAAAAAAAATGATGGAACTTAATTGCAATCTGATTGATTATGAAAAAATTACTGACGAAAAAGGACGAAGATTAGTTTTTTTTGGAAGATATGCTGGAATTGCAGGAATGATAGATACTCTATGGGGATTAGGAAGAAGACTTAAATCAAAAAAAATAAAAACAGCTTTTAGTGAAATCAAAAAAACTGTTGAATATGCAAATCTTGAGGATGCAAAAAATCATATTAGATATGTTGGTACAAAAATTAGAGAAAAAGGTTTTCCTGAAAAAATGCTTCCAGTAGTTATTGGTTTTGCAGGATACGGTCATGTATCAAGTGGTGCTCAAGAAATAATTGATATTTTGCCTGTTGAAGAAATAGCTCCAGTACAATTAGAATCAATGGACGAACATTACTCTAAAAATTTAATATATAAAGTAGTATTTCAAGAAAAAGATATGGTTGAACCAATTTCTTCTGAAAAACAATTTAATTTACAGGAATACTATGATCATCCTGATATATACAAATCAATTTTTGATAGATATATTAAAAATCTAACGATCTTTATGAACTGTATTTACTGGGATGAAAGATATCCGAGACTTATAACAAAAAACTATCTAAAAGATAACTATGATGATTTAAAAAAATTGCAAATAGTTGGAGATATAAGTGTAGATATAAATGGTGCAATAGAGTTTACTGAAAAAACAACGGACTCAAGTAAACCTGTTTTTGTATATAATCCATATAAAAATAACATAACAGATGGATGCCAAGGCGAAGGTATTGCGGTTATGGCTGTAGATAACCTTCCCTGTGAACTCCCAAAAGAATCATCGATTGCCTTTAGTAATGCATTGTTTTCCTATATCCCTTCAGTTGTGAAAGCAAATTATAAAAATAGTTTTGAAAAAATTAATCTGCCCTTAGAAATTAAAAATGCTCTAATTCTCCATCAGGGAAAACTTACACCAGATTATCAATATATCAACAGATTTTTATAGAGTTTTTCTTTTCGCCAGTTTAGAAATATTCAACAATTAGTTAGGGGGTAAATTGTTACGTCAAAAAAGGTGTTAGTTCTTGGAGCAGGAATGGTGTCCAGGCCAATGATTAATTATTTTTTTGAAAATACAAATTATAAAATAACGATGGCCAGCCGTACCGTTTCAAAAGCAGAAAAGATAATTGAAGGTAATAAAAGAGGAAAAGCAGTAGAACTAAACGTGAAAAATAATTCTCTTTTAGAAAAGTTAGTATCAAATGCTGACCTTGTTGTCAGCCTTCTTCCTTATGCTTATCATGTAAAAGTTGCAAAACTCTGTATTAAATATAAAATTCCAATGGTAACAACTTCTTATGTATCTGAACATATGAAAAAACTAGATGATAAAGCAAAAGATGCAGGAATTATTATTTTAAATGAATGTGGTCTTGATCCTGGTATTGATCATATGTCCGCGATGAGAGTTATTCATAGAGTTCAAGAAAGAGGCGGAAAAATTATTAGTTTTAAATCCTCAACAGGTGCTCTTCCTGCACATGAAGCCAATACCAATCCTTTTGGATACAAGTTTTCTTGGTCTCCTAGAGGTGTACTACTTGCTTCAAAGAATCCTAGTAAATGGCTAGAAAACGGAAAAATCAAAGAATTTCCTGGAGAAAAACTTTTTGAAAATTATTATATTTTAGACATACCAAGTATCGGAAGCTTTGAAAACTATCCTAATCGAAATTCTCTTCCCTATAAAGAAATATACGGTCTAATAAATGCAGAAACAGTATACAGAGGCACACTTCGTATGACTGGCTGGTGTGAAACTATGAAAAAAATAGTTGAACTTGGCTGGTTAAATGAAGATCTAATTAATGATTTTAATGGAATAACATATGGCGATCTTACAAGACATTTGATAGGTGTAAATAAAGATGATGATTTAGAAAAAAAGACTGTAGAATATTTAGATTTAAAAGTTTATTCAACTGTTATAAAAAGATTAAAATGGGCTGGGTTATTCAGCGACATATCTCTTCCTAAGGATAAGGACAATCCTTTGGATTATTTTAATTTTTTAACACTTGAAAAAATGCCTCTGTTAAATAATGAGCGTGACATGATAGTTATGCATCATGAATTTATAGCAAAATACGATAATAAAAAAGAATTTATTACTTCAACCTTAGTTGAATATGGAAAACCAGATGGTGATAGTGCTGTTTCAAAAACAGTAGCATATCCTGCTTCAATTGCAGTAAAAATGATACTTAATGATAAAATAAATTTAACTGGTGTACATATTCCCGTTTTACCTGAAATATATAATCCAATACTTGATGAACTTGAAGAAATAGGTATAAAATTTGATGAAAAAATAAATACCTTCTAATTTTTTCTCTACAATATTTTTTATTTGGTTTTTCCCAAACGTTTTCCAGCATTATATAAACAATTACGGAAATAATTCTATATTAGAAATTAAAAATTTAGGTGAAAAATATGAAAATTAGCCAAGGTAAAAATATAGCTTATATCGCGGGAATAATAATTGTTCTAAGTTTTGTATATTCTATAAACGTCCAACCAGTAGTTTTTGGTAATCCATTTGATTTTTTATTTGATAATCCTTTGGATTATAAAACAAACTATGAAATAAATAATTTTAATTCATATGAAGAATTATTTGAGTTTTTAAAAGATCAAAGGTACAATAGTTCTTCTGGATATTACGAATCTCCCTATGTATTTGATTTAAAATGGTCTAGTCCGATGGCAGAAAGTAGCGATGTTTCTGTGGGATTAGAGGACATAGATTATTCTGAAACAAACATTCAAGTTGAAGGTGTAGATGAGCCGGATATTGTGAAAACAGATGGTACATTCATATATCTTGTGGCAAACTCAAAACTGTATATTATAAATGCATATCCTGCTGAAGATGCTGCTTTAGTTTCAAATATTACCCTAAAAAATAGCAATTACATTTCAAATATGTTTGTAAATAATAATAAACTAGTAATTTTTGGCAATTCCTATAGAAATCCTAGCATAGATGGAGAAGAAATCAAAAACAATTATGATATTCCAACGATTACAACTACAACTATTTCTGTTTATGATATTCAAAATAGGGAAACCCCAAATCTTGTAAAAAATATTGAGCTGGATGGTAATTTTCAAGATGCAAGAATGATAAAAAACTATGTATTTGTAATAGCAACAGAGAATACTGGGCAAATATATAGAGTATTAAATGGAAATGATACCTTTTTCATTCCAGAAATAAAGATAGATAATGAAATCAAAAAAATTCCTGCAGACACTCTTTTCTATGTAAACTCTTCAGAAAGAATAGATACAATGACCCATGTTTTATGTTTAGATCTTAAGGATAATTCTTACAAAAAAGAATCATATCTAATTAGCAGTTCACATGATATGTATGTATCAAAAACAAATATATATCTAACCTCAACTGAATATACTTATATCAGTGCAAATCTTTTTGAAGGAAGAATATACCCTAAATCTTACGAAAAAACAGTTATTCACAAGATATCAATAAAAGATGGCGATATATCTTATATTGATACCGGGGAGGTTACCGGTAGAATATTAAACCAATTTTCAATGGATGAAAATAAGGGTTTTTTTAGAATCGCAACCACAACTGGACAGGTTTGGAATAGTAATGAAAAATCAAAAAACAATATCTATATTTTAGATGAAAATCTAGACCGTGTTTCTGAAATAGAAAATATTGCTCCAGGTGAAAAAATATACTCAGCGCGTTTTATGGGAGATAAAGTATATCTTGTTACATTTAAGAAAATAGATCCATTCTTTACAATTGATTTATCTGATCCTAAAAACCCTAAGATAATTGGAAAACTAAAAATCCCAGGATACTCTGATTATTTACATCCTTTAGATGAAAACCATATAATTGGAATAGGAAAAGATACTGTTGAGCCTCAAGAAGGTTATGAATGGACAAAAGATTTTGCATGGTATCAGGGAATAAAAATAGCTGTTTTTGATGTAACTGATTTTGAAAACCCAAAAGAAGTATCAAAAATAATTATTGGAGATCGAGGAACAACTAGTCCTGCATTACATAATCACAAGGCATTTCTTTTTGACAAGGAAAAAGAATTACTAGTAATCCCTGTAAGTTTATGTGAAATACCAGATGAAATAAAAGAACAAAACAATGGTTACACTGGAAGTACTCTTGGGGATTTTACGTTCCAGGGCGCCTATGTTTATAAACTCAATCTTGAGGGTTTTGAATACCGTGGAAGAATAACTCATTTAGATGATGAAGACTTGATAAAATCAAGTTACTATTATAGCTACTATGGATCAAAAAATGTTGAAAGATCTCTATTTATTGGAAGTGTTCTTTATACAATATCTGATAGTATGATAAAAATGAATGATCTAGATGATTTAAGTGAAATCAACAGTGTCAAGTTGACATAAAAAACTCCATCCCTTGGGAAAGAGGGCTATTTAACATTCCATCTTTTCTCACCCTCTTTTCCCACTTTTCTTTTAGAATAATATTCAATTCACCGATATAGTTTTATAAGACTTACTAATACCGCTCTAACGGCAGCAAAATTTTTTATTATAAGAGGTAAACAATATGAACATTACTCCAGAAAAAGTACATGAAACACTTAAAAAATATATGCTTGTAGATGGTTTTGATCTTGTTGTTGATTTGAAAAAAAGTAAGGGTTGTAGAATATATGATTCAAGACACAATAGATATTTTTTAGATGGTTTTTCTTTTTTTGCATCAGCTCCTCTTGGGTGTAATCATCCAAAACTTGCCAATCCAGAGTTTATCAAAAAATTAGGAGAGCTTGCTGTAAATAAACCTACAAATTCTGATTGTTATACAGTTGAAATGGCTGAGTTTGTAGATGCTTTTTCCAAACTAGCAGTGCCAGAATATTTTAAGCATCTATTTTTTGTAAGTGGTGGATCACTTGCTGTTGAAAATGGACTTAAGACTGCTTTTGACTGGAAGGTTAGAAAAAATATTGAAGAAGGTAAAAGCGAAAAACTTGGTTCAAAAGTAATACATTTCCAAGATGCTTTCCATGGTAGAACTGGCTATACTCTTCCTATGACAAACACTTTTGATCCAAATAAAACAAAATATTTCCCTATATTACACTGGCCTAGAGTTGTAAATCCAAAGATTACTTTTCCTTTGAATAATCAAAATCTTCAAAAAGTAAAGGAATTGGAAAAACAGTCTTTATATCAGATTGAAGATGCAATTAAAAATAATCCTGATGATATAGCTGCCTTGATAATCGAGCCTATTCAGGGTGAAGGTGGAGATCATCATTTCAGAAGAGAGTTTTTCCATAATGTCAGTAAAATTTGTAATGATAATGATATAATGTTTATGGTTGATGAAGTGCAATCTGGAATGGGTCTTACTGGAATGATGTGGGCTCATGAAAATTTTGATTTTCAACCTGATATTCTTGCTTTTGGTAAAAAAACCCAGGTTTGTGGAATGATGGTGGGTAAAAAGGTTGAGAGTGTAGATGATAGTGTTTTTAATGTCTCCAGCCGTATAAATTCTACTTGGGGTGGAAACCTTGTTGATATGGTGAGATGTAAGAAATATTTAGAAATAATTAAAGAAGAAAATCTCGTAAAAAATGCTAAAATTCAAGGTAAATATTTATTGGAGGGATTAATAGAACTAACAGATAAATATCCTGATAAATTACATAACGCAAGAGGACTTGGGTTAATGTGTGCGATTGATTGTGTTTTTCCAGAAAAAAGAGATAAATTAAAAGATAAATTATATTCTAATGGTCTAATTGTTTTAGGATGCGGAGCAAATACTATTAGATTTAGACATCCTCTTATAGTCAAAAAAGAAGAGATTGATGAAACAATATCAATTATTGATAAATCAATTAAATCAATGTGATTCCATTAGTTTTTATCAATTAATTTTATAAATTTAAGTTCTATAATAATTATCTAAATATATAACTTGGAGAAATAAAAATGAAACAAAAAATCTTTGTTTTAATCTTGACATGTATTTTTATATCAATCTGTTTTTCATCTTTAACAGCAGGAAAAATTTCAGAAACAAATATTTTTTTAAAAAACAACAATGATCCACCAGTTAAACCAATGACTCCGTTTATGGATGATGGAATGGATGCTACAAAACCTCTCTGCAGGAATAATTACTATGGTTTCTATACACATTCTAGTGATCCAAATCATGATGATATAATTTTTGGATGGGACTGGGACGGAGATTTAAATGTTGATGAATGGGGAGGATACCGTGAATCTACTCTATGGAATGAAAGCGGTACATATCACATAAGAGTTAAAGCAAAAGATGAACACGGATTAGAAAGTGAATGGTCTGATCTATTGAATGTTTATGTTTCCCAAAATCATGGTCCTTTTGTTGTAGATTTTTTGGGGCCAATTCGTGTAAAAACAGGTGAAAAACCAGAAAAAGATTATTTTCTATGTGCCGAGGATCCTGAAAAAGAAGGAGTGTATACATATTTTGACTGGGGAGATGGTACTAATACGGGATGGCTTAATAAAAATGTTAGAAACGCAAGTCATATATGGGTTGAAAAGGGAGAATATGTAATAAAAGCAAAGGCAAAAGATATTTACGGGGAAGAAACAGGTTGGTATTATTTGCGTGTGGATGTAGTCAGATTTAAGGCCAAAGATTTATTTAATTTTTTATGTGAAAATTCCTTTTTGAAATTTATATTTGAAAATCACCTTCATAGAATTTTTTCTTAGTTAGTAATTCAGAATATATGTTTTTTTCTTAATTTTCTGATTAATTTTAGTTTTTGTGAAAAATTGTACAACAAAATATAAATAGTATTAATTATAAATATTAATATATAATAAACCACATATATTGTTTAAAAAGTTGAGCTATATGATTAGAAAATTGTTTATAATAATACTTTCAATTCTGTTAATTACGGTTATTTTACCGAATGTTTTGTCAGAAAAAATATCAAATAACAGCTCTGGCCAATTTTTAGAAAAGCTAGACGAAGGAATAAATTCAATAAAAAAAGAATTTAGAGATGGCAATATTAAAGAAAAACTAAATAATAAAATTACAGCAAGTAATAAATTTTTTAGTTTTTATTTTTTTACAAATTACGATGGAATAAAAAAGCAGACAAGATTAAAATTGTTAGGAGAAACAAAGATAGATATAAATAATGATACAGAGAAGGATATAGCTGTTAGATTTAGAATTTATCCTGGCATTGAACATAGATTGGGATTTTGCTTAAACTTTAAAATAACAAGTAGATCATTAGATGGTTTTAATTCATTAAATAAAAGGTCATATTTTGAAAATTATCTTGAATCTTATTATATGGGTATTCTTATTAAAAATCTATCAGACAGCAGGTTAAGATTTGGTTATGAATCAATTGAAGGAGAAAAAATTCCAGAAAGATCAGAAATAGTTTATAAATATATTCCACATATTTTATCATTAAGGAAAAAACCAGAGCACAAATTTATTATAGACACAGAGGAAACTAATGAAAATACAAAGTTAAATCTTATCTTTAGCTTTCATAACAACAATAAAAATACTGAAGTAATTTCAAAAATAAAATATAGCCCTATTGTTGACTCAGAAATAACTTTTAAGAGGGATAGAGAAGATGGAACATCGATTTTTAAATACATAAGATCAACTGATGAAAATACTGTAGTTGATATCTATATAAAAAATGTAAAGGAAGATAGTACAATCTGTTCTTATGGAATAGATATCCCTGAAGAAATTAGTATTTCATTAGATTTTGGAAGAAAAGGGCTTATAAAATTTGATACATATGGTTCTCAAGTAAAAGAATTTGGAATATGTGACAGTATAAAAAATCCAAAAAATAAGGTTTTTTTCAAAGATATTTTTACAGAAGCAGCAATAGAGTGGAATAAAGAACTTTTCTTTTTATTAAGAAAAGGTAAATTTAATGCTAGTGTTTATACAAAAGGCGAAGGTGTAAGCCTTAATATACATCTTGAAGGAGATTCTGGAGGTGAAGCTAATTTTAGCTTTATACCTGATTCAAATATTATTGATGCTTCTTTAGAAATTGATCTTTCCAAAGGACATTTAATTCTAAATAGAAACGAATTTGATATCTTTGTATCTTTTTCAATATCTATTTTAAATAAATCGATTAGTAAGTATTTATCAACAATTGATGGTTCTTTTAATATTGTTCATATCATTGATAGCCCATTTAAGATTTTATTTGATAATTTATTTGATGGTGATTTTGACATATCTTTATATGGAGGAGGTTATGAAATTTCTAGTTTGACTATCACAGGATTTTTAGAAAAAATTGGCGGAAATTTCTCAATTATAATGGATAGATTATATAAAGAAAAATCAGGTTTTATTCGTTTCATTTTATCTGTTAACAGAAAAGAAAACAATGTAACTGGTGCCTGCCGTTTTGAAATAGATCGAGGTGCAGAAATTGAAAATCTTTCTTTGACATTTAATAAGTTTGAATTTCACCGTGAAACAATCAAAACTTCACATAGCATTGTAAAATACTATCCCTTTTCTATAAGTGTATCAATTGTAGACTGGCATGTAGCAAAGGATCTATCAAGTGGTTATATTTTAATTGGTAGTAATAGCTCTGTTATAATTTCATTTGACTCAAAATATAGCAATGAAACCGGTATTGTAGGGCTTGTTTCTGGAAATATTAAATTAAAAACAACAAATGAAGTATTTAATATCTCATGGGAAACAATTGATGGAAATCTTAGCTTTAATTTAGATGGTAAAGGTCTCGTAGAACTTTCTGATTTTTATTTGTGGATTAAAAATAAAGCAGAAATATCAATTCCAGAGATATCTTTAAATTTCCAACTTGATACATATGGAAAACAAGGAAGATTACTACTTTATCTAGATAAAAATGTATTCTCAGGTAATATAAATATAGAAAATATAAATATTACAAATTTGTTTAATTTAACTATAAAAGGCTCGATATTGGCAGAGTTAGATGCCTATGCATCTGGATCCATTGATATCAATTGGAATAAATCAGGTATATCCTCAATAGGCGGAGATTTTAATGCAGGTGCGACTGGTAAAATTAATATCACCAACTTTAATTTTTACTATAAAGGATTAATAAATGTATCTGCAAGGCATCTATTGATAGATGGTGGTTTAAATGTTAATTTTATTGGTCTTAATAATAATATTTCAATATTAGCTGACGTAGATTTTACAAATATCATTATTTCTGATTTGAATATACAAAGCAGTATTTCTAGTCCGTTGGCAGTTAGTGCGGATATGGATATAAATTTTAATGGTAGTGGATTTATTGATATCATTTATTCAACTGAAAAAATTATTCTTGACGGTGCAATATATGATGATTCAGATATTACAATTAATACCTTATGGTTTTTGGTACCCGGGATTGGAATAGAAATTAATCTTGAATCTTTAAAAATAAAGGATTCAACAACTATTGTTTTTAGTGCTGATACCTCAAAGGATATACTTTTTAGTGCTTATTTTTACACAGATAGTGAGGTAACAGCTGATACAATCTATCTTGGCTATCCTGGTGTATTACAGATCTTCGTTTATGATTTTGTTGGAGGGGGCACTGGTGGAAATCTAGGTATGGGTCTTAACACTGCAACTGGAAAGCCTGTGATTGATCTTAATCACAGCACTTGTTTTATTGGAAATATTCAAGTTTTATTGGGCTCAGGTGGATCACCAATTTCCCTACAAAATCTTTTCCTAGATGGGACAGCTCGTCTTGAGGCATTTGTAGATATAGCTCTATTTTCATATGTTTATTTAAAAGGCGAAATCTATGAAAAAACAACAGTTGAGCTTAAAGATATGAATGTTCCTGTTTTTGGAAATTGTAATATATCAATTGTTATTGAAAAAGGAAATCTTGATTTATTATTCCAAAATGATTTATCTGGTAATGATGGTGGAATATATGTTTATGGCTATAGCTCAAGCTGGATAAATGTAAACATAGAGGAAAAGAATTTAGTTAAACTTTCTGGCATTCTGGATTTATGGGTACATATTCACCAATCAAGTGATGGTACTTTTTCTGCTGTTATAGATGCAAAAGAAGCGAGTGGAGCAATAATAATTGCTGAATCTTTAAGAATTGCAGGAGAATTAGATGCATATATAGAGTTTAGTGTAAATATTAATAAAACCGAAACCACAACAACTTTCTCAGATTTTTTTGTAAATATAAGTGGCGATGTTTCAGCGTTTGTACAAATAAAAGTAAACAATACTGACTGGATTCCAATTATTCCTTTCTCGACAACTGGACAAGTAATATTGTTTAAACAATCTACCAATCTAATGTCGCCTCCTAACATTATTGATGATTTTGTCGTAACAATACCTAACGATCAAACTAATTTGACCTTTGAAGTATGGTATGCACCACCTTTTGGAAAAGATAATACAAACATTGGTCCTTTCAATTATAATCTTTCTTATGGAGATGGAACATACTATGAAGAAATTACAAATGATAATCGAATAGTGACAGATTCACATCTTTATAGTCTTGGTGAATTTGATGTATCTGTAACTGTTACAACAGCTGATTCATCGATAAACGCTGTTGAGGATGATTTATCATTTGAAATAATTAAGAAAATTACTTACTTAGAAATTATAGATAATGGCCCATTAACTTTTACGTATGATGATGTAGGAAATGATGGAAGAATTCACACATGGTTTAAGGTTGCAAATAAAGCAGAAGAAGAAGAAGAAGAAGACTATAACCTTGAATGGAAAGCAGGGGTTGAGCCTTTTGATGTAGAGGATACGACTGCCATGGATATCGTTATTGATCCTTTAAAAGGCATTTTGGATCCAGGTGAAAATGTTAGAGTTAATGTATCGTTTTTCCCTCCAGCGGATCATAAGGATCATAATTCTATATACCTGTATGCAGACAACATAAACTATACCGGCTATGGGGAAGATGGAGCAAGTGTTATTGCATCTATAAAACAGAGTTTTTCGTTGTATCCATCAAATATTTATCTTCCTAGATTAAACCCTGGTGAATCTATTAAATCTTCAATATGGGTTCATAACAACAAAAAAGAATCTCTCAATTGGAGGATAACAGATTATCCAAATTATGATTATGATTTTTCAAAAATTTCAGGAAATATACCTGCAAATGGAGCAGGAATTATTCATTTCACAGTAACAGCTCCAAATGAGGATGGCATTGATTTAGGAGGAGAAATTAAAATAATTGATGTTGATGATCCTATTAATACAGCAAACTCAATTGTTAATCTTAATACCATTAATTCAGAAAATAATTCTAATAACAGTAATGTTACTATTACTGAAGAGGAAAATGGAAATGTTAGTATAGCAATAGGTGGTTCAAATGAAATTCATATCAATAACTTCCAATTTGTTTTAAACAATATAATAGGGGAAATAAATGGGCATTTCACATTTGACACGAATAATTCTTATGTTTATATTAACTGGACTAAATCAAACTTTAGCAGTTTTTCTGTTGAAGGATCTGCAGATTTTACAGTAAATAACTTTAGATTTGCTTATGGAGACAATATAAGTATTGAAGTTAGTAAAGTAATAACTGGTGGTATCAACTGGAGAAAAGGTAGAAGTGGTAGATTTACAGTAAATGTTGATGATACTTTTAAGAATGTTAATATTGATGTTTCCTTTAATTGTGATGAATATTCTAATTTTACATTGTCTGGAAACTTTGATATTGATATAAAAGGAGAATCAACTGGTACAATTTGGTTTGATTGGAATTTTAAAAGTGGTTTCTCATCAGATAATTTGACTATTGGAGGAGATCTGTTTGGATATAATAATATAAATATCAATATAACAGATTTTGAAATAAGAATAAATAAATTTTATCTTTATACACAAAAAATATTTTTTAATAAAACCATAGATTTTTCTATAAATGAGACAGGATTACATATAGAAAGCGAAAGTACATTTGAAATTGGAGATATATATTTTGAGTTTGAATTTGATGGTGGCTACTGGGAAATATTTAGTATTAATAATGCTGAATTTGTATTAGATGGCTCTATATCTTTTAATTTTTATGCTGAAGATGAGCTTTTTTGCGTAACTTTACAAGGCTATTTTGAAATCCATGCTACCGTAATTGGAAACCTTGATGATATGGACTTTGAGGTTAATCTAAATATTGTCATGGAGGGATTTTGGAAAGTTTGCGGGGGTGCTATCTAAATGACAAAAAAATTTAATAAAAAAATAATTTTAGGAGGAAATTAGTATATGAAAAATAAGATAAAAGCAGTTCTAATCGCAGGAATACTTCTTTTGACTACAGTATCCTCTGTTATAGGAGTTTTTAATATAGAAAAGAATGAGGCAGAATTTACAGGAGAAAAAGATTCTAGAAAATTGAATAACTTACAATATGATGATGCAAGTTTTTCTTATAATTCAGAATCCATAGAAGATGAAAATAATGTTATTTCTGCTTCTAGTAATCTTGATGATACTGACAAATTTGAGTTATTACCAGAAAAAGGTCAAGATAAAATTATTGAAGGTAAGGATAGACTTAAATCTCTTAAGCAAGAAACATTTACAAAAATCCAAATCTTAAGGGATATTTTAGCAAATAAACTTAAAAAACATTCATCTAAATTCCCAAGATTGCAAAGATTGTTTAATTTAGATGAGTTTGAAAATAGCAAGCCTAGTGATACAGGATCTCTAGATTCTGTTATAAGTAATAATCCACCTGATGATACTAATACTGAATCTGAGCATAAATCTGGTGGTTGTAGGATGGGTATTTTAAATAGCGCCGGTGGAGGAAATGAGCCTGGCGAAAATATAACTGTTGTTCCTGAATCTGGGCATATAATCTTTATGGGTCAGGGGAGCATGGAACTTGATATGATTCTTGATATTAATGGTACAGTTGTCACAATTACAGGTTCGCTTTTTATAGGGCCTGATATTTCCTCTGTTGATCTTTTATGGAATTTATCAAGAGGATATTTTGAAATCACATGTGATGGTTATTTTGAATTTTCTGATCTTTATTTGAATATTGATGATAAAATTGTTTTTGTAACAGACTCAATTATCTTGGATGCAAATGGACATGTAATGGTCGATCAAGGTGGTTATGAGGGCGACTTATATTTAGATGGAATTTTAGCTCTATCTGGTCTTTCTTTTGATATTAATTTTGATGAAATCATGGGTGTTAATATCTCGATGACTGGTAGTTTTGATTTTTCAAGTTATGCTGAAGCTAATGATCTTACTATCTCCTGGGGAGAATATGGAATTTCTGCAAGTGGAAGTTTTGTAAGTGGTTCTGAATTAAATATTATGGATTTTAGTCTTGAATTTGAGGATATTTTAGTTAACGCAAGTCTTATCACTCTTTATAGCTCTGCGGTTTTTGATTTTATAGAGGATGAAGGCGTTGTTCTTTGTGGAATTACATCTACTAATCTTTTGATTAAAGATTTATATCTTGGATTTGGTGATTCTGGATTATTTGTAGAGGATATTGAAGTTAATGGAGAAATTAATTTAGAATTAGAAATTATTGATCCAGAACAATATATAACTAAAGAGAAAGGTCATATTAGTATTGGTGGTTGCTTTTCTTTAACCATTGATAATACGTTTAATGTGGATGGCACAATCTTAGAGATTAGTGGTACTTTAAAACTTGATTATGGCCATATTGATATAGAATGGGATAAATCCGAAGGATTCTTTAAGATAGGCAGTACAAAGATTGTTGAAATTGATGATTTCTCGATATCTGTTGATGGCGAATGGATATCTCTTGGTTGGGATAAATTTATAATTTACAAAGAGGGCTATCTACTTATTGAGCAGATAGATGATATAAATAATTCTGGTCACCTTGTGATGGACAAATGTTCAGAAATTAAAGGAATTTACTTCAATGGCGCTATTGGTGATTTTTCAGCTAGATTATCAATAGGTTCAATTTTGTTTATTGATGGTTCTTATTTTGAGGTAACTGTGTATAATAATACTGTATTAATGAATCTTGATTCTTCTCTTGGTTATGGTCTAATAATACATAATCTTAATTTTGAAGTTCTAGGTTTTGAAATAAATATTAATGCAATTATTGTTATGGGTACTTGGGAACTATATTATGATAATAACCGGCTTGATATTAAGACTAATGGCTTTATCGAAATTCTTGATTTCTCTTTAGGTAATTCTGGTGACGAAGCTGGTGTTCCGCTTTTAGGTGCTGGTTATCTTACCGCATCGGGTGAATCTGAAATTTCCATTATTGATAATGGTACTATACTTATTGGTCTTTACTCGATGGAGTCATATATACGTATAGGGCAAGCTCCATTGGTTGGATCAGTTTCAATAGAGTTATATGGTGATGCTCAAGTAAAAATAGATTTAGTCAACGGAACAATCCATGGTCAAATTGATGGCTATGGTTTTGTAAATACCGGTGGTATGAGTATGGGTTCTATAGTCATTTCAGGTATTTCTGTAGCTTTTGAAGGTAGTGCTACATTCAGTCTAGTTGGTTCTAATCTATCTATAAATGCTGGATTTGCTATATCTATTAGAGCTCACGTATATGTAGATTTGAATAGTATGCTTGTTGAGGGTATGTTAGGTTTTGAGCTTCATAATTTCCATTTATCAGCATCAGCTAGTGTCAATGGTTTCTTATCTGGTTCTTTTAGTGCTAATGTTAATCTTGCAACAGGTGTATCTACTATGTCTACCTCTCTAGGGGGTACAATATGTGTTAAAATAACTGATATAGTGGGTTATGGAAAAAATGTATGGGGTCCAGGAGATATAGATAATGATGGAAAATATGACATGTTTCTTAAAATTGATTCGATATATATAGATTTTAGAGATCAAGATCTAAACTTAGCAATTGACTATCAAACTTTTAGTATAACAGCCTGGGGCTCTCTAAATGGCGGTGTTACAGTTGAAGGTCTTACTGTTATGCTATCAAAGGATTTAGCAGTATCTGGAATAATAGATATCGGTCTAATCGAGCTGACTGCAGATGTTATAATTGAACCAAGTAGTATGCTAAGTGCATCAGTTCAAGCACAAGCAGATTTATATCTAGAAGATTTTGAATTCAACATGCTTTCTGGAATTGATATTTTCATGGATTCAATATACTTAGATAGCGGTGTTTTAGAAATATTATATGTCAATCCCGTTGAAGGAGATAATTCAATTGAAAACTTAGAGATTAGAATTGATATATCAGGTTTATATCTCTCTGTTAATAACATAGATATAGGTGGAGAAATAAAGCTTGATGGTGGGTCATCAATTATTCCATCGGCACATATAGATAATATTCAATTACTTTCTGATACTTCTTCAATTTCAATATATATAGGCCAAGATGATGCTGATCACGATGTTTCATTTGTAGCTGTTTTAGATGATGATGAAGAAGGACTTTTGCATATCGAAGGTTTAAGCGTTGGAGGTGCTCTTGTTAATGCAGAAGGAAACACAGTTATTGTTGGTAAAGTAGAAATTGGAATGTTAGATTTTTCTCTCAACGGGTATTTGAAAGTTTACAAGGATGGTAAAGTCGAGGTGCGCTGTGGTGGAGCTTTTGCAATTCAGAATCTTGGAGTTGAACTAGATTTAGGAAACGGTCCTACAAATATTGCTCTTGTAAATGATTTAGTTATTAGCTTTGGTGGAGAAATAATACTTAACCCTGGTGAAGATGGTAAACCACCTGTCATAGAGTTAGAAGGAGAAGTTTCATGGGATGCAGATGGAAATATCGAATCTGAAGGCAGCATATATGTTGATGGAAGAATTACTGTTGATTGGGAGAAAGATGAGGCAGGTAATTTTTATTACTTAAATCTTAAATTTGACAGTATTGGTGAGGATGAATATGGCGTATTTATTGATCATTTTACTCTTGATACATTAGGCCTTGGGATTCCAATCTCTGTAACTATCGAAAACTACTGGGGTATTGGTATGTTCGAGTTTAGTATAAATACTCAAAACAAAGAGCTTTTTATGGATAACCAAGTGGATGGAGTATGGGAGAGCTTTAATTTTAATGTGAAAAATAATGAGGGTGCTACTATCTTCTCAGCAGATGTATATCATTTCTGGGGAGATCTTACACTTAGTTTAATTGAAAATAGACCTGCGATTGACAGCGATAGCGGTTGCCAATCATATCTGGGTGTTAAATTTTCTACTGATCCAGATGATGGTTTGGACTGGTTAGGTGATATGTCAATAGGAGAAAAAGGCTTAGTTCATATTACCAATCTGCATCTTGATCCTGGTACTGAAGGCATGATTGAGCTTTATTCAAATGCTGATGATCCTAATATCTATAATTTTAGATTTTCTTGTTCTCAAGGAGCTGCTGAAATGGTATTATATGTTGGGGGTAATGGAGGCGCTGATGGCCGTATTTGGTTTAAGTTTTATGCTGAAGAAGGAAATGCGTTTCATATTCAATTTCCTAAAATATTAGGTGAGAGTGGCGTTGTTACTAATACTGTTCAACTCCTGCAAATGTGGAATGATTTCCAAAATGGTGATATTACATTAACTGAGCTTTTAGAACAAACCAGTTTAGTTGTTGATCAGTTTATGGAATTGGATAATATACTCAGTGAATTAGGAAGTAACACTGAGTTTCTTGGATTAACCTTTGAAGATGGTTCAACTCTATATGAGTGGTATGAAAATAATAAAGATCAACTACCAGATGAAGTCAGAGAGAGGTTGGAAGATCTTTTTAGAAGTTTATATGCAGGTAACAATAGCAGTTGTTTTTTAAAAGGAACTAAAATTGAGATGGCTGATGGATCCTACAAAAAAATTGAGAATATAGGAATTAATGATAGAGTATTATCTTATAATGCTGAAAATAATGTTTGGTCTTCTGGTGTTGTAACTGATGTTTTCAATCATAAACCCAGTGAGATGACTGATTATTACCTGGTTCTAAATAAGGACCTTAGAATTACTCCTAATCATCCTATAATGGTTGACGGTGAGTGGATTGATGCTGGTGAACTAAAAATTGGTGATAATTTTGGTGGTAATATAATCCGTTCTATTGAGTATGTTTATGAGCGTGTTCCTACTTATAATTTTGAGGTTGAACCTTATCATACTTATAATGTTGTTTGGGGTGAAAATGCTAATTCTGTTGTGCATAACGCTCATTTTGATGAATCTGAACAATCAACCTTATCGCAAAAAGCGATAAGTGGGGATAAAAATCCCTGTTTTTTAGCAAATACAAAAATTGGAATGGCTAACGGCGGTACAAAAAATATTCAAGATCTAGAAACTGGAGATCAAGTTTTATCATATGATTTTGTAAATGATACATGGTCTAATGGAACAGTAGTAGAAGTGGAACACCATTCACCAAACGAGATGCTTCCCTATTATATTGTTGTAAATAATGATCTGCGTGTTACTCCGAATCATCCTGTTTATGTAGGATCTAGTTCTGGAAACCAAAATGTTTTAGGTGGCTATGGAAATAAAATGGGTTGGATTTCTGCAGGTGAGTTAAAGGTTGGTCAAGTATTTGATGGCCAGGTAATAACTTCTATTAGGCAGGTTTATCATAGAGTTCCAACTTATAACTTTAAAGTAGAACCATATCATAATTATAAGGTTGTTTGGGGAGAAACTTCATCTGTAGCACATCAAAATGAATCATTATTAGATAAAGAAAACCCCGAATCTGGTGTTTGCTCCGGATGTGGAGGGCCTTCAGTAGAAGATCAAAATATCACTCCACCAGATACACCTTCACCATGGGGAGACAAATCATGCTTTCTTAAAGGAACAAAGGTGGAAATGGCAGATGGAACTTTAAAAAATATTGAAGAAATAGATATTGGAGAAAAAGTAAATTCTTTTGATGTAAATAATAATAAAAAAGAAATTGGTGTTGTTTCTAAAATATTACATCACAGTCCAGATGAAATGACTGAGTATTATGTTACTATAAACAATGATCTTAGAATAACTCCAAATCATCCAGTATTTGTAGATAATAAATGGATTGATGCTGGTGAACTAAAAATTGGTGATAATTTTGGTGGTAATATAATCCGTTCTATTGAGTATGTTTATGAGCGTGTTCCTACTTATAATTTTGAGGTTGAACCTTATCATACTTATAATGTTGTTTGGGATGAAAATGCTAATTCTGTTGTGCATAATGCAGTGTTACCAGAAGAGGATATGCAAGTTAGCAAGGTTTTAACTAGTGATAAAAAGAACCCTTGTTTCTTAAAAGGCACCAAGATTCAAATGTCAGATGGAAAAGTTAAAAATATTGAAGAGATACAAAATGGAGATAAGGTCAAAGCATTTGACACCAAAACAAATTCTTTAAAAATTGCAGAGGTTGTAGAGGTATTTCACCATAAAAAATCAGAGATGACTGATTATTATATGGTAATTAATAATGATTTGCGGGTAACTCCTAATCATCCAATCTACGTAAATAATAATTGGATTTATGCAGAAGATTTGAAAGTAGGTGATAATTTTGGTGGAGAACTTATAAATTCTATTGAGAAAGTCTTTGAAAAACAGCCCACCTATAATTTTGATGTTGAACCGTATCATACTTATAAGGTTGTATGGGGTGAAAATACTGAATCAATAGTTCATAACGCAGAAAACAAATTTGAGTCCACTAGCGCATATTCCTCTAAGTACTGCATAAGTGGAACTAAATATGGTGTTACACAAATAGCAGATGCAGGATTAGAATCTGAATTTGTAATACAATCAAACAAGAATATTTTAGAACCTTTTGAGGTAGTTCCAAAAAGTGTTGAAAACGAAGATGGGAACATAGTAGTATTAAATCAAAACAAGCCTATATTATCGGAAGATAACACATTAGTTAGTGTAGATTCATTTGAAGGTTATTCAGTTGATACTGTTGAAGATTTGACTGAGAGAAGCTATGGAGTTAAAAAAGATGATGAAAGACTTAAAGCAGGATTAACATCCACGGATGAAGTTAAAGATTATCTAAGAAATGAAGTTGTAAACCGTGGTGGACAAAGTGAGGAAGATTCAAATGATACTTGTTGTTTTCCGGCTGGTACTTTGATTTCTATGGCTGATGGTTCTGAGATGCCAATTGAGGATGTTTGTGTTGGTGATTTTGTTCTTTCTTATGATACTAGTCGTGGTGTTTTTGTAAGTAATGTTGTAAAGGAGGTTGTTAGTCCTGTTCGTGATGGTGTTTATAGTATTAATGATGGTCTTATCCGTCCTACTGATGATCATCCGTTTTATACTAGAAAGGTTGATGGTCGTGTTGGTTGGGCGTCTATTGATCCTGAGAAATCTGAGGGGGGTTATCTTATGAGTCCTATGAGACTTGAGGTTGGTGACTCTATTTTTACTATTGGTGGTGATTGGGTTACTGTTGATAGTATTGATTTTGTTAGTGGTCCGGTTCAGACTTTTAATTTGGAGGATGTTTCGGGGTCTAGTAACTTTTTTGCTGATGGTATTTTAGTCCACAACGCTGTTGCCTGTGGACAAGAGTCTATCTCAAATCAAATAACTTTAACACAGTTTTCAGGTTTAAACTATGCAACTGGAGACGAACCTGTTTATATGACTGATGGAATACCTGTACAGTTCACAAGCGGAGGAAACTTCATTACTTTCGGAAACAATGGGCTTTCTGCAACAACTCAAATCTTTGTTGAAAATAAAATGGATATATATCCTCCAGGATCAGGACCTGAGGATAACGATGATTATTATATTAGGAGGATGCCTGATGATACTTGTTGTTTTCCGGCTGGTACTTTGATTTCTATGGCTGATGGTTCTGAGATGCCAATTGAGGATGTTTGTGTTGGTGATTTTGTTCTTTCTTATGATACTAGTCGTGGTGTTTTTGTAAGTAATGTTGTAAAGGAGGTTGTTAGTCCTGTTCGTGATGGTGTTTATAGTATTAATGATGGTCTTATCCGTCCTACTGATGATCATCCGTTTTATACTAGAAAGGTTGATGGTCGTGTTGGTTGGGCGTCTATTGATCCTGAGAAATCTGAGGGGGGTTATCTTATGAGTCCTATGAGACTTGAGGTTGGTGACTCTATTTTTACTATTGGTGGTGATTGGGTTACTGTTGATAGTATTGATTTTGTTAGTGGTCCGGTTCAGACTTTTAATTTGGAGGATGTTTCGGGGTCTAGTAACTTTTTTGCTGATGGTATTTTAGTCCACAACGCTCGAGATTGTGCAAATAGAATAGGAGGCCTAATACAGTTTTCTGAAAAATTAGGTGATTCTGGTGATATACTTAATTCAATGTTTGCTCCTGGAGAGGTTAAGGATTATTCGGCAGATATGGATACTAATATAGGAGAAGATTTCCCTCAGATAGATGATTCAGATAATTTGCCTGGTGAAAGTACAGATAACTCGTCCTCTTCAACAGATACTAATAATGAGGAGGGTCTTCCTGGTACAAAGGATAGTGAAGGAGGAACTGATGATTCTTCTGGAACAGGTGGAGATGGATCCAATGGAGATGATAATAATGATGGTCCGACCACACCGAATAAACCAACTGACAAAAATCCACTTGAAAAAGATAAAAATATAGTAAGGCCTTTGGTGATAACTATGGATAATATATATTATCCAATTGAATCAATTGTGCGCGGAGATACTATTAGGGCGTTTGATACCTCTACTGGAAAAGTTGTTAGTTCACAAGTTAGAAATGTTTCTATGACGCTTACCAAAGGAAGATATGTTGATATCGAGTTGATAAACTATAGTAAATTTAAAGAAGATAGTGAAAAAATTCAGCACCTAGATGATTATAGAGATTTAACAGGTTCAGAGGTTTTAAGTATTACTCAGCACAGATTCGAATCAGACTTGAAACTCTTTACAGGTGTCGATCAAAAAATTTATGTTGATGGCAAATTTATTGCTGCAGATGAAGTAGAAATTGGAGACGTCTTAAATAGATATAACTCTGAAGAAAAATTAGTGGTGTCATCAGTTGAAACAAAAAGAAGAGTTATTCCAATCTATAATATCACCTTATCAAATATAAATCATTGTTATTTTGCAGATGATGTACTGGTTGGAGATTATTTAGCTGGACAATTAAGTAACAGTAATACAAACAAAAATTGTGTAACCTATCCTGGTTTTACCGAAGGAACTAAAGTGTTAATGCATAATAATCTAAGCAAAGATATTGAACAGGTTCAAATAGGTGATTTCGTTAAAACATTCGATATAGCCTCTTCTGCTATTGTCAATGCCAAAGTGATCGATATACAAGAAAATATCTCTAAAAAATATCTAAAGATTGAATTTGATAGGCAACAATATACACCAATCTTTTATTCCCCTTATAATGATGGACAATCTTTTGGTACAATTGGAGGATATGATGGTAAAGATATAAATCTTAAAGTTGCCCCATATCAGAGTCTTTATGTATACTCGGACCCAAATAAAGAAACTTCATATCCAAATGATGATTTATACAATATAGATTCAACCTTTACAGATTCCAACCTTGATTTAGTAAAAGCAAAGGATTTACAAACTGGTGATAAAGTATATTTATCAAGTGGAAAAATAGCAACAGTTTCATCGATAAATCATATCGATGAACCAGTTACAACGTATAATATTGATATTCAAAACTATAGCAATTATTTTGCAAATAATATTTTGGTTGATGATAAATCTAGGTTTACATATGTTTCATCTGATGAATCATCAGATGCAGTTGATCCTGGAAAAATTGATTTTAAAACAGATTCTCCAATCAAAATAACAACGGTAGATGATAGTCACTCGGATTATGTTACTGATACTATTTGCTTTGATTATTATAAAGAAATAGATTATGGTTACTTTGAAGAAACCAAAATATTTGAAAAATCAACTGGTGGTTTAGATGCTTTTATATCTAATATAATTGAAAAATTATTAAAAAAATTCCCTGTACTTGGAAATTTTGATCTACTTAAAAGATTTTTAGATGATGAAGATACAAACGATGATCAGGAAGATGATCCTAGTGATCCTAATGACTCTTCTGATGATCCGGCGGATGAAGATTCAGATGAGGAAAATAATGTTCCTGATGGAGATGATGTACCTAGTGAGGCTAACTCTGATCCAAAGGGGGATAGTGATGATTCTTTTGATCCAGATATTCCAAAAGATGAAGATGGCTCTGATGATTCAATAAATAATGAAACTGATGAGGAAGATATTATTCCTGATGAAGAGGATGGATCTTGTGAAAATGATTCCAATCCACAGAATGATGATTTTAGTGATCCAAATGCTCCTTCCGATGATAGTTCTAATGATTCTGAGGAAAACAATGAAAATAAAGATAGTTCGAGAATTTATCCTCCATCTATCGGAGAAACAAAAACCAATTCGTTAAAGGAAAAACTCTTATCAATTATTGAGAATAACAGAATAGATGAAAATCAACAGATACACTATATATGGGATTTTGGAGATGGAAAATATAAATATGGAATTGATGCAACTCATAAATATGATCTTGGTCATCCAGAATCATTAGATGATTCTAATTATGAACATGATAGTTTCCAAGCTTCTTATGCTAGTTCAGGAACTTTTAATGAAAAAATCACCTATCTTGTTACATTAATGATCGTTGATAATTATGGAAATATAATAGACATGGATATGAGTACTGTTTCTATTGAATCAACTTGGTCAGTAAATCCAACCGGGTATACATTAGTAGAATATTCCATCAATTTCTAATTTTTTCTTAAAATATATTTCTAAATCATTTATTTTAATTCTTTCTTGTTTTGTGGTATCTCTATCTCTAACGGTTACTGATTTATCTTTTAAAGTTTCATGATCAACTGTAATACAAAATGGAGTCCCTGCTTCATCCATCCGCGCATAGCGCCTACCAATGCTACCTCCATCATCGTAATATGAATATTTTCCTGATTTTCTGAGTTTTTTATCAATATCTAATGCAATATTAACTAGTTTTTCATCATTAATTAGAGGGAACACACCTACTTTTATTGGGGCAACACTAGGATTTAATTTTAAAACTCTGTATTCCTCATTATTTTTCTTTATTTCAGAGTAGTTATGCTCAAGAATACAATATAAAATCCTATCAATACCAAAAGAAGGTTCAATTACATGTGGTACAAATTTCTCTCCAGAAATTGTTTCTTCTTTTTCAACAATTTCATAACCTTTTTCTGGGATTTTAATTTTTTTTCCATTTAATTCTATATTTATTTCTTCTTCTCCAGAATATTTCATATTCTCTATAATCTTCTTAATTTTTCCTGCATTTCCCTTAAATAAAGGACCTAAAACTCCCATATTTGGCACAATTTTTGTAATCTTTACTTTTTTAGGCTTATCATACTTTCTCATGGCATGCATATCTACATCAGTTGATTCTATATGGGAGCTTAAATCATATGCTGATCTATCTGCAATTCCTACACACTCTATCCAACCAAATCGCTCACTGTATACTTCAGCATCCCAACATTCAGATGCATAATGAGCCAGTTCATCCTCAGCATGTTTTCTAAATCTAAATTTTTCACGATCTATTCCGGAGGATAATAAAAAATCCTGGGTTAAATACATATAATAAGAAAGAGCCTCATTGTTTACAATTTTTTCATCAACGGCTTCTTTTAATGAAATTTTCATTTCTTTTCTATTATCAAAAAGAAGTAGTTTTTCATTGTTGACTTCATTAAAATTTTGATGAGTTTTATCCTTTGGATCAAAAAAGATTTCAGCTTCTGCCATTGAAAATTCTCTAAGTCTGATTATCCCCTGCCTTGGCGAAACCTCGTTTCTATATCCTTTGCCTACTTGAATTACGCCAAACGGTAGTTTTTCTCTTGCATATCTATACAAATGATGAAAATCTACAAAAATTCCCTGAGCTGTTTCTGGACGTAGAAAGGCATCTCGAGTGTTTCCTATTCCAATTTTTGTTGAAAACATTAAGTTTACAGGTTTAGCATCTTTCAATAAATTCTTACAGTTTGGGCATCTTACCCTGTTTTCTTTTACTGCTTCTTCAGGAGATATACCGTCTTCTATTATGTCTTCAACTTTAAAAGACTGTTTACATTTTTCACATTTTACTGTTAAATCTGTAAATTGATCAACATGGCCAGATGCTTTCAATACCTCATATAGTGTAACTGTTGGAGTGGTTATTTCATAGCAATTGTCCTTTAAAAGGAAATATTTTCTCCATAGATTTTCAATGTTTTGTTTTAATCTTGTACCTAGTGGTCCGTAGTCATAAAAACCAGCTGATCCTCCATAGATTTCAAAAGATGGATAGATAAACCCTCTCCTTTTAGCAAGCATTATAATTTTATCATATTTATCCTGAGACATGGTAAATCTTTCTCCAAACTGTTTAGGAATATCAAAAAAGAGAATAAAGTAATGTAATTTAAATTATACAGGCCATTAGATCAATATCTGTAACCATGCCTAAAAGACGATCCTCTGAATCAACTATAGGTAGATGGCTGATATCATTTTTTACTAGTTTTTTTGCCACATCAGATACCGGAGTGTTCTTAGTTGCCTTAATTACATTATCAATCATTATTTGTTTCACAGGTACCGGTGGTATTGATACTTCTGAAGTTGAATAATGAAGTCTTACTGTGTCACGTATTCCTTCCCATGTCCATTCGTCTTCATCTCCACCCATTCCCATATCAGTTGCTGAAACACTTTCTTTTATGTGGCTAAGTTTGAATAGATCTCCGTCGCTTACTATTCCGCATAGTTTTTTTTCATCGTTTAGTATCGGTAATGCATTTTCTTGAGTGATATTTATTATTTCCATTATGATGTCTATAGGTGTTTCTTCATATGCTGGAACAACAATGTTTGTAAAATAATTTTCAACTTTTTCATCTATATCCTTTGGAAGATTTTTTAATATATCTTTTGGACTTATTATACCTACTAGATGATTTCTGTTATTAACTACAGGCAAGCCATGGATTCTATTTTCATATAGTATTTTTGCAGCATCTTTTATATTTTCATCTTGTTTTATAGAGTGAAATTCATCGCTCATAATAAGTGCTATTTGATCTTCATCAGGGTTTTTAAAAATGTCACTTCTAGTTAAAACTCCTGCTACAATCTTTGTATCTTTTTTTAATATTGGCATTCCTGAAACATTATGTTTCGCAAGTATACTTAATGCGTCTTTGATGTTACCTGGCACATATCCTATAATTAGATCCTTTGACATTACATCTTCAACTTTCAAATATCATCCCTCACATCTATCCTGCTTTTTGAACTATACAAAATCTTTAAAGATTTTGCATCTAATACGTTAAAATCTGCAGATGAGTTGAGAGCAAGAATATTGGGACTTAGATTTAAAACTTTCCTTGCATCATATGTTAATGCCTTCAATAGACTCTCTAAAGAGAAAGAATTAGTCTTTCTCCTAATAAATTTTATTTCTTCTATTAAATTTGGTGTATTTAACATACAATTATCAGTTCCAACTAAAATTTTTACACCTGTTTTTTTTATTAATTCATAATTTGGTTGCATCCCAAAATATGAATTTGAACGTGGACATATTACAAGTGGTATATTATTTTCTTTTAATCTTATTAAATCTGACTTGGTTGCTTTTGTCATATGTACTACAAAATCTGGCTTAAGATTTATGATTTTATCAATATCTTCTCTTTTTCTTTCACTTGCGTGTAACGCAAAAATTTTATTTTTTTCTTTTGTTTTTTTTGCAATTTTTTTAATTATTGAATAATCACAATCTGATATACTACTTATACCAATACCATCGGAATTTTTTAAGATTAAATCTATTTCTTTTTTGTTGTATTCCATAGAATTCGGTCTTGATAGTATAATTCCGTTAATATCATATTTTTTTAATGGTTTTTTAATTTCATTTATTCCAGTATATCCTTTTTCTCTGAAATCACAAAAAAATTTTGTACCACTGTTCAACATTATTCTTATTGATTTTTCCATACCTTTAATTATTTCTTCTGTACTGGTGTTTTTTAATAGTTGATGTTTAAGACCATTTGGTGGTGCGACAAGTTTTTCAATGTCTTTTGGTAAATCTAATTTTTTTTCTTTAATAAAAGAATCACCTATATGTGTATGAAAATTTATAAAACTTGGAACTATTAATCCTTTAAAAATTGGTTTTTTTGGAGGATGTTTGTATTCTTTTTCCTTTATTTTATTTTTTTCAAATCCAATGTATCCTTTTTTGAATCCTTCTTCTATTAATATTTTTCCTGATACATATTTCATTTGGTTTTCATATGAAAATATTATGTTTAAATTTTTTTAATGTACCTATCTCTGTTATTTTAGTAAATTTTATATTTCAACCATATATACGTCGTTTGACGACTCTATATAGAATTTATCTATACCACAATATTGGTTAAAAGTAATAAGTGGGGAAGGACGATGATAAATAAGACAATTGGCGAAATTTTAGATGATGTTGCAGACAAATATCCTAAAAATGATGCTTTAGTTTATGTAAACAGAAAATTAAAAATGAATTACTCTGAGTTTAAAGAAAAATGTAATAAAATAGCAAAAGGTCTTATTGCATTAGGAATAAAGAAAGGAGACCACATTGCAGTATGGGCATATAATGTCCCTGAGTGGGTACTACTCCAGTTTGCTTCTGCAAAAATTGGGGCGGTTCTTGTTACAGTAAATACTTATTACAAATCACATGAACTGAAATATCTTTTAGAACAATCTGATTCAACTAGTTTATTTTTGGTTAAAGGGTTTAAAGATGTTAATTACATAGAAATGGTCTATAAAATTTTACCATCCTTAAAAAAAACTGAACCAGGGAAATTAAATTCAAAAAAATTATCATATCTTAAAAATATTGTATTTATAGGAGAAAAAACACCAGATGGAATGTTTAATTTTGATGAAGTAATTGAACTTGGGAAAAAAATTTCAGATCAAGAAATTAAAAAAAGACAAGAATCATTAGATCCTCAAGATGTCATAAATATGCAGTACACTTCAGGAACCACTGGTTTTCCAAAAGGTGTTATGCTTACTCATTATAACATTGTTAATAACGCATATTATGTAGGAGAAACCATGGGAATGACTGAAAATGATCGTATGTGTATACCTGTTCCCTTTTTCCATTGTTTTGGATGTGTTTTATCTACTTTGAATTGTGTTATTCATGGCTCTGCAATGGTTCCTATTGAAATTTTTAAGCCTGAGCATGTAATTGAGTCAGTTGAAAAGGAAAAATGTACTGCACTTCAAGGAGTTCCTACTATGTTTATTTCAGAACTTAAACATTCTGATTTTAAAAAATATGATTTATCTTCTTTAAGAACTGGTATTATGGCTGGAAGTTCTTGTCCTATAGAAGTGATGGTTAATGTTATGAGTAAAATGCATATGAAGGAAATTACAATTTGTTATGGTCTCACTGAGGCATCGCCAGTTTTAACTCAAACCAGAAGAAATGATCCCGTGGCAAAGAGAGTTGAAACCGTGGGAAAACCCTTGCCTGAAATTGATGTAAAGATTATTTCTCCAGAGACTGGTGAAGATTCACCACCTAATGAACCAGGTGAGTTAGTTGCAAAAGGATATGGAATTATGAAGGGTTATTATAAAATGCCTAAGCAGACTGAGGAAACAATCCGTAATGGATGGCTTCACACTAAAGACTTAGCTACCATGGACGATGATGGATATTTTAGTATTTTAGGACGAATTGATGATATGATTATTCGCGGTGGAGAAAATGTTTATCCTAGGGAGATAGAGGAATATCTTTATACAAATAATAAAATCAAAGATGTAGCAGTTGTTGGTGTACCTAGTGAAAAATATGGTGAAGAAGTTTGTGCTTTTATTCAATTAAACAATGGGGAAGTTGCTTCTGAAGAAGAAATTAAATCTTTTTGTGAAGAAGGGATTTCAAGATTTAAAATTCCAAAATATGTAATTTTTACCAAAGATTTTCCTCTTACGGCAAGTGGTAAAATTAGAAAAGTTGAGTTAAAAGAGATGGCAAAAGAAAAAATTGGTTTATAAGAGCGAAAATCTTATTACATATTGTTAAATATCTAATATAATTCCGGGCGGAGGAAAAATATATGAAAAAGGAATTTGAGGAAGAAGATATAAAGATAATTGTCGACTATGATAAGTGTACTGGTGCTGGGGAATGTGTTACTGCCTGTCCAGTTGATATTTTTGAACTAGAAAATAATAAAGCAGTATGCAAAAATGTTGGAGAATGTATTGAGTGTTGTGCTTGTGTTAACGCTTGTCCAAATGATGCAATAGAGCATAGCTCTTGCTAAAGATTTTGTTCATATTTTTTTCTAAATCTATATAGACTATATTCGAAAAGTTTAAATACAAGATTGTAATGTATGTTAAATTG
The DNA here is from genome assembly GCA_964638155.1 of uncultured Thermoplasmatales archaeon. Lineage (GTDB taxonomy): Archaea > Thermoplasmatota > E2 > DHVEG-1 > DHVEG-1 > CAYZTD01. The sequence continues at coordinate 10,168 of CAZWYI010000018.1, read as the reverse complement.
TAATGATTACAATATAGTAATCGTTACACAGGTGAGCATTTGGATAAATATGTAGAAATACTAAGGAAAAACGGTCTCAAAATTACACCTCAAAGAATAAGGATATTAAAGTATCTAGATTCTCACCGGACCCATCCCACCGCAGATGAGATATATTCGTCCCTGAAAAAAAACATCCCTTCCCTCTCAAAAACAACGGTATATAATTCTTTGGATACGCTCAAAGAACATGGGCTTATCCAAACTCTTTCCATCTGCGGATCAGAACATAGATACGATTTCAATCATGAAATGCATCATCACTTCTACTGTAAAAAATGTGGAAAAATAATTGATATAAACATAAGATGTCCAAATATTGAAAAAATAAAAAAACAAGGGTATAGAATCGATGAGGTACATGGATATTTCAAAGGAATCTGTAATGAGTGCTTAAGAAAGGAGAAAAAATGAATAAGAGCACATTACATAAGATATCATACGGCCTTTACGTCGTTTGTTCCAGAGACAACAATAAATATAATGGTCAAATTGCAAATGCAATAATGCAGGTTACTGCAGAACCACAAACAGTTGCGGTAAGTATCAACAAACAAAACTATACTCATGAATTTATTTCAAAAAGTAAAATTCTTTCAATATCTGTTTTATCTGAAGAAACACCAATGAAATTTATTGGAACATTTGGTTTTAGATGTGGAAGAGATATAGACAAATTTGACGGAGTAAATTTTAGAATAGGGAAAACAAAAACGCCAATTGTAACTGATTATAGTATAGCTTTTATTGAAATGAAAATTTCAGATAAAATTGATGTGGGAACTCATACCATTTTTGTTGGAAAAGTAATTGATGCTGATATCTTATCAGATGAAAACCCTATGACATATGAATATTATCACAAGGTAAAGGGCGGATACTCACCAAAAACCGCTCCTACATATTATAAAGAAATGGACAAACCAAAAAAAATAAAAAATGGAGGAAAAAAAGATGGATAAATACCAATGTGACGTATGTGGATATATATACAACCCAGAAGAAGGCGACCCCGAAAATGGAATAGAAGCAGGTACTGCTTTTGAAGATCTTCCTGAAGATTGGACATGCCCAGTATGCGGTGCACCTAAATCAGAATTTACAAAGCAGGAGTGATTACACTGAAGAAAGTAGAACTAAAAAAGGATATATACTGGGTTGGAGGAATAGACTGGGATATAAGAAACTTCCATGGCTATTCTACAGGCAGAGGTACAACCTACAATGCATATCTCATAAAAGATAAAAAAATCACGTTAATTGACACAGTAAAGCACTATTTATTCGATGAAATGATTGAAAGAATAAAAGAAATCATTGATCCAAAAAAGATTGATTATATAATTTCAAACCACGTAGAAATGGATCATTCAGGTTCAATTCCAAAAATGCATAAAATTGCCTCCAATGCAGAGATAATTACTTCTACTAGAGGAGAAAAAGGACTGAATAAACACTACAAGGAAAATATAGACTATAAAGTTGTAAACTCTGGTGATACATTAAACATTGGAGATAGAACTCTACATTTTGTTCAAATTCCAATGGTTCACTGGCCTGACTCAATGGTCACATATAGTCCAAGTGACAAGATACTATTTCCAAACGATGCCTTTGGTCAGCACATAGCAAGTTCAGAGAGATACGATTACGAAATTGATTGGGGGATACTCCATGAAGAAGCAGCAAAATACTATGCAAATATAGTAATGCCCTATGGGGACCAGGTAAAAAAAGCACTTGATTCTGTAAAAGACTTAGAAATTGATATTATAGCACCAAGCCATGGAATAATCTGGAAGGAAAAGATACCAAAGATAATAGAAGAATACAAAAAATGGGCTAACTATGAAACAGAAACAAAGGCTCTTATTGTGTATGACTCAATGTGGCACTCAACAGAGACACTTGCATATAAATTATCAGAGGGACTAGAAGAAAAAGGTATTCCAGCAACTCTTAGAAACCTAAATACCAATCATATTTCTGATATAATTACAGATGTTTTAACATCAAAACTTGTTTGTCTTGGATCTCCGACATTAAACAATGGAATGATGCCAAAAATGGGCGAGTTTTTAACGTACTTGAAAGGCCTTAGACCCAGGAATAGAACTGGCTTTGTATTTGGATCATATGGATGGGGAGGACAAGCATTAGGTGAAATGAGAAAGATGATAGAAAATTTATCCTGGGATTATCCTATGGATAACTATAATGTTAATTATGTCCCAGATGAAAAACAACTTGAAAAAATAAAGAAAATTGGAAAAGATCTGGGATATTATTTAAAGAAAGGAGGAAAAAAGTAATGGAAGACGAAATGAAAATGCCTTTAATAGGCGATAAATTCCCAAAGCTAGAAGTACAAACATCAACTGGTAAAATGAATATACCAGATGCGTTCAAAGGAAAATGGTTTATTTTGTTCAGTCATCCTGGAGATTTTACTCCAGTATGTACTACAGAGTTTTATGCATTCCAGAAAAGATATGATGAATTTAAAAAGCTAAACACCGAGTTAATTGGTTTAAGTGTGGATCAAGTTCATAGCCATATAAAATGGGTTGAGTGGATAGAAGAAAACCTAGAAGAAGAAATTGAGTTTCCAATTATTGCAGATACTGGAAAAGTAGCAAACACGCTGGGTCTCATTCATCCTAACAAAGGAACAAATACTGTTAGAGCAGTTTTTATTGTAGATCCAAAAGGAATAATCAGAGCGATATTATACTATCCACAAGAACTTGGACGTAACATGGATGAATTTTTACGAATGATAAAAGCATTTCAGGTAGCAGATAAAAATAAGGTAGCAATTCCAGCAAACTGGCCAAACAATGAATTAATTAAAGATGAAGTAATTATACCACCTGCTTCTGATGTAAAAACTGCTAAAAAAAGGAAAAAAGAATACGATTGTTATGACTGGTGGTTTTGTCATAAAAAGCTATAGATTAGAAATTGGAGATATGCAAACATGATAAAATCCAAAATAGAAAAGGCAATAAACAAACAAATCAACGCTGAAATGTGGTCAGGATATCTCTATCTCTCGATGTCATCATATTTTCAGTCAATATCACTTCCAGGTTTTGCAAACTGGATGTGGATACAAGCAAGAGAAGAGATGAGCCATGCAATGAGACTCTATCAACATATAATAGAACGAGGTGGAAGAGTAAAACTAGAGGCAATTGATAAGGTTCCAACCGAATGGAAATCACCAGAGCATGTTTTTGAAGAAACATACAAACACGAGCAAAAAGTAACAAAGATGATAGAAGATCTAGTAGATATCGCAGAAAAAGAAAAAGATAGAGCAGCATATAATATGCTTCAATGGTTCATAGATGAACAAGTTGAAGAGGAAGACTCAGCAGATGAACTACTTCAGAAACTAAAGCTCATCGGTAAAAATGGAAATGGTATTTTTATGATCGATAAAGAACTAGCTCAAAGAACATTTAATCCACCGGTAGATCTAGAGATGTATAATGAAGGAGGAAACTAGTTTTCCTCTAATATTTTGATATTGGGGAGGTATAGAAATGATTGGAAAACCATCGATTGAAATGTATGAAAAAATAATTGAAACAATCCCTATTGATATATCGGTTCTAGATAAAGACGATAAAGTTCTATCATGGAATAAACATGAAACTAGAATTTTTAAAAGACCAATGAGTGCACTTGGAAATGATGTTAGAAACTGCCATCCCAAAAAGAGTCTATCGAAAGTTGAGCAAATTATTTCTGAAATGAAACAAGGAAAAAGAGAAGAAGCAACCTTTTACATAGATTTACCAATTGGAAAAAATAAAGAAAAAAACAAGGTTTTAATCCAGTATTTTGCAATTAGAGGGAAAAATGGAGAATATCAAGGTTGTCTTGAAGCATCACAAAATATCACCCCTCATAAAAAAATAGAAGGACAAAAAAGATTGTTAGATTGAGGAATAAATATGAAACTTGACCAATATGAATTAGATAAATTACTTTTATCTGCTATGAAAAGTGAAATAGAAAGTAAAGAAGTTTACATGAAACTCGCAGAAAAAACAGAAAATGGACTCTTAAAAGATAAGTTAAGATTTCTAGCAGATGAGGAAGAAAAACACAGAATTTTTATTGAAGAGATATACAAAAACCACTATCCAAATGAAAAAATTATAATGCCAGATAAATCACCAGTACCACTGCCGGGAGTAAAACTAAGTGAAGATACTCCTCTAAGTAAACTAATAAATCAAGCAATGAAAGCAGAACAGGCGGCAAGTGATTTTTATAAATCTCTTGCAAAACGTTTTGAAGATCAAACAAAGATGCATAATACACTCATGTATTTTGCTGACATGGAAATAGGACATTATAAAATACTTGAAAATGAAAAAGAGAGTATGGAAAGATATGAAGAAAGTGATGTTTACTGGCCTATGACACATGTAGGCCCATAAAAGATTCAAGATAGGAGAAAAAAGTATGAAGGATATAAAAGGAACACAAACAGAAAAAAATCTACTCGCAGCATTTGCTGGCGAGTCTCAAGCAAGAAATAGATACTCATTTTTTGCAAGCAAAGCAAAAAAAGAAGGATACGAACAAATTGCAGCGATATTTACAGAAACTGCTGAAAACGAAAAAGAACATGCAAAGGTCTTTTTCAAACATTTAAAAGGCGGAATGACAGAGATAGAAGCAAGTTATCCCGCTGGAAAAATTGGTACAACAAAAGAAAATCTTCTAGCAGCTGCTGAAGGAGAAAAAGAAGAATGGGGAACACTTTATCCTGATTTTGCAAAAACTGCTGAAGAAGAAGGATTTCCAAAGGTCGCTGAAAGTTTCAAAGAGATTGGAGAAGTAGAAGAATACCATGAAAGACGTTACAGAAAACTACTTGATAATGTTAAAGAAGATAAAGTTTTCAAAAAAGAAAAGGTTGTAAAATGGAAATGTAGAAACTGTGGATATGTACATCAGGGACCAGAGGCACCTGAAATATGTCCTGCTTGTAAACATCCGCAAAGTTACTATGAAATATGGACGGAGCCATACTAGAAATAAAATAAATTAAGTATATTGCTCCAAGTAATTTTTTTGGGGCACTCTCAACTATTCTTTATAGCTAAAAGAAAAAAATTAGAGATTGAATAAAAATCTAAAAATAAGGAAAAATAATGAATAAAAAAACTAGTTATCAAATTCCGGTAGGTCCAATTCATCCAGCACTTAAAGAACCTGTTAAATTTAATTTTGAAATAGATGGAGAGAAAATAGTTGATGTTGATGTTGAACTAGGCCATGTTCATAGATCTGTTGAATGGGCAGCATCCAGAAGAAACCCCATTCAAATACTGTATCTTGCTGAAAGAGTCTGTGGGATATGTTCATATTGTCATCCTATGGCTTTTACTCTAGCAACTGAGCGTGCCGCAGAAATAGATGTTCCTGTTAGAGCACAATACATTAGAGTTGTTCACCAGGAACTTGAAAGAATTTGTTCTCATACGTTATGGGCAGGTGTTGCAGCTCATGAAATTGGTTTTGATTCAGTTCTTTATTTAACATGGAATATTAGAGAGGCAGCTCTTGATTTAACTGAATATCTAACAGGAAATCGTGTGACCAAAGGGATCACAATGATAGGTGGTATCCGAAGAGATATAACTAAAGATATGCATGCGTACATCCATAAAAAACTTGATTTTATAAAAAACAATTTTGAAAAGTTAAGAAAGGTATTTCTTGAAGATAAAACCTTTAAAATAAGAAGTCAAAACTGTGGTATTCTAACTAAAAAAGATGCATTGAAATTATGTGCAGTAGGTCCTACTGCTCGTGCTAGTGGTGTAAAAAAAGATGTCAGAATTGATCAACCTTATTTTGCATTTGGTGATTTTGACATTGAGTATATGACACCGGATATTCTAACTGGAGAAGTTAATGGTGATGTTTACGATAGAATAATAGTACGTCTTTTAGAAGTAAAACAATCAATTGAAATTATTTTAGATGCAATTAAAAGAATGCCTAAAGGGGATATTGTTTCTGAAAAAAAGATAGTGAAATTACTAAACAACCTAAAAAAAGCAAAAGGTGAAGGAATAGGTAGAATGGAGGCACCTCGCGGTGAGGTTATTCATTATGTTAAGTATGATGAATCAGAATCACCATATACATGGAAGATCCGTGCACCTACATATTCCAATATACTCCCGTGGATACCTATGTTAAAAGGTGAGCAAATCGCTGATATTCCAATAGTTGCAGCATCTACTGACCCCTGTATGAGCTGTACAAATAGAGTTGGAATCATTAAGGATAATAAAAAAACGTATGTCACTTCTGAAGAATTACATAAATTAAGTGTTGAAAAAACAAAAAATTTAGTTAGATTTAATCAAAAATAAAAAATTAGGGAGGTAAATAAATATGGCAAAATTAAGAGAAATATATAAATGTGAAATATGTGGAAATATTGTTGAAGTTCTTCATGGAGGACAAGGTGCTCTTGTCTGCTGTGAAGAAGAAATGATAAAAATGGAAGAAAAAACTGAGGATTCAAGTACAGAAAAACATGTACCATACATTGAAAAAACTGATGAGGGAATTTTAGTAAAAGTTGGTGAAAATGAAAATCATCCTATGATTGAAAAACATTATATTGAATGGATTCAGATAATCGTTGATGGAAAATCATATAGAAAATTCTTAGAACCAGGTGATAAACCTCAGGCTTTATTTGAAATAAAAGCAGATGGTATTACCGCACGTGAATACTGCAATATTCATGGACTATGGAAAAACTAATTTTTTTTAGCTTTTCTGGAGTAAAATATGGATATATTAAATATTAAAAATCTCAATTTGAGTATAAATGGAAAAAAAATTCTTAACAATGTAAATGCTGATATTTGGAAAGGGCATGTTCATGCAATAGTAGGTCCAAATGGAGCAGGAAAGTCTACTCTTGCCTCAGCCATTATGGGTTTAGAAGGATATAGAGATATCTCTGGAGAGATTTTTTTTGAAGGAAAAAAGCTAAATGATTTGTCAATAGACAAAAGAGCTCGTCTTGGAATATCATTTGGCTGGCAGGAACCAGCTAGATACGAGGGTCTTTCTGTTAAGGATTTTGTGCTTGCATCACTTAATAATAAAGATAAAAATATCGCAAAAAAGGTTCTTAAAAAAGTAGGTCTTTCTCCAGAGGATTATCTTAATCGTTCTGTTGATACAACTCTTTCCGGCGGTGAAAGGAAAAAAATTGAACTAGCAAGCATCCTTGCTATGGATCCAGATCTTATAATGCTTGATGAACCAGACAGTGGTATAGATGTTGGTACTCTTGAAAAGATGTTTGAAGTGATAAAAGAACTAAAAGACAAAGGAAAAACAGTTGTTCTTATAACTCACAGCCTTGCAGTTCTCAGACAAGCAGAGCATGCTTTTTTAATGTGCCACGGTGAAATAATTGAAAAGAACGTTTCTGAAAAAATAATTCCTTATTTTGAAAATAAATGTATACCTTGTCCGCATAAAAATGAGCCAGATGAGGAGGTTAATCTAGATGAGTACTAATGTTAAGACTAGTGATTTAACTAAAGCAGCAGGGCTTGATCATTCAAAAGTAGATAAATCTGATATTGCTCGTCTTTTCATACATCATCATAAAGTAGTTGGATCAAACTTAGTACCAGGCTTAGAAATAAAAACACAGGAACAAAAAGATGGAATAAAAATTGATATGGTTTTAAAAAAAGATACAGTTGTTGAAAAACCTGTTCAGATGTGTTTTGGTATGATTCCAAAGAGTGGCAGACAACATATCATAATGGATGTAACTTTAGAAGAAAACTCAAAAATTGATGTTATAGCTCATTGTACTTTTCCAAATGCAACAAATGTTGAGCATCTTATGGATGCAAAGATATCTATTGGTAAAAATGCAAGTTACAGCTATTTTGAGCGTCATATTCATGGAGAAAAAGGCGGAATAAAGGTTGTTCCAAAGGCAAAAATCAAACTTGATGAATATGCTAAATTCAAAACAGAGTTTGAACTTTTAAAGGGAAGAGTTGGAACAATTGATATTGATTATGATGTATATTGCAAAAAGCACAGTGTTCTTGATATGATGGCAAGGATCAACGGTAAAAAAGAGGATGTAATAAAAATCCGTGAAACAGGCCACTTGAATGGTGAGCACTCCCGAGGAGTTCTTACTAGTAGAGTTGCAGCACTTGATAAAACAAAGGCAGAAATCTATAGTAAACTCACTGCTTCAGCACCATATGCTCGAGGTCATGTTGACTGTAAGGAGATAGTAAAAGATAACGGTGTAGTTTCTGCTGTACCAATTGTTGAAGTAAATAATTCTAAGGCCCATATCACTCATGAAGCAAGCCTTGGAAGTGTTGATTCAAAGCAGCTTCAAACTCTTATGGCGAGAGGGCTTTCTGAAGACGATGCAACTGATTTTATAATTCAAGGTCTTTTAAGCTAAAGTTTTGTTGATAAAAATGGATGTAAAAAAAGCAATAGAAAAAAGAAGAGCATATCGCTCATTCATTCCAGTAAAAATAGATAAAAAAATAATAAAAGATTTAGCAGAATGTGCAAGAATTTCTGAGAGCTGTTTTAACAATCAACCATGGAATTATATATTTGTCTATGAAAAAGATAAGTTAAATGAAATGCATGAAGCGTTATCTAAGGGTAATGATTGGGCGAAGAAAGCCTCGATGATAATTGTAGTTATAGGGAAAAAAGATGATGACTGCGTGATATATGATAGAATTTATTATCGTTTTGATATTGGTCTTGCTACACAAAATATAATACTTCGGGCAACTGAATTGGGTTTAGTTGCTCACCCTATTGCAGGATACAGTCCTAAAAAAACTAGAAAAATACTTGGTATTCCTGAAAACTTTGATGTTATAACCTTAGTTATTGTTGGTAAACATTCTGATAAAATTGATCCAATTCTTTCACAAAAACAAATTGAAGCAGAAAAAGATAGACCTGTAAGAAAAAAAATTGAGGAATTTGTTTTTTATAATAAATATAAGGGGAAATAAAATATGGCTGAAGTGGAACATGTTAAAGGGGAAAATAAAGGTAAGATTTTTTTATATGCATTAAGCACTTGTGTATGGTGCAAAAAAACAAAAAAATTACTTGATTTTTTGGGAGTAGAATACTCATATGTTTATATGGATCAACTAGATGGTAAAGAAAAAGATAAAAAAATGAAAGAACTTGAAAATTGGAATCCTAGATGTAGTTTTCCAACTATTGTTTTCAATGATAAAGAATGTATAGTTGGTTTTAAAGAAGATGAAATAAAAAAAGAGTTGATTTGAATGGATGAAATTACAGAGGAAAAAATAAATCAGGTCTATGAAAGATTAGATAAATACGCCGAATCACATGGTTATCACTTGAACCCTGATATTGAGTTTACAAAGGAACTTGTAAAAGGCCTGCTTATAAATCAAAAAAGATATGGTTATTGGTCTTGTCCCTGTAGGCTCGCATCAGGTGAAAGAGAAAAGGATAAAGATATTATTTGTCCATGTGTTTATAGAGACCCAGATATTGAAGAGTATGACTCATGTTATTGTGCTCTTTATGTATCTAAAGATATAAAAGAGGGTAAGAAAAAACCAAGACCTGTTCCTGAGAGAAGATCTGCTAGCAAAATTAGATAATTTTTTATGAAAATCCTTTTATTGCAGCAACACAGCCCTTACACACATTTTTATCTTTTCCTTTTATTTCAATTTTATGTATATCATCAAGTCCGTGTTCTTCTCCACATACAGCACATGTTTTTTTATCTTTCATAATATTTCCTCCTTTTAACTTATTTTTATCCTCCTCTCCCTTGGTCACAAGGCTCATCATCTCTATCTGTCCTTGCAGCCTCGGGATTATTTGGATATAAGCAAACATCTAAAGGTAATTCTTTCATTTTTTCTCCACAGCAAATAGGTGTTTTTTCATTTTCATCTTTTTTAATTTCTTTTCCGCAATCTTCACATTTATATGTTTTTAAAACCATATCAATTTGTAGAGTACAAAAATTATTTCGTTTTGAATTACATGCAGGGATGACAAAGCT
>CAZWYI010000017.1:0-46085 GCA_964638155.1 uncultured Thermoplasmatales archaeon | reverse complement strand
AGCTGGTTTGATACTGAAACATATTGTTATCCTGAAGCGGTGTATGATGGAGTAACAGAACTAGCAGCAGTATATGAAATGGCTGATAGAGTTGAAAACAAGTAGTAAATATCTTGTTATTTTTGTAATTTTACTCAATAATATTATATCATATTGATTTCATTACAAAATATGTTAAAATTTATTAGAAATTTTATTATTTTAAAAGAATTATGATGAATAAAAACTTGTACTCTACTGGGCGAATCATCTAATTGAAAGACATTTTAAGAATTTATACTATTCGATATAAAAAATTGAAAAGTCCTTGGGACATACAACTTTCTGCAGTCAGATAATCAATAAATTACCTATCATCCAATCTAAAATTATAGTTAATATTTATCGCTGAAAAGTAAGACTCTAACAATATGCTTCTTTAGCATTTTTTTACATTCGGATGTACTGCAAAGGTACTGGCACATTAGTGATGTGCCTCCTGACTTGCTTTTTTATGCTTAATTGCCTTTTGCATGAGTGTAAGACATTTGTTATCTCTATCAATATTTATACCTGCCATTTCAGAGAGTGTTTTATCATCAAGATTTTCATGTGGTTTCATAAAACTATAATAAAGTTTTGCCGTGATCCAAAAACATAACTGAATTACAAATAAAGCAATTCACAATTACTGGTTTTGAATAAAAACCAATAATAGTAAAATTTATCTATTAAAAGCATTTTATAGCAAGTTATATAAATCATTAAATATAATAGTTTATGTATAAGAGTCAATTATGTAGATAATCCAAATAATTTACCTTAAAAGATTACAATAAAAGAATATAGGTTATAATATGTCGAAAATAAATATAAAAAATAAAAATATGATACTATCAGTCGCAATCGTAATAATATTAATTAGCACCGCAGTAACCTACACCTTAATGAAACCAAGAAGTGAAGAAAAAAAGGATATAGAAGCTCAAACAACTCCCCCAATAACTGCAATGTCAACAAAAACATACCAAGAATTAAAAAAAGAAGGGTTACTTAGCCAAATAGAAATAACAGATGATGAGATAAGTCCATTAGCACCTCAAGCATTATTTTTTGAGGTAAACAGAATAAGACACCGGGGGTTAAATGACATTATAATGAAAAGAGGGGTGAAATGGAAACAACAACCTCAATTTTATTACACACTCAAAATAGATGACTTTACACACAACAGCAAAGATGTCTATGCACCAACAGGTTATGAAGAAATACTTTTCCAAGGTTGGGATACAATGTTCCGAGAAACCAGGAGAGTACAATCGCCTGAAGAAGGACAAGAAACTAGTGATATAACATTAACCATAATTGAAAGAGAAAATACTGGTATTTTTGGTAGGAAAACCAAAGATATTGAAAAGGAAACCATACATTTAACATACTGTTACAGAACTGGAAGATGGACAGGTGATAACTATTTCGGACATCCAGATGGATTCGGACATTATATCGGAGATAATTTTGAAGTATGGTTTGATATTGGTCAGACATGTTATGCCCTTGATGGAATACCATACTGGACAAAAGTAAACATATTAGGATTAGACCCACTTATAGATTACTCAAATGAAGATTTAGACGACGACGGCATCCCTGTAAAATGGGAATGGAAATGGGGGTATGACCCGTTTAATTATGATGATCATGAATACCTTGATCCAGACATTGACGGTCTCACCAACCTTCAAGAGTATGAATTGAGAAAATATTTTGCAGATCCCTTGAAACCTGATATATATATTGAATCAGATGGAATGGAAAAAGGAGGATTTTTTGACTGGGATCACAAAATATATGATGAAACTATACAGATAATAACAGAACAATTCTCACAGCATGGCATAAATGTATACATAGACAACGGATGGCCAGGAACGCCTAGTAATGCAGGGGGAGAAATGCTTGACCATGTGCTAACAATTGACCAAGATTCAGGAATGCAGAACAGATTCTACAAGCATCATTTTCCAGATGACCGTAAAGGACTATTCCGTTATCTAATAATATGCGACGGAGGCGGACATTCTTACCCATCTGAACTATACCGCATGGATACACAGATCGTTGGAACAAATCGGAGATTGGTACTTACAAGGAGGATGGCTTTTACACCTCGACAACAAATATTATCAACAACGTCATTAGTAATACACGAACTTGGTCATTCATTAGGTCTGTCGTTATGGACTTTTGAAGGAGTAGATAACTATACAATTTATCCAGATAAAGGTGGAATTCTAAATGCAATTAGAGCAAAGAGAGCATATGCTGAAAAATGGGGCGTCTATGAGAGTTCGATGAACTATCTTTATGCATCAGATTCAGAAATCGTTGGATATTCAGATGGAAGCAACGGAGAACCCTACGACCAGGATGATTGGTCGCGTTTGTATCTTCCATATTTCAAACTCGAAGCAGATGCAGTAGAAGATCCAACACTTTATTTTGATGAAAGCTTTGAAGAACTGCCTGGCCTGGAAGTTATGCAACGCGCTCAAAAACTGCCTAAAGATTTAGATATACCACCACTATATGCAAAAGATATGAAATACGATGAAGAACTAACTCAAGATTACAATGAACAACTATCAGAAATTGTACAGTTAAGAAACGCTGATTATGACATAAGAGTTTATGTAGATAACACTAGCTCTATTAACCATTTTGTAAGAGTTTATGCAAAACCAGATCTCGGACAAACACATTATTCAGAATGGTCACTGGTTGCAGAGGGAATTCTAAAAGATTCAGATTTATTAATCGAGCATTCATTGTGGACTTAATAAAACATTATAAAAAAATATTAAAAACAAAAACTTAATCTATTTTTTCTAATATGTTGGTTAAATAATATTCTGTATTCATAAATATCCCAATTTATTTTTTTAATCATTGTTAAAAAAACATAAGTTATAACCTTTTTTCTTCTTTAATTTAATATATAATTCAAATTCCCTCAAAACAAAGGCGTTTTTCTAATCCAATCTAAATCACTAATATATAAATCGCGCATATCCTTAAGACCAAACTTAAGCATAGCAAGACGCTCAAGGCCTAAACCCCAGGCTAAAACAGGTTCAGTCACACCAATAGGCTCAGTCACCTCAGGCCTAAATATACCACTACCACCAAGCTCCATCCATTCATTATTCCAAAAAACATCGACTTCCATACTAGGTTCGGTATAAGGAAAATAACCAGGGCGACATCTAACCTTTTCAAAGCCCATTCTTTTGTAAAATTCTTTTAAAATTCCAATAAGTTGCCTGAAATTAGCGTTTTTCTCATGAATAATTCCTTCTATTTGATAAAACTCAGGCAGATGTGTTGAATCAATATTTTCTTTTCTAAAAACCCTACCTACAGAAAAAACTTTACAAGGAGGTTTCGGATTGTTATATAGATAGCGAATTGTATTAACTGTTGTATGGGTGCGAAGCAAGGGTTTTATACATTCTTTTTTTGAAAAATTATAACCCCAACCATTTGATCCAGTATCTCCACCGTTTTCATGGACAACTTTAATTTTGTCTAACAATTTTTTATTTTTAATATCAATTTTTGAAGGATTCTTCATATATAATGTATCCTGCATCTCTCTAGCAGGATGATCCTGAGGGATAAAAAGCATATCCATATTCCAAAAGCTAGATTCAATATAATCTCCCCTGATTTCTTCAAAACCCATATCAAAAAATATTTTTTTTATGCTTTTAATAAGAATAGTCAGCGGATGATTTTTTCCACCATAGTTTTTTGGTGCAAAAGCAAAAATATCATAGGGGCGAATGTCTTTTGTTTTCCATTCACTATTTTTAATAACACTTGAAGTAATCTGAGTTATTTCATCTTTTAACTCAATACCATAGTCCAAAATTTTTCTGCCATTATCAGTAAGAGCTATTGTACTAGTAACAATTTCTTTTTCTTTTACCACATTTTTTCTTGAAAGTAAGGGCTTTATTTCTTTTTTATCAAATTCAATTTCTTTTTCTTTATCTAATTTTTCTAAAATTTCTTCATCTTTTGTTTTTGCATCAACTTCTTTTTTACCTTTGTCTGTAATAATTAAGAAAGTTTCATTATTTTCTTTTTTAATATCTGCCCAGTTTTTTCTTTTAAGCCATCCTATAGCAATTGGTATTTCATTTTTGTTTAATAATCTTGAAAGATCCTTAATTGAGGCCTTACCGTTTTTTTCTGAAATTATTTTAAGAGATCTTTTTTCAGGAAGACCTTTTTTTAAAAACTGTTTTCCTTCTTTATCAAGTTTGTAAATAATACTAATATTATCCTTAATTTTTACAAGTTTTTTTGATTGAAGCCAAGAAGAAGCATTCATAACTTCAACTGATTGATCGAAATCTCCGGTTTTCAAAATCTTTTTTGGAGATGCTTTCCCATTTAGTTTTTCTAAAGTTAAAAGTACTCTTTTTTCATTTTGAGAAAGTTCTTCAATTGTTTTTTCTATATCCATAGCAGCCCTGAAAATAGTTAGTCATCTATTAATATTTTGTTTTAAGAAAAAATTATAACCATAATTTTTATATGAAAAGCAATATACGTGGTTGCTAAATCGGGCGAGTAGCTTAGCTTGGATGGAGCACCCGGCTGATAACCGGGAGGTCAAGAGTTCAAATCTCTTCTCGCCCATCTATTTTTTGTCAAATAAAGATATTAGTTCTTCAGGTTTATCAATTAAATAATCTGGATTTTCTTTTTTTAATTCTTCTTTACTATGCCATCCCCAGGAAACAGCTACTGTTTTAACTCCTGCCTTTTTTCCTTCAACTATATCTCCTTTTGTATCACCAAAATAATAATATTTATTTCCATCGTATTTAGATTTAATATATTCAATTTTTTTGATCTTGGAGTGTTCTTTATCTGAACCTATAATTTCATCAAATAAAAAAATATTTTTAGATTTGAAATATTTTTCAACTACTTCTGTATCATTTGAGGTTGCTACAATCAAGATATTTTCTTCTAAAAGAAATTCTAAGGCTTTTCTAATTCCTTTAAATAATTTTATTTTATTCTGATTTTTTAAAAGTTCTTTTTTAACATTTAAAACAACTCTTAGGATTTCTTCTTTGTTCATTCCCATTTCAAACATATTTTCATACATGTTCCCATTAAAAATATTTAAAAAATCGTCTTTATTTTTGATTTTTTTTACATCAAATTTTCTACAAGACTTAAGAAAATGCTTCATAAAAATATCAAATGAATCAATTAATACTCCATCATAATCAAATATCAATACATCTCCCAAAGTTTATCCCTCTCACTCATTTAAAATTTCATCAAATTTGTAGTCTTCCCAATCTCTTATCCCAAGAACTATTTCTAATTCCACTGGTGTTATTATTGGTGTTTTATAACTCAAATAATCATCTATAGCAATACGAGGACAGGCAGTTGATACAAAACAATCAATGTCTCTAAATGTTTCAAGGTTACCTGCATATAAATAATCAACAGCTAACAGATAAGATTCTTTATTTTTTTTCATAAGCATATCTTTTATTTCTTGAGCGTATTCTATTCTATTCTGCCCAGGTTTATAACTAACAATTATTCCAAACTTTTTTGCACTTTTTGCGATTGTTATAGCACCATATCTTTGTCTTAAAATTATATCTTTGAAATCTGCTAGTTCTTTATATGTAACATTTTTAGTATATGGATCGCAAATAATTACATCCTTATCTGTACTAATCATCATGCCAAGAGGATGAAAATTTCCACTACCAATAAACAAAAACATATCAACTTTTTCTTTTATTTCTGTTGCAGAAGAAAAATTACAACCCAAAATTTGCCCTGGAAAATCAATTCTTTTATCACCTTCAGAAATAACTGGTTCAAACCCATTTTCAGATAACAATTTACAAGCATCATCAATAACGTTTGCATGTTGGGAAGTAGTAGTAATTCCTATTTTTTTTCCAAATAAACTAGTAATTGCCTTTTCGATTACTTCTTTAATATCAAGGTCTGCTATTGCATTTAAAAATAACACAGGTATTTTTGTATTTTTAAGAACAGGTATTTTGGTGTGACCTATATGAATTAATAATTCAACACCAAGGTTTTTTAGTTTTTCATCAACTAAATCACATGCGCCATAACATGGATCTCCGGAAATAACAAAGTTAGCATGAGTATTTTCTTCTAAATAATCTATGATTTTAAAAGCATGTATTTTAAGTCCTTCAGGAATTTGAATGCCTACAAATTTTAGGTTTTTTTTATTAATTTCTTCTATTGCTTTTTCCAGATCTATGTTATATATTGATATTTTCACTAGCTAACCCTCAATCACTGATTTAAAAATACTATTAAAAACTTTTAGTTGATAATCAAAAGATTTTTTTGATATATCAACTTCTACATATTTTTCATCTGAAATTAATTTATCAAAAGATTCCTTTTGTTTTTCATATATCTCCCATCTGCCGTCTGAAATACTCTTTTTTTCAACACGTTTTTTTAGGTAATTTTTTACAATTTCTTCAGGAAGAACTGTATTTAAAATCAAAAAATTAGAGGTTTCTTCTTCAGCAATCCTTCTTGCTTTTTTTCTTAAATCTTTTGATTTAAATGTAGCATCAAGAACAACATTTCTATTTTTTGATAAATACTTTTTTCCTTTTTTAATAACATGTTCATAGGTTTCTCTCATCTTTTCAGGTGAATACATACCAGTGTTATATGGCTCATGATGTGTTTCATATTTATCAATACCTCTCATCTCTTTTCTTACTTCATCTGTACTAATTTTTCTAGCGTTATAATCAACTGATATCTTATTTGCAACAGTAGTTTTACCAGTACCTGTAAGCCCGGATGTAATGAAAAGAATAGGTTTTTCTTTTTTAATTTGATTTGAAACTAAACATGTGTAATAATAAGCTAAATCAAAATATTTCTTTGCAATTTTTATTATATCCTTTTTTTCTTTTTTATCTATATTTGAATCAGATAGTTTAAAACCAGTAACCTTTCCTCTTACATATGCTCTATACGATTTATAGAAATTTAAAACTTCATATATTTCAGTATCTTTACTTTTTTCAACATATTTTTTAATTAAATAGCTACCTAGATACGGATGTCCTTGGAAATCAAGATCCATTGCAAGAAAACATATATCAGATGCAACATCACTATATCTAAATCTTTTATTGAATTCTATACAATCAAAAATACATATTTTATCATTCTTTATCACAATATTTCCAGTATGAAGATCACCGTGACAGTCCTTTATATAATTAGTATTTATTCTTTTTTCAAAAATATGTTTTTCTTCCCCTAGAAACTCGTTTGTGATATTTTTGATAAAATCAAATTTTTCTTTATCTATTGTTACATCTATTACTGACTCAGTTTGTTTGAAATTTTCATCTGTATTTTGTTTAATTGTTTTTATCTTACCAAACTTTTTGATTTCATCAGTTGATTCTTCTTTTTTATAAAAATTTACCAGATCATCAACTATTTTATCTATTGTATCTTCAGAAATTTCGCTCTCATTCAATAAATTAGTCATAATTTTATTTTGAGAAAACTCTTTCATTTTAACAGCGTAATCAACAACCTCTCCAGAACCATTTATCTCTAAGCCATCATCTTTTTTTGTAATAGAAACGACTTCTAAATAAATCTCAGGGCAAAGTCTTTTGTTTAGTTTAATTTCTTGATTGCAAAAATATTTTCTTTTTTCAAGAGTTGAAAAATCTAGAAATCCAAAATCAACTGGTTT
Source organism: uncultured Thermoplasmatales archaeon (assembly GCA_964638155.1). Classification (GTDB taxonomy): domain Archaea; phylum Thermoplasmatota; class E2; order DHVEG-1; family DHVEG-1; genus CAYZTD01. Next base: position 38,275 of record CAZWYI010000017.1, on the reverse strand, counting down.
TTTTATTTTATATGCATAATTTCCAGTAAGTACAACAAATGATATATGAGTTTGAATAAGTTTTACTTTTTCAACATCTTTACCATAGGTTTCAGGGTTTTGTATTTCTTTTAAAAAGTTTTTTTGATCCATTCTAACCATTTTTTCGAAAATCATGGAAGGTTATAAAAAGTTTTACCGCAAAATTATCTAAAACAAGGTTAATATTATCAAAATATGTATAGCTAGTAAAACTAATGAAGCTGGAATAAAAATTGGATACATCTTTGTAGTATCTGTTTTAAGATAATTACTACTTAAAACATTACACAAATGTATAGGTGAAATAAGATATCCTACAAATGCACTAATAAAAATAAGACTTGCAAAGCCAATAGATGTAAGACCAGTTATTGAATAAAAATCAACCAAGAGAGGGTAAGATAAGGTTATTGCAATTAAAAGATACCCTGTTATTATACCTAAAATAAATGGAAGAATAATTAAAATTGCAAGAACAGGTATATTAACACTTTGAAGTACTTCAAAAATAGGCTGATTTGATTTTGTCACTTCAAAAATTTTTCTAAAAATCATGATTCCGATTATTACTAACGCAAATTTATAGCTGAATGATTTTTTAAAAAGTTTAAAATATTCAGATTTAGGAGTTTTAACTAGATATAACAATATAAGTATTCCAGTACTTACTCCAATGATAAAACATATTTCAAGTGTTATATTAAATAAATAATATAGCCCTACAAATAGAATTGGGACAATTGGTGGTAATAAAAATACAAGGCCTCTGCATTCTTTTTTAATACAAGCTAGATCAATTTTTTTCAAATCAGTTTTTTTATTATTTTTTTTAACAAAAAAATTCAAGATAATTAGTCCAATAATTATCATAACAATAAAAGTTAAAAAATTTCCTTTGATTAAATCGGTTACCTCTATTTCTGCAAGTTTTGCCATAGTAAGAATTGTAATTGATATGGGATACACTGGAAACCAAATATGTCTGAACCATATATTAAAAAAGTTTTTTTTATCAACATGAATATTATATTCTTCTCCTTCTTCTTGAACAACTGGTGCAGAAAATAAGGCACCACCTGGCACAGGCATAAGGCCATATATCGCAGGAATAACCCCAAGTGTTCCGCCTTTTGAAAAAATTGTTCTAAGACTATCAATAAGTTTTGATATAGCTTTTGTTTCCTGCATCATTTTTGCAAGGATAAAAATTAATGTCATAAGTATTGCTAGTTCTAGTGTTTCAACTAAGAACTCTTGATCTTGAATCATAACACGTGGAATAGATGTGATATCTACTTCATATATTGAAAAAAGTGCAAGGATCAATGAACCAAGTAATAATGCAAATCCAAAGTTTATTTTAAAACGAATTAAAAGAATGATTAAAATGAAAGAAATTAAAACTCCGATTAGTTGTAGCATCGCTTGAGTGAATTAATGAGCTATTTAATTAGTTAACCCTTTTATTTTTCTTCATGCTCTATTCTTGCTGCCTTAGACCACATCTGATCAAACTGTTCATTTAGATCTTTTATTATTTCTTTTTCAACAGTCCAAAAAGCAATCTCGTCATTTTTAACAGGTCCTGCTAGAACCAAAGCTCTATCATCACCTAAGATAAAATTACCCTTTATTTCACCATGTTCTCTTGCATTAACCCCAGCTAACATGTTTTTATCTTTATATTTATTTACAAGGACCTTTGCATTTGAAGGTAAATCTATATCTGATAAATACTCTGCCATAATTCTAGGGTTGGAAATCTCAGAAATACTCCATTTTTTAGTATGCTTTGAAGCAGGAGGAGAACTATTCGATTTTTTAGAACTAATTTCAATTGCTAAACCAACGATTATAACACCAATTGCAAAACCTATAATTAAAGAAATGATATCAATCATACCTCATCCATCCTAATATAGTGTATATAATTTTGTAATATAATAGTTTTGATTAAAAATATAAAAATAAACTTTAATTTGGAAAGCTATTTATATATATAGAAAATATCGGCTAAACCCTGTTACTATGAATAATAAAATCAAGGAAGAAATTGAAAAACTAAAAAAAGAAAAAAACGCGGTAATACTTGTACATAACTATCAAATTCCAGAAGTACAAGATATAGCAGATTACCTTGGCGATTCACTTGATTTAGCAAAAAAGGCTACAAATATAGATTTTAAAAATATTATTTTTTGTGGCGTTGATTTCATGGCTGAATCTGCAAAGATATTAAACCCTGATAAAAACGTAGTTTTACCTGATAATAAGGCAACTTGTCCTATGGCACATATGGTCAATGTTAAAAAACTTGAAAAGCTTAAAAAAGACCATAAAAACGCAAAAGTAGTTTCTTACATAAACACTACAGCAGAAGTAAAAACATATGCAGATATTTGTTGTACATCTTCAAATGGAGAAAAAGTAGTTAAAACAGTTGATTCAGATGATGTAATTTTTATACCAGATAAAAACTTAGGTTCATATATCCAAAGAAAGGTCCCAGAAAAAAATATGATCCTCTGGCCTGGGTATTGTGCTACACACAATAATATTTCAAAGGAAGATATTTTAAAACTTAAAAACAAGCATTCTGATGCTGAAATTCTTGTTCATCCAGAATGCAGACTGGAAGTAATTGATATAGCAGATCATGCTTTATCCACAAATGGCATGGTTAATCGTGCTAAAGAATCTAATAAAAAAGAGTTTATAATTGGAACAGAAAAAGATATCTGTTACAGACTTAAAAATGAAAATCCAGAAAAAGAATTTTACCCTGTAAAATCAGCAATATGTAAAAATATGAAAAAAATAACAGCTGAAAAAGTATTAAAAAGTTTAAAAACCTTGGAACCAAAGATAATTCTTTCAGATGAAATTATGAAAAAGGCAAAACAGCCTTTGGAAAAAATGATGGCAATTGGTAGGGGCGACTAAAAGTGAGAAAAGTATATCTTGACTATGCTGCATCTACTCCAGTTGATCCAATTGTTTTAAAAGAAATGCTCCCATATTTTGATAAAATATATGGAAATCCTTCTTCTATTCATAGTTTTGGTAGAGATGCATTTGATGCAGTTGAAGAATCAAGGGAAAGAATAGCTGATCTAATCTCTTGTGATCCTGATGAAATTATATTTACTTCAGGTGGAACTGAATCAGATAATCTTGCAATAAAAGGAGCTGCTTTTAAAAACAAAGATAAAAAAAATTCAGATGGATATAATATTATCACTTCAGAAATAGAGCATCCTGCTGTACTTGAAACCTGCAAACATCTTGGAAAAATTGGCTATAGTGTAAGATTTTTACCTGTTGATGAATATGGAATTATTGATTTTAACGAGCTTGAAAAAGCAATTTCTGAGGATACGTTTCTTATTACAATTATGGCTGCAAACAATGAAATTGGAACAATTCAACCAATTGAACAAATTGGAAAAATTGCAGAAAAGCATAATATTTTATTTCACACAGATGCAGTTCAAGCTATAGGAAAGGTTTTAATTGATGTAAATAAAATAAATATTGATATGCTTTCTATTTCTTCACATAAAATATACGGCCCAAAAGGTGTTGGAGCATTGTGTATAAAAAAAGGAACAAATATCCAAGCTATACAGCATGGCGGAGGACATGAAAAAGGACTTAGGAGCAGTACTTTAAATACTCCTGGAATAGTTGGCCTAGGAAAAGCCTGTGAACTATCGAAAAAACGGATGAAAGAAGATAATAAGCATATGACAAATCTTAGAGATCATATAATTAAAAATGTTTTAGAAATCGAAGAAAGCTATCTAAATGGACATCCTGAAAAAAGACTTTCCAACAATGCAAATTTCAGATTCAAAGCAATTGAAGGTGAATCATTACTAATGATGTTAAATGACAAAGGGATAGCTGCAGCAACAGGTTCGGCTTGCTCTTCAGAAAAACTTCATGCTTCACATGTATTAACTGGTATTGGTTTAAAACCTGAAGATGCACATGGATCTCTTAGATTAAGTCTTGGTAGAAATACAAAAAAAGAAGAAATTGATTATACAATAAAAGTGCTACCTGAACTTGTAAATAAGCTACGAGAAATGTCTCCATTATGGAATAAATAAGAGTTTGATAATTATGAGTGATATGTATACAGAAAAAGTACTTGATCATTTCAGAAATCCAAGAAATATGGGTAAAATGAAAAATCCTGATGGCGAGGGTACTGTGGGAAACCCATCTTGTGGTGACATTATGACAATATATATCAAAGTAAAAGATGATAAAATAAATGATATCAAGTTTCAAACTTATGGTTGCGCTGCAGCTATTGCCAGTAGCAGTATTGCAACAGAGATGGCTAAAGGAAAAACACTTGACGAAGCTATGAAACTTTCTAGAGATGATGTAGCAAATGAACTAGGTGGTCTTCCTGCTGTAAAAATGCATTGCTCTAATCTTGCTACAGATGCATTAAAAGAAGCAATTAAAAATTATAAGGAGAAAAAGAAAAAATGAGTTTATATATCACAATTGATGGCTGGAGATCAAATATTCGTTTTTCATCTGCTCATATCATACATGAATATGAAAAATGTGGTAGATTACATGGCCACACCTATGCAGTTCATGTTAAAATAACTGGAGAAAAAGATGATAAAGGCATAATACTTGATTTTTCTCAATTAAAACAGGTTTTAAGAGATATAGCAAACGAACTTGACCACCATGTTTTAATTCCAGAAAAAAGTAGTATTGCAAATATTAAAAAAGATGATAACAGCGTAATAGTTAATGCTCTTAATAAAAAATTTGTACTTCCTCTTTCTGATTGTGTTTTTTTACCAATTGAATCTACATCTGCAGAAAATATTGCAGGATACATTTTAAAACAATTATTAGATAGACTAAAATTTCCAAAAACTATATCTGAAGTTGAAATTGGTGTTGACGAGGGATATGGTCAAGGTGCTAAAGTTAATAAGAAACTTATAAAATAATGATTTTAGAGGTAAAACGTTTTTTATGAAAAAAGCAGTGTGTCTTATATCTGGTGGACTTGATTCTTGTGTTACAGCACATATTGCAAAAAATCAAGGTTATCAAATGTATGGTTTAAGTTTTAAATATGGTCAAAGACACAAAAAAGAATTAAAATGTGCAAAAGATATTGGAGAATCTGTTGATGTAAAAGATCATATCTTTTTTTCACTAGATCTTTCACAATTCGGCGGTTCATCTCTAGTTGACAAAACAATTGAGATTGAAGATAACAAACTTGAAGATATTGGTAAAACAATTCCTTCAACTTATGTTCCAGCTAGAAATACTATTTTTTTATCTATCGCTCTTGCATATGCCGAAGTAATAGATGCTAATTCAATATTTATAGGTGTTACCACTACTGATTTTTCTGGTTACCCTGATTGCAGACCAGAGTTTATTGATTCCTTTCAAAAAATGGCTAATCTTGCAACAAAGAAAGGTATTGAAAAAAAACCAGTGCAAATTAAAACTCCTCTTTTGTATATGTCTAAAGCAGATATAATAAAGGAAGGTGTGAATTTAAAAGCACCATTTGAAAAGACATGGTCTTGCTACAAGGGAAAAGGAAAAGCATGCGGCAAATGTGATTCATGTAAACTTAGATTAAAAGGATTTAAAGAAGTAGGTATTGAGGACCCTATAAAATATGAATAAAAATTTATTTTTTATCTAATTTTTCTTCATCTTTAGATTTATAATAACTATACAAGTCCATTGAAACTGGGATTGATATTAAAACAGCTATTAATATAAACAGACACACCATTGAATCTTGTGGAACATTTGTGACTGTAGGTTTTTCACCAGATACAAAATCATTAAAAAGAAGGTTAATTGTTCCAACCCAAGGAATTTCACCTCTTGCTTTTCCAGATATCCAACTAACTTTTGTAGGTTGATTTGCAATTCCTCCGAGTTGATCACATTTATAATTAGTTTCTGGATTGTCTCCTTTTGTAATAAAACCTGAGTGAGACCAATCGACAACTACGCCACTATTTCCATTATATATACCAAGCTCTGGTAGATAAATAGGTTCAGAGGCATTTCTTTCTATCACATCAGTTCCTTCTATAGTATAGCTTTTTACACCATTGATATCTTCTACCTCAACCCAACACATAGCCCTATGTATTATCTGATCACCTGCTCTGCCATCTGGACGGTATACAATCACATCTCCAGAATAACCATACTGCATGTTTTTCTGTTCTAAAAATGGCTCAATATCCTTTTTTTCATTAACCTTTACAAGTAAAACCATGTCACCTGCATTAATTGTACCTATTCTTCCGAATGGCTCGTTTAAATGACGCATGCTACTAGATTCTATTGCAACCATAGGTGTTCCAAACCACTGGCCAGTATAGGTCCACATAGCAAGAAGAATTATTAAAACAAGAAGCAAAGCAAAAAAAACATCTCTAATAAGTGATATCTTACTATCCTCACTTTTCAAGAAACAAACCATTAGTTTTTTTAGACTTTTGAAATTATCTTTTAAATCCATGAAACCACTTTATCTTCTGAGATCTTTTTCTTTAACCACAACTTTTTTTGTTTTCGAACCACATATAGGACATATATTTATATTCTCTTTGAATTTTTTACAGCAACCAGTGCATTTGTATATCCAATTAAACCTTTTCGAAATTTTAGACTGTGAAATATTTTCATAACCTAAATTAAGACTATCTGCTACATTTTCAATACTATAATCATCAGTTAGAATAATTGCGTTAAAGTTTTTATTTTTATATTCTAATGCCAAAGCAATTAATTCAATATCTGTATCTGAAAGTCTACCAAGATCACCTGTTTTTTTGGCTTGTTCTTTAGTTCTATCAATAAATTCTTTTTTTGGTTTAATAATTTTTAATCCAATTTCTTTAAGCATCAAAAATTTTTGATAATCCTTTCCACCGGGAGTTATTTCTTTTGAAACACCAGGCGTAGTAATAATATTTGATTTTTTAAAAATAAGGTTTTTTCCTGAAAAAATTGATGAAGTATCAACAATGTAAATAGTGTCTTTATCATTTGAATTCATCTTAATCTATCAATTTAACTATTATTTTTTTAAAAGATAATCTACAATTTTTTCTATTTCGACTTGTTCCTGCTCACCGCTTTTCATATCCTTTACTGAAAGTTTTTTTTCTTCTATTTCATTTGGGCCAATTATAATTGTTTTTTTTGCATTTACTGAATTTGCATATTTCATTGATTTACTTAATCCTCTTCTAAGTAAATCTATATCACAAACAATTTTGTTTTCTCTAAGTTTTTCTGCGATTTCTATTGATTTTTTAATCATTTTTTCATCAACTGGAATTATGTATGCATCAATAGAGAGAGTTGGAAAACTAAAATTTTCTTCTTCAAGTGCTACTATAACTCTATCAAATCCTATTGCAAAACCCATGGTAGGAGTTTTTCTTCCTCCAAATAAAGATAACAATTCATATACTCCACCGCCACAGATTTGTTTTTCTGCACCAAGTTCTGGTGCTTCAATTTCAAATACTATTCCCTTGTAGTAATCAAGTCCTCTAACTATGCCAATGTTAATATCAAAATTTTTAATGCCAAAAGAATCTTTAATTAAATCGGTAATTTCTTCTAATTTTTTTATTTCATCAATAGCTTTATCATCACAATACTTTTTTATTAAATCTAAATCATTTGTTTTTAGTATTTCTAAAAATTTTGTATTTTCTGTATTTTTTATTCCAAATTCTTGGAGTGCTTTGTAGAGATCTTCAAACAGTGATTTATCTATCAAGGGAATAATATATTTCTGTTGCTCTTTTGATAGATTCAGTTTTTCAAAAATATTTGATAAAATGTTTAAATTTCCAATTTTTAAATTTATTTTTTTAAGCCCTGAATTTTTTATTATTTTATATGCCATAGATATAAGCTCTGCACAGGCTTCAGGTAAATCTGATCCTATTAATTCACACCCTGCCTGGGTAAACTCTCTGTATCTACCTTTCTGTGGTCTATCATATCTATAACAATTTTCAATGTAGAAAAGTTTCTGAGGTTTTGGATCCATTTGAAGTTTATCTACATACATTCTAATTACTGGTGCTGTAAGTTCAGGCCTAAGTGCTAGTTCACGATTTCCTTTGTCTTTAAAAGAATATATTTCTTTTATTATTCCTTCACCTGATTTAGCAGTAAATAATTCCAAATTTTCAAAAGTAGGTGTCCTTATTTCTTTATATCCATAACTAGTGAAAGTTTTTTTTATATTATCTTCTAAGTACTTTCTTTTTTGCATTTTTTTTGGAGTAAAATCCCTTGTTCCTCTTGGTATTTGAAACACGACTCATTTGTATGTTAGACTTATATAATACCTTTTCGACAATTAAAGCTAAAATGTCTTTAAATTTTTTAATGTCAAGATTAATTAGAAAGAAATTATATACACGGGTTTACAATATTTAAATTAGGGAGGTAAGTAAATGATCAAACATGAGAGTAGAAAAAAAATGAGTGAAAAAACACTTGACTTGGATAGAGCAAGACAATCATTAATTGAAGAAATAGAAGCAGTAAACTGGTATCAGGAAAGAATTGATGCAACAGACGATAAAGAACTAAAAGATATATTAATACACAACAGAGACGAAGAAAAAGAACACGCTGCAATGCTAATTGAATGGGTCAGAAGACAAGATAAAGAATTTGACGAAGAACTAGAAACATATCTTTTTTCTAAAAAAAATATAACTGAAATAGAAGAAGATTAAACATTTTTTAATCTTTTTTTCATAAATATTTCTAGTTTATCAAATGCTTCTTTTAATACTTCCATTTGAGGAAGTATTACTGCTCTAAAATGGTTTTTACCATACAATGAGCAAAAACCTGAACCATGAACCAATAGAACTTTTTGATCATTCAGAAGATCTAACACAAAATCTATATCGTTTTTCCATATACCTTTATTCATTGCCTCGATTTTTGGAAATATATAGAATGCACCTTCAGGTTTTGCCGTAGAAATTCCATCTATTTTATTTAATCTTTTATATGCAAAATCTCTTCTTTTTTTAAGTTTTGAGTTTACCTTCTCTATATGATCCTTTGGGCCATTTAATGCTGCCACACATGCTTTCTGACAAACAGAGTTTGCACATAATCTTGATCTTGCAATACGCATAAATGCATCTTGAATCTCATCTAACTCACCATTATGTTTAAACATTACATAGCCAATTCGCCAGCCAGGAACTAAATATACTTTTGAAAAACCATTGAAGGTTATAATCGGTACATCTTTTGTAAGAGAAGCTGTGGCATATTGCTTTTTGTCAAAAACCATATCATCATATATTTCATCTGAAATTAATGGAATATTGTATTCACCTGCTATATCTATTATTTCTTTAATAATCTCTTTTGAATATAGAGCACCTGTTGGATTATTAGGGTTGATTACAACTATTCCTTTAGTTCTATTTGATATTCTTTTTCTAATATAATCTGTATCTGGCTGCCAGCCTTCTTCTTCTATACATCTATAAGAAATTGGTAATGCACCATTAAATCTAGTAATCAAAGTATACTGAGGGTAAGTTGGTCCGGGGATTAACAATTCGTCATTTGGATCAAGACTAGCATTTAAAAGCATCTGAAGTGACTCGGTAACACCAGTAGTTACACATATATCCTCTTTTTCATAATCAATATTGTTTCTTGTTTTCTCTCTATGAATAATTTCATCTAAAAGCTCTGGATACCCTTCAGATGGAGCATAACCATTGTGCCCATCAACTGCTGCTTTATATAACGCTTTTTTCATATGATTTGGTGTGTCAAAATCATATTTGTTGGGATCCCCTATATTTAGGTGTATGATTTTTTCTCCTTTTTCTTCAAGTTTTTTAGCTGGAACAACTACTTCTCTAATGGCATAAGATACACCCTGCGATCTCTTAGATGCTTTCAACATGGTTAAACCTGGCTCAATAGTATTTAATTCTTCCATAAATACTTGATGGTTAAATAGAAAAATTTACTTTATTTTTTTGAGTATAATAAATCATTTACTGCATTTGGAGTATTTGGATAACAGAATGTATTTTCTTTTATATTAGAAGACTCATCTTCTTCATCCTTTTTTGAGACAAATTTAATATATAAAAATATAAAAAATATGAAACCTAGAGCAAACATTAAGATTTTTAAGTAATCTATATCACCATTATCATATGTTTTTTGCATCCCAAGGTTTTGGTTTTGATTTTCACTTATAGTTTCTGATTCTCCATCATCTTCCATAGTTTCATCAATTAAATTATCTGAATCTTTAGATTCGACTTCATCATTTATTCCAGGATTAGTATTGTCATTTTCGTTAGTATTACTTTTTTTTGTATTATCTTTGTATTTATCTTTATCTGTTGCAGAATCAAAATTTCCACCATTGTCTTTTGAACCAGAATTGGCAGTCTTATCTTCACTGTCCTGACCAGATACAACACTACCCTCATTATTCTCATTTTGAATATTGATATTATCATCATTAGTTTCATCATCAGAATTGTCTCCAGTGTCACCACCATCATTACCATCACTTGTATCATCCAAGGAATCATCACTAGAACCATCATCATTAGTTCCATCCTCAGTACCATCATCATCAGCACCATCATCAGTACCATCATCAATACCATCATCTTCATCTGTTCCATCATCTATAGAACCATCATCATTTGGATCATAATCTCTATCTAAATCATCAAAAATTCTGTATTCAGTCTCATCATTGTCATCCTCATTATCAGAATATTCCATATTAAAAGAACGAGTATCATCAGAATAAATGTCTCTTGTCGAATATTCTCCAGTAACAATTGAACTAAGCATGAATATTACAGATATTACAACAATTATTGATTTGTAGCTATGTTTCATAGTCTCACCACGTTTTAGTAAAAATATATTTTTTGTCAATTGTTTATAAAGCTTGTTTAACAAGTCTATCCAAGTTAGATTTAAAAAAAAAAAAAAAAAATTATTTTGATTTTTTAATAGAATAATCCTCTCTGACTATACATTTATATCTTTTTTTATCATTTAAATACTGTACATTTTCATGTACAAGAATTGCTGATCCATCTTTTCTCTTGTGAATTGTTTTAAAACTAACTGCTCCATCCTTCTTTGCCAGTTTTATCTTTCTTTTGATATCGTTTTTTGATTCCAAGGCATCAAAATCAGACATATTTAAAGATAAAAATTCACTTTTTGTATAGCCTAGTTTTTTAAACATATTATCATTACAGTCAACAATATTTGCGTTTTCATCAAAAATAAAAACAGAGTCAAAATTATGTTCGCTCCATTTTGTATCTATTGTATCATTTGATATTGTCTTTTGTCCATTTTTTTTATTTTTTTCTTTTTCTCTAAGTAGTTCAGTGATTTTAATTTTTAATTCAGATAGATCTTTATTTAATTCTTTAATTTTCATCTCAGAATTTTTAAGTTTTGTAACATCTGTGTTAACTCCTCTGTATCCCAAAAGATTTCCTTCGTCATCAAAATATGGATAGCCATTTGTAACAACACAAATTTTTTCACCGTTTTTATCAATAATCCCGTTTTCATGGTTTTTAATGGGATATTTTTTCTTGCTTGAAATATTAAAGATTTTCTTTGATTTTTTCGCATCATTTGATTCCATAAATTCAAAAACATTTCTGCCGATCATCTCTCCAGGTTTATATCCTAAAATATCCTTTGTATTATCTGATACAAATGTATATACTCCTTCTTTATCAGTTTCCCATGCCCAACCATTTATGCTATTAAATAAATCTCTTTGTTTTTTTTCAAAAGCCTCTTTTGCTTTTACGGCATCCTCAAAGATTTCCCCTTTTTTTACTCCAACCTTATGAACCGCAAGTTTTAAACTAGCCATCACCCGGTTTAATGATTCCGTTAAATTATTAATTTCTGATATTTCACTTGAACCTAATTGTACATCCATTTCTCCTTTTGAAATTTTCCTGATATTATTTGTTAATTTTTCCAAGGGCCTACTTATAAAATAAGCTATAATTAAAGATGCAATAAATGTAACAAAAAAGATCAACCCGATAAGATAAAATGAGGCTCTAAACCCCTGAGTACCTCCAATAATGCTTATTGGTATTATAGATACTGCAAAGCACATCAATATTAGTAAAGTTTTTAGTTTCGTACTAGCACCTCCTCCTTGATTTTTTCCTTTTAAATATTATTTTTTCCATTTATACCGCCCTTATTATCGCCATATATATCAGATATACGGTTTTTAAAATAATCTCCCCTCTCATCAGTAATTATAAACTCATTTGCAAGTTCATTTATATATTCAATTAATTCATTTTTATCAAGAGAATTCTGTTTTTTAAGTTCTTCAAATTCATTTACTCCAAGAGGACCTAAAACAGTTTTAAATTCTTCTTTTATTTTTCTTTCAATTTGTCCTCTTCTCGAAAATAGTATCTTTATCGGCTCAATTTTTTTTACGGGTTCTAATGGTATTGTAAAATGAAATTTACTTCCTTTATCTATTTTACTTTCCACCCATATTTTTCCTTTTTGTGATTCAACTATACCTCTACATATAGCAAGGCCTAGACCGGTCCCCCCAAACCTTCTCTTTGATGACCCTTCTACTTGGTAAAATGGCTCAAAAATTCTGATCTGGTTTTCATTTGAAAGACCACATCCAGTGTCTTTTACACTAAACTCTAAATAATCACCTTTAAGTTTTGCAGCAACTTCTATTGTACTTTTTTCCTTTGAAAATTTTATAGCATTATTAATTAAATTTCTTAACACTTGACTTATCCTATCAGGATCTGCTTCTATCTTTGGAATTTCATCGATGTCTAATTTAAATTTTATATTTTTTTCATTTGCAAAACCTTGCATAAATTTAACGGTTTCCTTAATGGTTTCACCTATATCTATTTCTCTAAAATTAAATTTTAATCTAGCAGCTTCTATTCTAGAAATTTCGAGAAAATCAACTATTATTCTATCAAGTCTATCTGCATTTCTTGTAATTATTTCAATACTTTCTTTTTGCTTTTTTTTAAGTTTACCAAAATATCCTTCCGAAAGCATTTGAAGCTGAGCTTTCATTGGAGTCATAGGGCTTCTTAGTTCATGTGAGGTAATACTTAAAAAATCAGTTTTTGCAGTATCAAGTTCTTTTCGTTCTTGCTCAAGTCTTGATAATGCCATTGTTGTATTATTAAAAGCCTTGGCAAGCTTTTGTATCTCATCACCAGTATTGATATCTACTTTAACATTATAGTCTCCTTCTTCTAATTTTTTTGTTGCTTTGTAGAGTTTTCTAATAGGTTTTGAAATAGATTTTGATACAAAATATCCAATAACACCCGCATCAACTGCTATCAAAACTATTATACTAAACGTAATTGTTTGAAGCAAAAGACTAGTTTCAGTTGTCAAATTTTCTGAAAGGCTTAATGATAATTGGTAATAATAATAGATTCCTATTGTAGGTGCAATTATTGCAACTATTATAAAAAGGATAGTTAATTTTCTATTTATACTTGAAAAAAAGATATTTTTTAAGCTGTATTTATCCTCATTCAATACCTTTGGCCCTCCATCCACCTCTCTGGCTTTAATTATTAATCTTCAAGTATTAATTCTACTCTATCTAATAAATCTGTTACATTGAATGGCTTTTGAAAGAAATCCACAATATTATCTTGAGCTGTGAGTCCTCTTTTTCTTGCATCTGATATTCTAACTACACTCATAAAAGCAATTTTTATGTCTTTAATTTGTTTTATTACTTCTGATACGGGTGTACCAGGCATCATTATATCTAATAGTATAAGATCTGGTTTGTTTTTTATTTGTTCTAAACATTGGTCTCCATTTTCTGCTGTTATTACATTGTAACCATTTTTTTGTAAAATCATTTTGACGCTTTCTCTGATATCTGGTTCATCATCCACTACAAGTATCTTTTTTGGCATACTTTCACCCCTCGCTAATCTAATATCTTATTTTTTACTAATTTATATTACACTTATATTTTATTACGGTATAGAATAATTTTTTTGTGTATAAACTTTTGGCTATTTTTCCATTTTGTAATTTTGTCAATATTGTTATTTTTACAGGATAGTTTTATATATATTTATTGTCAAAGGTTAACATGGTACAAGATGATGTGGAAGAGGTGTATATTAAAAAACTCAAATATACAAAAAAGCCTCAAATTTTTAGTATTTTTTATAATATCCTCTCTCCCCTTTTTAGGGGTAACAAGTACTGTTGGCATAGATAACTTTTTAGATTCATTTGAAAATCCTGAATCATATATCTATTTAAAAAATTCAGATGTAACTATGGATTCTAATATAAAAAAATCCTCATATCTAATAATCCAACGACCACAACATCCAGAATTTCAAATAGAAAAAAGCGATACCATTGTATACAGTACCTTTTCAGGGACAATAGCATGTAACAAAATAAGCCATATACATAGCATAGGATCAATAAGAAAATACGAAATTAAAGCTAGTCATTTTGAAGAAAACTCTGAAACAATATATGAAAATCAAATTTTAGGAAAAGTTGAAACAATAATAGAAGAAAACATATGGAATTCTTTATCACTTAAAATATGGGATACAACTATAGATAATATAAATATTAATTCTCTTATGTAATTATTTATATAAGAACTCATCAAGATCTTTTGTATAACCACTAGCTGTCAAAAGGTCCTTAAGTTTAGTGTGATATTCATCAGGCTTAGCCCTAAGTAATTTTTTTGCATATTCCTTTAAAAAATTTCCATATTCTATTTCTACTTCTGAATATTTCCATTTTTTATCCTTGCCTCTATTAAAAGCTAGTAAAAAAGCATAGGTTAAAGATTTCATTTTGGTATCATCAGGGATATTTCTAAGTTCAACTAAAGTCTTTTTTTCTCCAAAAGTTTTATAATTTCTGGCGATTTTATCAGCAAATTCAGCTAGCTTTGGTAGAGATTTATATTTTGGTAAATTTGAAAGAATCTTTCTTCTTTTTTTGTAATTAAATGCAAGTTCAAGGATATCTGAAGGTTCATCATCTAGTGAATAAAATTTCTCTGCCATATCCTTATCTTTTATTATACTTTCAATTATCTCAAGACCAAAATCACCCCAATATTCTTCCAATATTTTATTTGGTGTAGCATCATCAAAAACAATAGGTTCATCTATTTTATCAAGAACAAATTCCAAACCTATTTTTTCATATTCATTTGGATCAAGTGCTTTTATGAAACCTTCTTTATCTTTGCCATATGAATCACCGTTGAGAATAAAGATTTTTTCAGAAGAATCTTTTAATTTTTGTTTTCTAGTTTTTATATTTTGTTTTATAAAATCATAATCTTTTATTTTACCAGATAGATAATCGTCGATTTTGATGGTTTCATTTTCTTCTGATTTTATTCCTTTATATGCTTTACCTACAACTGATATCTCAAAATCCTTTTCTAAATCTGGTTCAATCATATATTTTGTGATATTAAACAGGATGTTTTTTTGTTTGCTTGCACATTTCTCACATATCCCAATTAATATATCAGCAGATTTCCAATATATTCTAAGATAGGATTTACCAGCATTTTTTCCTTCTTTTACAATTTTAGGGTCAAGATTTTCACATATTGCAGTATTTTCTTTTCTTTTCAAATTTGTTTTTTTTAAAACAAAGTCAACAAATCCATTTGGGGGATTTGGTTTTTTACCTGAGGAAAAAAAGCCTTTGTCCCATGAATAAACATACAATTTTTTCTTTAAAGAAATATCCTTTATTCCAAGGATCCTAAGAACAGGATCATCAAAATGTTGCACAGCTATTAACTTTTCCTTATCTGCTTTCCCTCTTTGAGCATAAGCCACATCTCCAGTTGGAAATTTTCCAACAGCCAGATATGGTGCTTTTTCAGAGTGTGCTAATAAAAGTGTGCCTGCTACTGCTCCTCTGATATCTCTTTTGTTTGAAAGTTTATCTAGTTTTTTTGAGTCGTCGGTATAACTATTTATTTTATCGATTTTCTTTTTTAGTTTTCCAAAATATTTTTCTGAATCGCTATCTTCATATTCTGGAATTACTAGGAAAGGATTTTCTTTTATTTTTTTTGCATTTTGTATTAGTTTTTTTTCCATTGATTTAGAAGCAGTTCTTGCAAATGTTCTCATCCGTCTTGGTTTTTTAACCATTTTAAAATCCCCGCATGTTTTATGTTGTAATACAATTTGGTTTATTATTTTGTTGGATTAGAAAAAAGAAATATAAAAAGTTTATAGATTTTTTTATTTGAAAATCATAAATGGATTTTTAAAAATGTTATTGTTTTTAAAAAAATCAATTAAAACGTTTATAAAATTGGAGTTATATTCTAATTTTGATTTTTCTTCTGGAAGTTCTTTAAAAAGACTATACTCATGCGTATTTGGACTATCCTGTATATCAGAAGGATATACATGTCCAGGTGTCGGGTCTATATTTACACCAAATCCATAAATTCCTTCATCTGGATGAAAATCACAATTAAAATAAGCTGCCCAGATTATTTCAGTACAATACCATGAATTATTTTCAGTAGGGTCGTATATTTTTCTTTGTTTGTGTATCTCCATAAATGGATTTCCTATTTGTGATATGGCAAAAGCAACTGCATTATCAATCTGTTTTTCAGTTGCCGAATCTACTCTGTAGACATATTCATACAATGCGCCAAGACGTTTAATACTATATTCTGATTTATATGTATAGCATACTCCTTTACCACCATGAGCTTCTACAAATTCATATTCAGGACCACTACTAGATCCTGGATGTATCGCCCCTGTAAAAATTAATGGATGCATAAACCACCTAAACATAGGATAAAGATCAGGATCGATATATCTAAAAACTATGTCTCCTCTTTTCAAATTTATTTCTTTACCGTCGTCATTGTCACTTATGGCAGTATCATTATTTTCAGTTATTTGTACACACTCTAGTGAAGATACTTGTGATGATAAAAATGTTAGTATAACTAAAATAGATAATATAGATAATAATTTTCTTTGCATTTTTTCACCTTTTTTATTATATTTATAATAGTATAATAATATTTAAATCTTGACTAAGGATTTGGGGTTGAAGGTTAATGCTACAAAAAACAAATTTTTATTAGATAGATATACTTTTATGAATAAATAGGGCGAAATAAGATGGTTGTAAATAATGATTTTTATAAAACAATTATTTCCAGAAGAAGTATTAGAAGTTTTAAACAAAAAGAAATTCCAATAAATATTTTAAAAAAATGTGTGAACGCTGCAAGACTTGCTCCCTCTGCAGCAAATCTACAACCACTAGAATTTATTGTTATTAAAGATAAAGAAAAAACAGATCAAATCTTCGAAACACTTGGGTTTGCAGGATATCTAAAAGATTGGAATCCCTCTAAATCAGAAAGTCCAATGGCATATATTGTAATTGTTTGTAATAACCCTAATAATAAATGGTATATGAGAGATGCAAGTTTTGCTGCAGAAAACATAATGCTTACAGCAGAAAGTTTTGATATTGGATCATGTGTATTATGCAATATAAAAAAGGATAAAATAAAAAAAATATTAGATATACCGAAAGAAATAATCATAGATTCAGTGGTGGCACTTGGGTACAAAAATGAACAATCAAAAGTAATAGACTATAAAGATTCAATAAAATATTTTTATAGTGAAGGAAAAGTTTTACGTGTCCCCAAAAAAAAGCTAGAAGATGTTATGCACACAGATAAATATTAATTATGTCTTTTTTTCTTAAAAAAAATACAAAGAAAAATAGATAAAATCATTAGAATCATTTCAAAACCCGAGATATTATTTATATCTTTTGTATCTGCTATAGTATCATTTTTTTTACTTAATTCATGATGTCCAATCCATATTTTGTTACCAATCCTAAAATGAATTAAATTAATTTTTTCAATGTGCTCTTTAATTCTATTATCTAAACTGGCATTTGGATAAAACTTTGTAAATTGTATGTATAATAGTAAAGGTGCACTTCCACCAGCCCATACATTGGTCGGTCTCAAAGTCCAAACAAATGATCTATTCAAACCCTTTGGCATATTTTCAAGATGAATATAATCTTTCAGATCATTTGGGCCCTCTATTACTTCAAATATTTCTCTATCTCCTATCTCTTCAAAATCAATATCTACATGACAACTAACTTTTGTTTCAACACTTACTTTTACTTGAAATGGTTCATATATTTCAATCGGTACATCATACATCCCAGAGTCTTGCCATTTTGAGTTATTCAACTTGACTTTTTCTTCTGCTCTCCCGTATTTACATTCGAAGGCATTTGTTTTGAATGATGAAAACAATAACAGAAATAAAATCAAAAAAATTATAAACAATTTTTTTAACATAATAAAAATAATCTCCTAGTTTTCCTCAATTATTCCCCCAGTCTGATCTCCTATTGGAAGCTTGTTTGGGGGAACTATTGCCAAGTTCATTGTCCAAAATGAAAAATCTATAGGTCTATTTTCCCCTAATAATTGACCATTCATTATATCATATACTTTAGTCTTGTTTCTCATATAAATTTGGCCATCGTGGCCAAATAGCTGAGATGGATGGGTTTCATCAAGAGTATCGACGAGTTTAAATTTTTCATATATTCCATCTATTTCTATTGACCATAAATTAATTGTACAAAACCAGGGGATAGGCGGAATAGGAAGAAGAGGTATACCAGTAGGACCCCCTAGACATATATTTTTAATGTTAAAATCCCATTTTGCATTTTCTGGTTTATTAAAATTAAAATAATTTGGCTCTCTATCTATTGCAAAAGCAATATCTTCTTTCCAATTTCTATAACCTTTTTTTCCTCTATCTAGGTTCATAACTAGACCGCATTGTATTCCCTGTCCCGCTCCAATATTTCCTAGGTTTGTTAAAGAGTTTTTATAATCAATATTGTTTTGAATTTCTTCATATGTTTCAAATCTTTTAGCATTATCGCTACCTATCTCGTTTATAACTAAATCTTCAAACTCGTCCTTTTTACTTTCTTCTAATCTTGTTTGGATTTCATCTGTAAACCATTTTCTTAGTAAATAAACAGTTTTTGATCCAACTGAAATAAAATCCTTAGATAAGTCTTTATCAATATGATAAAAAAATTCTTTATCATAATCATTTTTAAAATTATTAAATGTATTCAATAACAACCTACGTCCTTTTTCCATTGTATTAAAACTGTTTGAATCAATATTGTATTCTTTTGATGCATTGCTATAATAAATTTTATCTTCAATAATCATTTTGATAATTTCTTCTAATGCTTCAACTACACAGCCATTATCAAAACTATCGTCTTTAGCTAAAATCCATTCTATGTGATAATTTATTCCATCCGAATAAAAATAGTTTTTATCAGAAACAACTTTTTTATTATAATCTTTTATAACATTATCCCTAATATTTTCAATAAAATAAGATGGAAAAACATGCCTTATTTCTTCTAAATTATCATCATTTCTACTTTTTTGATGAGGGGTTTCACCTTGAAAAATGTTATTTTTTCTTATAAAAATACTATCTATATCATTAGAATTATATTTTAAATTAATACCAAATTCAACAATATGTTCCTGATAGAAATCATGGTTTTCTTTTTTTGTTTGGTTGCATTTATTATTTTTGTAATCCCATTCATTACAAATCTCATATTCATCTGTTCTATAAAATGTAACTTTCCATTCTTCAGAATAAGGATTTGAAGGAATAATATCTGTTGAAATTAAAGTATTTCCAATAGGTTCTGATGAAACAAAATTCCACTTTCCCTTATTTATCAATTTATCTCCATGTTTAAAATCCGGCTTCCATCCATTATTATATCCAAGGTCATTGTAATTTGATCTTAAAACATTAATTTTAACTTTACATGTATAGGTTTTTCTTAGTTTTTCTTCTATTATATTTTTTACTGCTTGTGATATCTTATCTTTATTTATTTTTCTTATAACCACGTCATCTTCATTTACTGCATTTGGCTTTCCTAGAATATATTTGTAATTAGAATTTTTTGGGTCTAAAAAACTAAAGCCTTTGGTTTCATAAATATAATCAGGGAAGAGTTTTACATATGCATCTTTTAAATTACAGATTTTATAATTTTCATCAACAGGATTATTTTCCAAATTTCTTCGGTGATAATAGTAACTACATTCAACATCATACAAAATATCCTCAGCTATATATTGAACTGTATCAATCATATTATTATTTGAAAAATTACTTTCAGCTTCATTTACCATCATCTTTATTTCTGTTTGATTATATGAGTTATCACTAGAATCAATGTTATAATTAAGATCATTTTCAATTTTTTCAAACATTTTGTCTTCAATAGAATTAAAATCCAACAATAAATTTAAACCAGATTTGTCATTTAACGCTTCTTTATTTGAAGCTTTAAGATCACTAACATTTCTTGCAAGTTCTATTAAAGACATAGGATCAACACTATTATAAACCATAAATTCTTCAAGAATAAGCCCAGAATTTACTAGAAACTTTAGCCATTCGTTATCAACTATATTTTTTATTTTTGTAGTGCCCTGAGACCATTGAATAAGTGCTCTTGCTTCAGTATATAATTCAGATAAAAGTGTAACAAAAATACAAAGTTTGTTTCCAAAAATATCTCCTTCTCTGCCATTTATCGATCTAATAAAAGTATCTGTAAGACCAATCATTATTGGAAGCCTTGAAGGGATGATACATGTTGGGTTTATTAAAAATTTATATGATTCATTTGTATTTGGATTATACAACGTAATATTTATTTTTACATCTGAAACAAAGTAAGTGACATATCGTTTACTATCTTCTGTTACAAATAAATCATCTATGCCAAAACAGTTTCTTTCAAGTTTCATAGTTACTTTTTCAAAATTTATACCTCTCCAATTTGACAGGGTGAAGTTTGTGTTTTCTGTTGTTTCAACATTTATTATATAATCTTGATATCTACATCTACCATCTAAAAAATTTTCTTTTAAGTATTTATTTAGTTTAAAACAGGTTATATTTTTTGCATAGTTTATATTAAAATCAAAAATATCATCAAAATTATTTTTTTTTAAATTTAGATCAACTATTTGATCATCATTACAATCAGCATAGTCTCTAGAAACAGAATTTTCTAAATCTGAATGAATAATAGGTTTTTCACCAATTATTTTTAGAGCATAAAGAACTGAATAACTAAGAGCTCTAGATATATCAGATTCTACATATCTTAATACCTGCTTTACTTCAGATGAATAAAGAGTGTTTGCTATCTCAATTGATTTATCTTTTTCAAGACTTGCAATATAAGTATTTGTAATGCTACTTCCGATTAATAGAAAAACCCCGATTACAGAAAAAGGAATTCTTGCCTTTTCATCCTTTATAAATTTCATCCTCTAATCTCCCAAATAGTTAAAATAAGTTCAGCTCTCAATGGATTGATATGTTCTTTTATGAAATCTGTAAAGTTTTCTTTTAGGACCTCTATATTAAAAGAGTCATTAATTTTGTCTGTAATAACATATGAAAAATCATTAATGCTATTTTCAAATATAGAAAATAACAATTTTTCTATTTCAAAACTAAAATATTCTTTTAGTGAAAAAATTGAACTAGATAAATTTAATTTATCGTAATTAGTATAATCATAAGAACTA
Organism: uncultured Thermoplasmatales archaeon; assembly: GCA_964638155.1. Taxonomy (GTDB): domain Archaea; phylum Thermoplasmatota; class E2; order DHVEG-1; family DHVEG-1; genus CAYZTD01. The sequence continues at coordinate 16,401 of CAZWYI010000017.1, read as the reverse complement.
CCAATAGACTCTTTTATTTTTTCAACAAACAAATCATTTAAATCATTATTAATCTCGGGATAAATTGTATTTAAAGGACTTAAAATCATATTTGAAGAAGAACCAAATATATTGTCAATACAATCTTCTATTGGTGAAAAAACATAATCTATGGTTTTTTCTACAAGACTAGGATTGTCATTAAATCCATTGATGGTAAGATCTGTTATTATCTCAAAGGTCAAATTTTTAAATTGTTCCCTTAAATTATCTTTATTTGGATTTAAAAAACTAATATTTTTTAACTTATAATCGACATAATAATCTATATTATTAAACCAATCCGAAAAAAAGGTATCAGGGAGAGTTAAATAGGTTTTAGAAACATGTGTATTTTCTGGTGGAATTGCACCAATTTCTATTTTGCCACCGAAATCAATACCATATATAGGCTTCCAAATAGCTTTTAGATTAAACCCATATTTTTCTCCAAGATAATTCTTTAGAATTATATTTAATTCTTCTTTTAAAGATTTTTCAAAATCACTTGTAAAAATATTTATTCTATTTCCAAAAATTTTTAGCTGACACACTAGATTTTCAACACATAGATCAGAGTATGTCTTATGTTTTTGTTCTCTACCAAGAAAAGTTTTTAAAATACTTTCAATCAGACTTAAATTACTTTTATCATAATCTATATTGATTCCTGTTATTTTTCTAATTTGCTCTCCAGCAAGCGTGTATCCAAAATTATCGGCCCTGGAATTAATTAGCATCAATAAGGTTTCATCAGATAGTTCTTCTCTATGTTTTTGAACTGAGCTATCAAGTGCGATATTGCTTGTTAATGATGGAACTATAATGACACTTGAAAAAGAAACCATTACTACAAAAATAATTGCATCTTGCATTACTGAGATTCCTTTTTTATTTTTTATAAAAAATCTCCTTTTAATCAAAAATCCCTCCAAGTAACAACGGTTAATTTTCCAGGTTTAGTCTGCACCTCATTTAGATAAATACTTACTGTCTTTGACACTGCTATTTTATCAAAAGAATTTTGAGAAAGTGTTTTTGGCTCAAAAACAATATTTTTATCATCCCAACTAATAATTATTGAAAGATTAGAACATTTAAATCCAATTTCCTCTCTAAGTTTTTCTAAAGTATTTTCCTCTATTGAATTATAAGAGTTTTCCAGACATGAGAGATTTACTATACCTCCTTCCATCATAAAAAAACAATCTGGATTTGTTAATTTATTAGCTATAAAAGAGGCTGTTTGGTAATTATTTATCGTATTTATTCTATGGTTATATGCACTATATACGTTAGAGATAACTAAAATAAAAATTGAAAAACCTATCATTACAACAACAAGCGCAGGGAGAGTTGTAAATTCCTCTGAAACAGCTTTATTGTTTTCTAAAAATTTTCTTTTATTACACATAAATTCCTAATCCTATATTAGTAAACCTTCTATAGGAAAATTCAATGATTTATTATTTAAATACTGTGTTACAATAAAAACAATATTAGTTAATAAACGGTTCTAAAATAGCAAAATACTATTTCTTTATTGGATGATATTTTATTTTAGACAAAATAGACAAATCATTGCAAATTGTTAATATTATAACAAAATAGTTGTTATAAATGTATTATACTGTAATTTTTTTATTAATCACAACATAATATTGATATAGCCCATTGTAAATGAAAAAATGTGGATTGAATATCAATTCACAACAAACCTGTTTTATTACAGGAGGAGGTAAAAGATCAAAATGAAAAACAAAAAATTTTGTAAAAATAATAAAGCACAAGTGTTAGGCTTGCCAATGTATCTGATAATCATAATGATTATTGCAGTTGCAGTTATTGCTGCAGTATTATTTATGATGCCTAAGGGTACAAAAATGATGGATGCTCAAGTTATGAGCGGATCAGTTCAAACAGGAGATGGAAATGTTGGAGACATAGATATTACCGATTTTACAGTTACAGTTAAAGTTTCAACAGACGACGATAGAAGAGATCCAATTGAGGGCGCAGTTGTACGATTGTCAGGTGCTCACGGTATAGGGGAGTCAGGTCCAACTGGTATAGATGGAATAGCAACAATAGATGTTACTGGTTGTAGGCTAGATTCAGGAATAAATGAAGCTTATATGAAAATGACGGTTAAGGCATCTGGATATGAAGATTTTGAGGACTCAGAAGCAGTAATTGTTTACAGAGGTTAAAAAATCAAAAGAAATTTTTGAATCAATAGTTACAAAAGTCAATTTATATGGAGAAAAATGCTAGTAAATAAAAAAGGAAAAAAATCAAAAAAGAATAATCAAATTTCCAGAGAAAATATACAGTACGTAAGAAGTTGGGTTAGAAATATTGAACAAACAACAAAAAGCATCAGTTCGAGGCTTACTGCAGTAGAAAAAAGAATAACATCAAATTTAAACAGAGAACATAAAAAAACAGAGATAGATATTAAAAAAATAAATGATTCTGATAAAGCAGCGCTAAATATAGATGATTTAAAAAAAGAAAATATAGATTACTTAATTGAATCTATTACTTATAAACTTGAAAAAATAAAAATAGAAATTGAAGAGCAAAAAAATCAGATAGATAAATTTAATATCTATATCAATAAAATAAACAAATCTACAGATAATACAGATAAAGAATTAAAAAACCTTAGAAACAAAGCAGTAAAACATATTTTAAGTTTAAAAAACAGAGTAGAATACCTAGAATCAAAAGCACCACCCACGATGAAGATAGGTAGAATAGAAATACCTATAGAAATCTCCGGGGTTATTGCTGGATGTATTGCAATTATTGCAGCAATAATGGTTATTCAAGAGAAAGGAGAGTTACTTACAAAACCTTTATTTTTAACAACTGTAGGTTTAATATTTATTGGCTCCGCAGTTTTTAAAAGTCTTAAATCAAACAATGCTAAAAACTAAAATTCTATGGAGAGGTATTAAAATTAATAAATTTAAATTTCATAAAAAAATTATCAAAGATAAAAATGGGGTAATCGGTCTTCCTTTAAGATTAACTGTATGTATTGTAATAGGAACAATTGCTTTACTATTTATTCTATCATATATCTACAACCCTTGTTTATTTTCTGAAAAAATGATAGTAAGTATTGATCCAATGATAAACACTATATCTTCTGGGAAAAATGAAGAAAGTTTTATAATAAATGTTCAAGTAAAAGATAGAAAAGGATATCCAATAAAAAATGCAAATGTTATAATAAAAGGTCTAGGAGATGCTTCTAACGACCTAACGGAAAATAATGGAGAAACCCGAATTACAATTAGTCCTTTTTTAAATCCTGCAATAAATGAAGGTTATTTAGATATAATAGTTAAAGCAGCTTGTAAAGATACTTTTTCTCAGGAAAAAATGATTAAAATTGTTAGAGGTAGTTAAAGTTGTTAATTTATGATAAAAAAGCTATGACAGGGTTTCCAATATATTTTTTAGTTGCAATTATTATTTCGTCTCTAATAATTAGCATATTTACTATTTCTATATCAGAGATGATAAAAAAATCAAAAAAAGATTTGCTAAAAAATGAAATTGAAAAAATCATAGCAAATGCTGAAAACATGTTTGAATATGCTGATACTGGTACAGTTATTAACTTGAAAACAAATTTTCCAGATACTCTTGATTTTTTGGTTTTTGGAGGAATACCCGAAAGCCTTAACAAAAAACCATCTAAATTTATTTTTAATGAAAAAACAAGCAATAATTATTATTACAAACTTAAAGATGGAACAATAAACTGTTTTTCTTCCCATGTACGGTTTTGTGGAAAAAATTCAAATGAACTATCTATTCTTTTCAAAGGTGAAAATTTTCTTGTTTTAGAACTTGTAAAGGAGTATAATAAAACATATGTCAAAATTTATCCAAAATGATAAAGGATTACTCGATTTAACTATTTCAAACATTGGTCTTTTTATCGCAACCGCTATTCTTATCACAGCTATTTTTTCTTTTACATTTTTAAATGATTATCAAAAAAACTATGAAATTAAAAATATCTCCAGTGATTTTTCAACAATTGTAAGATCAGTTGATTCAAAGTTTTTTGAAAATAAAACACGTTATTTTTTTCCAAATAAAGATTTTAATTATTTTGTTAAAATTTCAACAGAATTTATTAACATGGAAGCAAAAGGAAGTTGGAATAATATTCTTTCAAGCAAAAGACGTTTTTTAACAGAACCATATCCATTGACAAATAATAACACTTGGAAAACGGGAAAAGAGTTGCATATGTTTTTAAAGGAAAAGTATGGTTTTTCTGGAAATAAATCCGAACCAATCTCAAGAGATAAAATAGAAAATATTGATAGATATTTGGATAAACTAAAAAACAATATTACACTATCATTATCTTATAACCCTCTAATTTTAGATATCAATAATCCTGTTTTCATTGAAAAAATCTACATCTTTTATGATATAAATAAAGATAATATATGGACTAAAAATAATGATATAAAAAAAGATTTGTTAGTAATATATCAAAAATAAAAAAAGGAAAAAAAGTTTGTTTATATATTTAGTATCATTGAAATTATTGGAAATCTCTCTGATAAGAGTTTTAGAATCCTATAGATAAATGGATTATTTACAAACTTGTTTTTTGGCGTTGTGACTTTTAATGTTCCATATTCGCTTTCTTGGCCGTAGATATCTTTTGCCTTTGCTTTTATAGTATAGGTTGTGCTACTACTTGTAAAATTATGCTTGATTATTACTTCTTCACTAGAATTATAAGAACCAATCCATTCTTCTATTTCTCCATCTCCCCAATCTATTGATAGATATATCTTATCATTATCAGGATCTGCAGCTTTAAAGGTATAATACACATTTTCGCTAGGTCTTATACCGCTTGTCTTTCCGGTGATGGTTGGTGCATCTGGGGCTTGGTTGTCACCTACAGTTATTGTTGCTGTTGCATATGCTTTAGCTGTTTCTGCGTCATCATCTGTAACTTTTAAGTATATTGTATAAACACCAGGTTGATCCCAAGAATAGGTTATTTCTTTTCCTGTTTCATCATCATATTCTTCGTCTCCATTCATATCCCATTCAAAAATATATGGCGGTGATCCTCCTGTTGCTGAAGCTGTAATTTCTACAACTTCATTTATCTCTCCTTGATATGGGCCACCGGCATCAGCTGTTAGTTTACATACAACATTTAAGATTGCAGTATCATCTTTTTCTAAAATTGAGCCGCTACATTCATTTGCAACAATATTTGCAAGGTTTACTATATTCTCACATTCATCACAGTTTACAATCGCTTGGAAAGAAACTGTTGTATATTGTCCATCTCCAAGGACTTCATCTAATTCCCAAGTTAGTGTATTACCAGATACTTGAGGTTCCTCAGGTATTGCATTGTTGTCATAAATAAGTCCATCTGGCAGGATATCTTCAACTACAATATCATATAACGTGTAGTATCCATAGTAATATATCAATATTCTAAATCTAACAATATCACCATTACTTGCCTCGTCTTCATTTATCCATGGCCCCCATTCTCCATTTTTTACACTAACTTGTTTTAAAACTTTCATTCCGCGTACCTTGACTATTGCACTATCTATATCAGTTACTTTATTTGGACAGCAGTATTCATCAGATATACCAGTTGTCTTTACTAGATTAGTATATTGGTTGTTAGGTATGTTATTATTTAAGGTTGCATCAAATTCTATAAATATTTTTTCTCCAACATCAAGATTGGTAAAAACCCATGTTAAATTCTGACCATTGACCGTAGGTTCAAAAGGGATTGCATTATCTGCATAGTTAAGCTTCTGTGAAAGTGTATCATTTACATAAACGGTATCTAAAAGACAATCACCTGTATTTTCCACAGTTATATTAAAACTAACATCTTCATATGGTATACCATAACCAATATCAACCCATGTTTCATCCTTGTAATTCCAGATTTTTTTATCAATTGTTATTCCAACATTAGGACAGATTATTGCAACTTGAGCGGTATCAGCATCTGAAATGGCTTGGCCTGTACATTGTTCATCTGCCTTTACATTTACATAGTTTACCAATGGATTTACATTGCAGCAGTTACAGTTTTCTACTGATATAGTCTTAAAAATAAGTGTTAAGGTTTCTCCATCTCTTAACTCAAAACTTGGCGCATATAGCCAGCGAAGGACTTCATTATTATCACCCATTATATTTGGTGTCGGGCCTTGAATCATTTCAACATATTCTAAACATAAAACATTTAATTTAACTGGTAGTATATCAGTAATGTTTAAATTATAAGCCCAGTGACTGCCTGAAGTTTCGTTGAAATATGTTACATTTATTCTAAAAAATACAATATCACCTATGTCTATTTCAACAATTTCTTTCCATTCCCCACCAGCTTTTCTTACATCTTTATCTATTTCCAATCTACCAACCATTGTTGATGATTCTGTGTTTATTATCATGCCTGGAATCATTGAACTAATTAGAAATGCTGTGATAAAAAGCGTCATAATCATTAATTTATTTCTTTTCATTTTTTCCTACCTCCCATAAAATATGTTTACTTATAACATGTCAAATAAGAATATAAATTTTTTCTATGTACTGTTTTTTGTAGCAAATATTCTAAGTTAAAATTTTTATAAGCTTGTAATAATTTTCTACATCTATTTTCTTAGGTTTGATAGCGTCTTCTAAAGAAATCGTACATAGTTTTTCATCTTTGAAACATACGCAGCTATCAAAAACACCTCCCAATAGTTTTTCAACAGCATAATTTCCAAAAAATGCAGCTAGTATTCTGTCTTTTGCAGTTGGTCTACCTCCTCTTTGAATATGACCGAGTACTGCTACTCTTGTTTCAAGACCGATATTTTCTGTAATAATATTTGATATATCATGCGCCTTTGCTTTTCCTTCTGAAACAATAATAATCCAGCTTATCTTTCCTTTATTGTTTCCCTCTTTAATTTCTCTACACATATTTTCTATGTTAAGCTCTTTTTCAGGAATTAATACCTCTTCACAGCCACCAGCAAGTGCAACTTGAGTTGCTATATAACCACAATCCCTGCCCATTACTTCAACTATAAATATTCTTTCAAGGCTTGTGGCAGTATCTCTTATTTTATCAAGTGCATCTATTGCAACATTTACTGCTGTATCAGCACCCAAAGATAGGTTAACACCTGATATATCATTATCAATCGTTGCAGGAATACAAATTACTGGAAAATTAAATTTTGAAAAAAGTACATGGGCACCAGTAAGTGAGCCATTACCTCCAATTACAATAAGACCATCGATATCTTCTTGATATAAATTTTCTACTGCCTTTTTTTGTCCTTCATCTGTATAAAATCGTTTTGACCTAGATGTTTTAAGAATTGTACCTCCTCGGTTAATAATACCTGAAACATCTCTGCGATCTAGTTCGATAAATTCTTTATCAATTAAACCATCATATCCTTTTTTTACACCAATTACTCTTATATTTTTATCTGAGCAAGTCCTGACAATAGACCTGATACATGCGTTAACCCCTGCACAATCCCTTGTTAAAATAGCAATTTTTTTCATATTTATCAAACCTATCTATTAGCATTATCTAGAGTAATTATCTTTTTTCTAACCATGCTAATCGTTACTATTGAAAAAGAAATAGCAAGGATAAGGCCTATACCTGCTCCATAGATATCAAAAACAAGTACACCATTATAAAACGAATGTGCAAGGATTGCTATAATAAAATATGGAAAAACTCTTACTAACCTAGTTTTATTTATTATTTTTTTACCATATCCATATCCCGTCCAGGCAGTTGCAGATGCATGTAGAAAACATCCGCCAATACTACGAATTGAAATTAAAATCAGGAAAAAAACCATGCCTTCCGAGAGAAAACTTGCACCATAGAATAAATTTTCAGTTGCAGAAAAACCAAGTCCAGCTACAGCTCCATATATCAATCCATCTTCAGGTTCTACTAGTTCTCTTCTAACAGTTTTTAACCTTAATGCAAGAGGTTTTGTAAGTTCTTCAGCAAAAGGTGCAAAAATAACGACTGCTATAATATGTGACATATTAGGATTAATACTTGGAGCAATAGACATGCCCAGGATTAGTTCTAAAATAATAGCTGCAATAACTGCTATTGTTGCCCCCCATAGAAATGATAAAAAAATAGATCTCCATTTTTCTCTATGATATTTTTCTGTGTTTCTTATCCATATTACATAGATTATTGGAGGTATAAAAGCAGCAAAATACAAAATTATTATCTCGGTATCAATCATAGTTTTTCATATTTTGTATGTTTTTTTATGTTTTTTGTATTTTTTAAAAAAATTTGTTAGAACAATAGATTTAAAAACTTTGTATCTAATTGTTAATTTAGGAGATATAAAAGTTTTATGAAAAAGAAAGCTATGCTTTATGAGAAAATAAATAATAATAAAATAAACTGTAAACTATGTGCTCATAACTGTAAAATTTCTGAATCAAAATATGGATTTTGTAATATAAGACAAAACACCAATGGTGAATTATACACACATGCATATGGAAACCTTATTGCTTCCCATATCGATCCAATAGAAAAAAAACCATTGTATCATGTTTTGCCAGGATCTAAATCCTACTCTATTGCAACGCCCGGTTGTAATTTTAAATGTGTTTTCTGTCAAAACTGGCGTATTTCACAAATAAAAGATAAAAATAGAATTAACTCAAGTTTTATTGAGCCAAAAGAAGTTGTTAATAATGCAGTTAACAACAACTGTAAAAGTATAGCTTACACTTATACTGAACCTACAATATTTTTTGAATATGCATATGATGTTGCAAAACTTGCAAAAAAAAGAGGTCTTTACAATGTGTTTATAACTAATGGATATATGACAAAAGAAGCTCTTGAAAAAATTTCACCTTATTTAGATGCAGCAAATGTAGACATAAAAAGTTTTAGAGAGGATTTTTACAAAAAGATATGTAAAGCAAATCTAAAACCGGTTCTAGAGACTATTAAAAACATGAGAAAACTAGGTATATGGGTTGAAGTGACAACATTAGTTGTACCTGAAGAAAATGATTCCACAGAAGAACTAAATGACATTGCAGAGTTTATTTCATCAGTAGGAAAAGAAATACCCTGGCATATAAGCCGTTTTCATCCAGATTACAATTACAATAGTTCTTACCCTACACCAATAAAAACTTTGGAAAAAGCGTATGATATTGGTAAAAAACATGGTTTGAAATATGTTTATATTGGAAATATAGGAAAGGAAAACGATACTATTTGCAGCAACTGTGGAAATGATTTAATTAAAAGAAATATAATGAGCTCACAAGTTGTAAACCTTAAAGACGGTAAATGCAGTAAATGTAATTCAGAAGTTGAAGGAATTTGGAATTAAAAAATTAATGCCCATATTTTCCAACAAGTGGTACAAAAGCACAGCCCATAAGATTCTTTTTCTTGATTTTTCCTTCACTTTTTTCTACTAATACAAGTTGACAAAACATTCTTCCAACAGGTATTAGTAATTTTCCAGGGTCTTTTAATTGATTAATCAAGGGATCTGGAACATCTGGTGCAGCACACGTAACATATATCCTATCATAAGGAGCATATTCTTCTAAACCTTCTGATCCATCACCTGTTTTAATTGAAACATTCTCAATTCCAGTTTTTTTAAGGTTTTCTTTTGCTTTTTCTGTTAAATTTTTAAATCGTTCAATTGAATAAACATGTCCTTTTTTTGATACAATTTCTGATACAACAGCAGCATGATATCCAGAGCCAACACCTATCTCTAACACCTTTTGTCCTTCTTTTAAGTCAAGCTCTTCACACATTATTGCAACCATATGAGGTGCAGAAATAGTTTGACCACTACCGATCTGCTGCGGGCTATCTACATATGAAACATTTTTGTAATTTCGTGGAATAAAAGTCTCCCTTGGAACTTTTAAAAAAGCATTCTTTACAATATCCGTTTTTATATATCCTTTTTTTGTTAAACTTTCAACAAGTTTTTTTCTTTCTTCTCCAAACATATCTAACACTTTTTAAATATCTACAATAACCTGAAGGACATACAAATCGTTCTTTTTTTCTACAAACATCTGTTGATAAGTCACTGCCTTTACATGGGTTTTTATATCATAATTTTCTATTTTATTATCCCCAACAAGTTCTGCTTTTAGTTTATTATCATCTATTTTTATTGATTTAATGCTACATAATAAAAAATCTTCTGAGTCCAAAAGAATTAAGAATTCTTCTAAAAAATCATATAATAGTGATTCATAATCTTCAGATTCAACTGAAATTTTTTTGGTAATATTCTTTTTTATTTTTGTATGATCTGTAATAACATCAGTTAATGCATATGCTGCATTTTCAAATGCTTCTTCAATAGAATTTCCATAGGCTCTAAATTTTTCATCAGAGGTATGTGGCAGATATTCATATTTTTTCATTTTAACCCTTTACAACACCGATAGGCTTGAGCCTTGCTACTTTTGATCCAATTCCAACCTTATGGCTTACATCTACAACTTGCTCAACATCTTTATATACACCTGGTGCCTCCTCAGCAATTCCCTTCCAGGATGCTGATTTGATAAATATTCTTCTTTTTTCTAGTTCTTTTTTTACAGTTTCACCCCAAAATTTTTTCTTAGCAGCATGTCTTGACATCAAACGTCCGGCACCATGAGGAGCAGATCCAAATGTTGTATCCATTGCTTTTTGTGTACCAGCTAATACATAGGTTGCAGTACCCATGCTACCAGGCAATAGTATAGGCTGGCCTACCCTTCTATAATCATCTGGTATCTCAGGATGATCAGGTCCAAATGCTCTTGTTGCACCTTTTCTGTGCATATATACTTCTTTTTCTCCACCGTTTATTTTATGTTTTTCTAGTTTACATATATTATGTGCTACATCATATACAGTTTTTAGTTCTGCATCTGAAAAAACATTTGAAAAAGCTTTTCTTGCTTGATGACCAATTATATGTCTATTAGTCCACGCAAAATTAGCAGCAGCTGACATTGCCTTGAAATATTTTTCACACAACGGATGATTCGATGGAGCATAGATAAGTTCTTTATCTGGAAGTTTTGAGATAATATCTGGAAACGTTTTTTCCATTGTACGTAAATAATCAGAGCAAACTTGATGACCAAATCCTCTACTTCCACAATGTATGGCTAGAGTTACTTGACCCTCATTTTTTATTCCAAATGTTTCAGCTACTTTTTTATCAAATATTTTATCTACATATTGAACTTCAAGAAAATGATTTCCAGAGCCAAGAGTTGCAAGCTGCTTTTTTCCTCTTTTCATGGCTTTATCAGATATAACAGAATCATCTGCACTATTCATTCTTCCTTCTTCTTCACAGTGTTTTAAGTCATCTTTATTTCCATAACCATTTTCAACAGCCCATTCTACTCCGTTATTAATTACACCTTTTAAAACATCTCGAGTGACATTTATGTTAGAACTACCTAAACCTGCTGGAACTTTTTTAAATAACTCTTTTAATAAAATACCAATTTTTGGATATATATCATCTTTAGTAATATCTGTTCGAAGTAACCGGACGCCGCAATTTATGTCATAACCAATACCCCCAGGAGAAATACCACCTTCTTCTTTATCCAAAGCAGCAACACCCCCTATTGGAAAACCATATCCCTCATGTCCATCAGGTAGCACTATCCCATATTTATAGATGCCTGGTAGAACACTGATATTTCTCCCTTGATCAAGAGTCCTATCTTCTTTCATTTTTTTAAGTAGTTTTTCTGAAGCATAAATCCTAGTTGGAACATTCATTTTATCTTGTTTTGGAATTTCCCATATAACATCTGAAATTCTTTCAATTTGCATATTATCTAAAACCTAATAACTTGTTTATAAACATTGTTTAAATTCAATTGGTGTTAAATTCAAAAATTGTTTTAACTTTAGAACAAAGGTTATATATGACAATAATAGTTTTAGGTTGAAATCTTAGCGATTGTGATATAAAATGAGGAGGAAAAAGGTCTTCAGAAATTTTTTGTTATCAATATTGCTAATTGTAATCTTATTTAGTTTTCAATCATATGCTCAGCCCTTAGTTGGTGAAGATGATAATTATTCAAAAGATGTTGAAATAAATAGTGAAGGAGAATTTTATTGGACTGTTTATAAAAATTCTTCATTAGATTATTCTATCTCTGTTGAAGTAGAAGGCTTTTCTAATTGGAATCCAAAAGTTACTCCTTCTAAATTTGTTTTGTCAGATGATAATACCTATGAAATTATAACCTTTGAGTTTAAAATTCCTAAATATCCTGATCAGGAAAAAAGAACTGGTTCCATAAATTTTATTTATAGAGAACTTAATGGAACTGAAAAAAACACCATTGAAAAAAAGGTATATGTCAATGTTGTTGGAATTTATGAGGGAAAAGAAAATACTATTTTTGGCGGGTTTACAAATCCCTTGCCTAAACCATTGAATAATCCATTTGGTGCTTTAATTTTAAATATAATTATTTGGCTTGTTTTTTCTCTTATCATTTATTTTATTATAAAATATATTTTAGTATTTTTAGCAAGAAAAACAAAAACAGAGTTTGATGATGCTGTAGTTGAAATTATTAGAAAACCGATTATTCTTTTAGTTTTACTTTATGGTTTAATTATTTCAGTTATCAGATTTGGAATTAATGTTGGTTATCAGGCAAGTTTATACCAAATATATTTTGTAATTTTTGTAGTAATTGGAATATATGTTGCCTACAGAGTTTTTGATGAATTACTTGATGAAATCACAAAAAAGAAAGGCGGTGAAAAAAGTAATTTTGGAAGAGTTTTAAAGCCTATTTTTAAAAAAGTAGGTGTAGTTGTTATTGTAATAGGCGGCTCGATATTTGGTCTTTCAAGTATTGGTATTGAAGTTACCGCACTTCTTGCTGGAGCTGGTGTGTTGGGCCTAGTTCTTGCTTTTGCCGCCCAAGATACTCTATCTAATTATTTTAGTGGCATACATCTTCTTTTGGATAGACCCTTTAGAATTGGCGATATAATAAAAATTGAAAGCGGTGATTTTTGCCGTGTTGATAGTATTGGAATGCGTTCTACTAAACTTTATAGTATTTTTGATCATGATCTAATTATTCTTCCAAATAATAATATTGCTAATCAAAAAATTGTAAATGTTGTACGTCCTGATACTCAAATTCGAAACAACGTTGAAGTCAGTGTTGCATATGGTTCTGATCTTAAAAAAGTTAAAGAAATACTATATGATGTTACCAAAGATCATCCTGACGTGTTAAAAGATAAAGACCATGAAATTCTAGTACGCTTTACTGAATTTGGTGATTCTGGTTTGAAGTTTATGATAATATTTTGGATTGATGAGGTTATGAACCAGTGGAGGGTAATGAGCGACATACGTAATGAAATAGATGGCAGGTTTAGAAAAGCTGGTATAACTGTTCCATTCCCGCAGCGTACTGTGTGGTTAAAAGAAGATAAAAATAAGTAAAATTTATTTTATTTTTATTTTTTTAAATATTCTTGTGCTTTTTTTAGTAAAACCTTTGAGTTTTTAAAAGAAAGTTTTTCGATCGCTTTATCATATTGTAGCCATTTGTACTCACTATGTTCATGAGAAAGTGTGATTTTATCTGTATTGCTTTCAGTCAAATAATATACTACCTTTTTATAAACTGTATTTTTATTTTTTTTAAAAAAATAACTTATATTTTCTCTAAACCCATTAATTATTTTTAGATTTTCTTTTTTTAACCCTGTTTCTTCTTCTGCTTCTCTATATAGGGTTTCTTTTTCGGTTTCATTTTTCTCAATATGTCCTTTTACAAAACCCCAGTGACCTAGCCCATATTTTAAAAGTAAATATTTTTTATCTTTAAATATTACAGATCCTACAGATTTTTCCATTTATTCACCGTTTTTGATGTTTTGGGCATATCCTTATTTTTTTTAACATTTTCTAATATTTTTCCACAATTTCAAACAATTTTGACGAAAGGTTTATATAGAAGTATTTATACATATATGTGTTGAATAAACCTTAAATGTGAGTAGAGATGAAAAATAAAGAAGTTAAAATAGATGAAATAAATAAATGCCCTGAATGCGAAAGCAAAAAACTAATCAAAGATCAAAGCAGAGCAGAATTAGTTTGTAATGAATGTGGTTTAGTTATAGATGAAGACCTAATAGATTATGGTCCTGAATGGCGTGCTTTTGATAGTGAACAAAGAGAAAAAAAATCACGTATAGGATCACCTAGCACTCCATTAATACATGATAAAGGACTTACCACAACCATAGGTTGGAAAAACAAAGATTTCTACGGACGTTCAATTCCAAACAGAAATAGATCACATGTATATAGACTAAGAAAATGGCAGAAAAGATTGAGGACTAGCCAATATCAAGAAAGAAATTTAATGGAAGCATTAAAACATCTTGATAGAATGTCTTCTTCATTATCGTTACCAAGATCAGTTAGAGAAAATTCTGCAGTAATATATAGAAAAGCTGTTGATAAAAACCTAATAAGAGGTAGAAGTATCGATGGTGTCGTTGCAGCAACTGTTTATGCAGCATGCAGACAATGTAATGTTCCACGAACTCTTGATGAAATAAGCGATAAAACAAATATAAAAAGAAAAGAAATCGGTAGAAACTACAGACACATAAACAAATCATTGAAACTTAACTTGAAACCAACATCACCAAAAGACTATATTTCAAGATTCTGCGGAGATTTAAAGCTTGGAACTGAAACAAAACTAAAAGCCTTAAACATACTTAAAAAGGCAAATAAAAAAGAACTCACGAGTGGTAGAGGACCTATTGGTCTTGCTGCAGCTTCATTATATATGGCTTCAGTTCTCGCAGGAGAAAAAAGAACCCAGAAAGAAATATCTGAAACATCTGGTGTGACAGAAGTTACAATAAGAAATAGATACAAGGAATTAGCAAATGAACTAGAGATAAAAATAGCTGTATAAACACTTTTTTTATTTTAAAAACATAATTATATTTGTTTTATTAGGAAAAAGAACCGAATCCAAGGCATTTATATATCATTAGTTTAATAAACTTTATTTGATATTTATGAGATTTTCCAAAAAGACTCTTATAGTTACTCTATTTTTTATTATACTCCTATCTTGCACTTGTAACGTAGTCTCTTATAAAACTAAAATAAAAAATTTTGATGAAAATACCGCTGAATCAAGTATAGATATCATTATTCCAGATGATTATAGTACTATAAAATCAGGCATAGAAAACGCTGATTTTGGTGATAATATATTTGTTAGATCCGGGATATACGAAGAAAATAATATACTTATTGATAAAAAGATAACGTTAAAAGGTGAGGATAGAAATTCCACTATCATAAGAGGAGATTTTAGTAATCCAATTTTATTAATATATTCTGATGAAGTTATAGTATCAAATTTTACTATTAATAATGGTGGAAATATTACGAAAGGAGCAATATCCATTTTTGCAGATAATTGTACAATTAGTAAAAACATTATCAATGATAATAAAAATAGTTGTATTTCCTTGTATGATTCTTCATATAATAATATTTTAGAAAACAAAATTTTAAACTGCACTGTCGGCATATATTTATTTAAATCTAATTACCAGAATATTGAAGAAAATAAAATCTCTGATTGCTTAAAAGGAATTTATATTGAGGAAAGTAATATAAATATAGTTAAAAACAATCAAATATTTTCAAATGAACAAGGAGTATTTGCATCATATGCAAAAGATAATTCTATTGTTAAAAATAATTTTATTTCAAATATTGAACATGCCAAGTTTTCAACATGGCTCTCGCCAAACGGACTTCAAATAAACAAATGGGATCAAAATTATTGGGATGATTCCTTTGGTATTTTTCCTAAATGGATTCCTGGAATTCTTTTTATTCCAACAAAAGATGAAATAGGAATTTTTTTACCATGGGGAAATATTGATTGGCATCCAGCACAAAGACCCTTTAAAATATAATAAAAATATATGTGCCAGGTGAAAGCCATAAGCCCCTTTAGGCCAGTGTTTTCTACCTATATTTTCATATTTTTGAAGACTGAAGAACATATATAAAATGAAATACTATTAGCAAAATAAAATGGATGAAGATGAATTAGAACTTAATGAAAAAACATTAAAGGAAATTCAAAGAGCAAGAGAAGATATTAAAAAAGGGAAATATCTTACTTTGGAAGAAATGAAATAGGGGCTGTGCCCCTATAACTCCATTCCGCCTTCGCTTCCTCGGC
>CAZWYI010000016.1:0-47122 GCA_964638155.1 uncultured Thermoplasmatales archaeon | reverse complement strand
TTGGATTTTTTAAAAATAATGGAATAGATTATATGGAAAAGAATCTAGATAAAAAAAAAGTAATTGCCTATGCTAAAGAAATATTAGATAATTACAAAATATGTGACAATTGTATTGGTAGATTATTTAGAAGAATAGATATTGACATTTCTAATGAAAAAAAAGGAGAAATTATAAGAAAAAAAGTTAGTAAAGCAAAAACTGAAACAAAAGATTGCAGTATCTGCGAGGGTCTTTTAGCTGAAATAGATCATTTTGTAGATTTAATCTTAGATTCCCTAAAAGATTATGAATATGAGACTTTTCTAATTGGAACTAAAGTTGATGAAGAAATTATAGAAAAAGAGCAAAAAATAAACGAAATTATTAAATTAGAAGAATCAGAAAATATTAAATCAGAGTTGAATCGGAACATTGGATTAATCTTAGAAGAAAAACTTGGAAAAGAAGTAGATTTTGAAAAACCTACGATAATGGCTGTTTTAGACACTCAGTTTGACATAGTTAAATTACAAATTTTATCTTTATTTATTTATGGAAGATATAAAAAGTTTAGTAGAAATATTCCACAGACTAAATGGTTTTGTAAAGTGTGTAGAGGAAAAGGATGTAGAAAATGTAGCTATACCGGCAAATTATATGATAAAAGTGTAGAGGAACTAATTTCAAAAAAATTTTTGGAAGAAACTAAATCAGAAGATGAATCATTTCATGGAGCAGGACGTGAAGACATTGATGTAAAAATGCTAGGAAACGGAAGGCCCTTTGTTTTAGAACTTAAAAATCCAAAAAAGAGAAACATTAACTTGGAAAAACTAAAAAAAGAAATTAACACAGAAAACAAAGGATTAATTGAAATTACAAATCTAAATTTTACCAACAGAGAAAAAATAGCTAAAATAAAGGAAAAAAAATACAAAAAAACATATAAAGTTGTTTTTGAATGTAGAAACCCTATAAATAAGGAAAAACTTAAAAAGGCAGTCCAATCATTACGGGGTAAAATTATAAAACAAAAAACCCCATCTAGGGTTGCTCATCGTCGAGCAGACAAGATTAGAGAAAGAAAGATATACAACTGCAATATTGATTCGTTAGAAGGTACTATAGCCACATTAATTCTTGAGGCTGAATCTGGTACATATATTAAAGAATTAATCCATGGCGATGAGGGGCAAACAAAACCGAACATAAGTAATCTGATAGATGCTCCCTGCATCGTAAAAAAACTAGATGTAATAAATTTGACAGGGGAGGAATAAAAGTGGTTAAACGATCAAAAGGAATAAGAAGTAAAAGCAGAAAAATACTTAGGAAAAAACCAAGAGATAGAGGAATGAAATCTATATCTCGGGCTCTTCAACAGTTCAAAGAAGGTGAATCTGTAAATATTGTAATTGATTCCTCTATTCATAGAGGTATGCCACATATCCGTTTTCATGGTAAAACTGGCAAAATTGAAGGAAAGCAAGGGAATTCATATCTAGTGGGATTAAATGATGGTAAAAAACATAAGACGCTGATTATTAGAAGTGAACATTTAAGGAGGGTAAGTTAAATTGACAGAAGATACAAGTAAACAAAAACCTGTTCCTTTATCAGAAGTTAAAAATATTTTAAATAAAATCAGTAAAGAAAGAGAAGAGCTACTCTACGAACAAAGAATAGCTCTTGAACATGCGCAACTGTTTGCAAAACTTCCTGCTAACAAAACAAATGATCTAATTAAAGAATTATCTGAGCTTGATTTTTTAAAAGAAAATTTGGTTTATAAAATTGCAGATATTTTACCAATCAATGAAGATGATTTAAAAACTATTTTTGCAAAAGAAAGATCTAGCCTTAGTAAAGATGAAATAAAAAAAATACTTGATATAGTTGGAAAATATTACATTAAGTAGAATTAGGGAGGTTTATGTCGTGGAGGATTATGTATATGTTTTGGATTATTTAGCTAAAGGAAGAGGAGATTTACCTCCACATAAAAGATATCCCATTGTTTATGGCATCGGTGAAAACCAGTTTACATTGTTGGAACTTGTTCCTAAAAAGGGTATGGATTTTACTATAGGTGAAAGAATATACGTTGGTAAGAATTCTAAAAAAAGAGAAAAAATAGCTAAAATAAAAGGCCGGGTAAACTACAAAGATATGACATCTACAGCTCATGGTGAAATGCCTTTTGTTATTTTAGATATGATAAAAAATCAAGAAAATAGATTTATAAAATTTTACAATGATGCTCCTGCTATTTCAACTCGTTTCCATGTCTTGGAATTGCTTCCTGGTCTTGGTAAAAAAATGATGCATGATATTTTAGAAGAGAGACGTAAAAAACCATTTACTAGTTTCAAAGAGATGTGTGATCGCATTGATTTTTTACGTTCTCCAGATAAGCTGATTGCTAAAAGGATTGAACTTGAACTAACTGATCCGAAACAAAAATATCGTCTTTTTACTAGACCTCCTATTTCTCGGAGTTATCACTAATCTATGAAAAATAAGCTTGGACAGCATTTTTTAATAAATAAAAAAATAGCAAATAGGGAAATAGATTATGCAGATGTTAGTTCAAATGATATTATCCTGGAAATTGGTCCTGGCAAAGGTATTTTAACAAAGTTATTAGCAGAAAAAGCAAAAAAAGTATATGCGATAGAACTGGATAAAAAACTTATTAATTATTTAAGTAAGATTTTACCGGATAATGTAGAACTAATATATGGCGATGCATTAGATATAGATTTTAAAAATATTTCATTTAATAAGGTTGTTTCAAATCTTCCTTTCCAGATTTCTTCACCTATAACATTTAAACTATTAGAAAATAATTTTGATAAAGCTATTCTAATTTATCAGAAGGATTTTGCAGATAGAATGGTTGCAATGCCTGGTCAAAAAAATTATTCTAATCTTACTGTTCATTTATATTATACATCTTATTGTGAATTGTTAGAATTTGTTTCTAAAAAATCTTTTAAACCCCAGCCAAAAGTGGATGCTTGTATAGTAAAAATTATACCGCTTGAAAATCCTCCATTTAAAGTTAGAAATAAAAATTTTTTTTTGAATTTATCAAGAATTCTCTTTAATCATAGAAGAAAAATGATTAGGACAATCTTAAAAAATAATTTTGATATTAATCTAAATAATATACCTTACAAGAAAAAAAGAGTTGAAAATTTATCACCTGAACAGATTGGCTATCTAAGTGATATTATTTATGATATGATAAAATCCTAAATCTTTTTTCCATTATGACATTCTAGCGCAAAAAATTTTTATACTATACAGTTTAAAGTATATCTTAGTGGTGGAAAAATAGGAGAATATAAGATGAATAAAAAACTTATGATTGTGGATGACGACCCTGATATTTTAATTACTATTAGAAAAATATTTGAAAAAGAAGGTTTTGAAGTTTATACTGTTGATAGTGGTAAAGATTGTATTAAAGAAGTAGAGAAAGGTTTCAAAGGTATTATACTAATGGATATAATGATGCCTTTTATGGACGGTTGGGATACAATAGACGAAATTAAGAAAAAAGGCCTTTCCAAAGGGGTTATAATATCTATTCTAACTGCTAAAGGTACGACCGATCATGAAAAATTACAAGGGCTTCAAGATCAAATACATGATTATATCGCTAAACCCTTCCAAGTTGAAAAACTAATTAATAATGTAAAACAAATGATAGCAGGATAATTTTTTTACAAATTAGTAAAATTTATTTATTAAAATCCATTTTTGATTAATAGTTACTGTATTTAATTACGGCATTGTTTTTTTGCTGTTTCCAGCCGGGTAAACCAGGAAATAGTCTATTATATTGTGATAATATGAAAAACTCGCTTTCCTGGTTAAAAAATAAAAAACAACAAGTTACTACAATTTTAGTTGCTATAATTATATTTATTTTATCTTTTGATTTTTGGGCTTGGAATAAAGCCGAACCACTAATTTTAGGCTTACCTTTTTGGGTTTACTACATGTTATTTTTGACAATTTCATTAGCTATATTTTTTTACATTATCTCAAAAAATGTATGGAGTGAAAACTAATGTTATTTATTATTCTATTTATTATTTATTTTATAATTCTTTTGTCATTAGGTTTTTTTGCTCATAAAATTACAAAAAAAAACCCTCAAGACTATTTTCTTGCCAATCGTTCATTTGGTACAACTATTCTATTTTTTACTCTAATATCTACAAATTTTTCAGCGTTTACTTTTCTTGGTTTTGCAGATGGAGCATACAAATATGGTCTAGGTCAATATGGTATAATGGGTTTTGGTACAGCTATTATGGCTATAATGTTTTATATTATTGGTAGAAAAGTATGGAGATTAGGTAAAAAAAATGGCTATATCACGCCCCCTGAGTTGATAGGCAAACGATTTAATAGCAATTTTCTAAGAATCCTATTTATGCTTGTAATGGTAATATTTACAATCCCCTATCTTGCAACACAAGCAATAGGTGCTGGTTATTTAATTCAAAATATGACTAATATTACCTGGCAGATAGGCGCAGTTATGATAATGCTTGGAATAATGTTATATGTATTATATGGAGGTATGAGAGGTTCAGGTTGGACAGATGTGATCCAAGGAATTGTAATGATATTAGCTCTTTCTTTAGCGGTTATATTTATTGCAATTAGTCTTGGTGGTTTTGAAGCTGCAAATACTGCAGCATTTAAGGCAAAACCTGAACTTTTTACAAGACCAGGGGGTAATTCATTTTTCTTACCACAAATGTGGTTTTCATTTATGTTACTCTGGATTTTTGCAGATCCTATGTTTCCACAGTTATTTTCAAGATTTTATACTGCAAAAAATGAAAAATCATTAAAAAACGCAATGGTTCTTTATCCAGTGGTAGTTTCTTTTTTATTTTTATTTCCTGTTTTGATTGGTGTTTGGGCGCATGGGCAGGGAATAGTATTAGATCCAAATTCTGGTGAATCAGTTCTTCCATTGATGGTTGAAAGGTTTGCCCAACCAGTATATGCCTTTGTTATGATAGGGGCACTGGCAGCACTTATGTCTACTGCTGATTCTCAGCTTTTATCCTTGAGTACAATGCTTTCTCATGATTTACCTTATAAAAAAAAGCACATTTCTGAAATAAATCTTGGGAAACTATTAGTAATTATTTTAACATTTTTTGCAATAGTTTTTGTTGTTGCAGGATACGATCCTAAAGTAGGAATTATGGGGACATTAGTTGATACTACTTTTTCTGGCCTTGCTGTTCTTTGTCCTACTACAATTGCTGTTTTATACTGGAAGAAAGTAACTAAATATGGTTCTATTGCTAGTATTATAATAGGTGAAATTTCTGTTTTTTTATTTCAGTATAAATTTTTACCAAGTTTTGGTTTTTTACCAGCAATATGGGCTGTATTAATCTCTATAATAATGTTAATCTTTGTAAGTTATTTAACAAAAAACTATCAATAATTTTAAAAAATTTATTTTTCTATAATTGCAAAATAGTTGTCATCGTATTTTTTAGAGTGAAATTTCACTCCTTCAAATTCTTTAATTTTTAAATTTACTTTTTTAATATCTTTTATGAATTCTTCTTTACTGTAAAGATGATAAAATCGTGAAACATCTAGTTTATCTTGCCTCCAAAATATTTCGATATCGCCTATTTCTCCAATAGTAGAAGTTTTGTTTTGTTTAAAAAAATCTCTAAATCTTTCTTGTTCTCTAGACCATACACTTATTAAAGCTGTTTTATTATATTTCAAACATCTCTTTATTTCATATAATGCCTTAATTCTATTGTCTCTACCTTTAATATTATGTATGGATGCAATACAAAGTATTGAGTCGAAAAAATCATTTTTAAAAGGTATATTGATAAGGTTGCTGTGAATTAATTCCACATTTTTAATATTTAATCTATATATTTTTTTTCTTATAATTTTTAGTAACTCTTTTGAAATATCAACACCATAAACTTTTTTACAGTGTCGTGCTGATGGGATAAGATGTCTACCATTTCCACATCCAAAATCAGCAACTATACTATTTTTTTCTAGATTATTTATATAGTCAATACAATTATCCCATGGCTTTTTTCTAGTTTTATCAAAACTTTTTGCAATTTTATTCCATGTCTCTTCAGATTTTCTAAAATGTGTTTTACTCATATTTTACAGCTTCAACATATTTTCCTACTTTTTAATGTTATCACAGTATATTTTATATACTAAAATAATAATTTAATAATAAAAATGAGTAAAATACTACTAATTATTCTAACTGCAATTGTGTTAATTCTTGTACTAGGATTTGTAATCTTAAATGTTATAGATGAAAATGACAACATAAATAATAACTCTAATAATAAAGAAAACAATTTTTCTGATATTGATAATGATGGTATATCAGATGACAACGACGATTTTCCAGAAGATCCTTCAGCAAGTATCGATAGCGATGGAGATGGTTACCCTGATAAATGGAACAAAGGTAAAAATCAAAAAGATAGCACAAAAAATCTTTTACTAGATAAATTTCCAAATGATCCATCAGCGGCAATTGATACTGACAATGATGGTTTTCCAGACAAGTGGAATCAAGGTAAAACCCAAAATGATAGTACAAGCATTCCTCCTTTAAAAATTGACGAGTATCCTAATGATCCTAAAGCACATCAAGATACCGACGGCGATGGTTTCGCTGATTTTTATGATAAAAATGATAATGTCAATCTTTCAATAACTCTTGAAATTCAAAAGTTTCAACTTATTCAAAAAGTTGATTTACTACCCTGGGGGCAGATATATTTTGACGTAAAAATCGGGGAAAAACAAGAGGTTTTTAAAAAAAATGGTATAGGATGGTGGACATGGCTAAATAAAATCGAAGATGTAAACCTAAAAATAGAATATGATATTCCAGATAATACAAAAGAAGACTACACTACTATTTCAATATCTCTATTTGACTATGATTTATTCAAAGATGATTATGAACTAGATATAAATCAGAATAGATATGAAGTTTCTATTGATTTAAGATTTGATAACAACAAAAATACAGTTGATTATGAAAAGATTAACTATGGATCTGATGCTACTTTATGGATTGATATAACATATCCTGAGGAAAAGGCTGACTCTGAAGATTTTTATGATTTATCATATATTTGGGATTATAAAAACAAAGAATACAATCTAGAAATTGAAATTTCAGAAGATAAGTATAACGAATATTTAGAATCCAATGTTGATAGAATTCCTCAAAGAAGTTATTATAACCATAAAGAAAACATGCGAAAATTCGTTACAACTAATGAACCTGTAATTAAAGAAATCTCTCAGGATTTAAAAAGCTTGTCCAATGAAAATTCTTTTGGTGCTATAGAGGAAGCTGATTTTGTTTTAAAATTCGTTCAAAAAAACATTGCCTATAGTCATGACAATGAATCAAAAAACTCAATAGAATATTGGAGATTTCCTGTAGAAACCCTTGTTGAAAAAACTGGTGATTGTGAAGATACCTCTGTACTATACGCTTCAATATTAGATAATCTAGGTTATGATGTTGCTCTTCTTTTTTATAGTTGGGAAGAAAATGATCAATCCTATGGTCATTTAAGCGTAGGCGTAAATCTAGATGGAGAGTATGGAGACTATGTGCTCTACAATAATAAAAAATATTACTACTGTGAAACAACTAATGATCAACTAAATGTTGGAGAAATGCCTGATGAACCAGTTTACATAAAAGAAGGAGCAGACATCGTTATTACAATTTAGTTATCATTCAATGTATATTGCTGGTTTTAATGGTTTTGAAAAACGTGATTTATCTTTTGGATCTGTTATATTTTTATCATCTGCTGAAAAGATTTTCACTTCACATTTAAAAGTATTTTTTATGTATTTTAATGAGTTTTCAAGGTATTCTTGTTCATTTATCTCAACTTTGTATCTTTGTTTATCATTTTCACTGAGTTTTATTATCTCATTAGGTAATTTTTTAACAAATTTACTGACTTGTTTTCCCTTTTTTTTCATCTCTGGATCTGCCATTACGTCTTTCATAATGTTTCCAATGTTTAGATCTTTCTTCTCTGATAATTTTATTGATTTTTTATAAATATCTTTTTTCCACTTTGGAGAGGTGTATACAAAAATCTTATTTGGTTTTATTTTTGTAACTTTTAATATCTCTGAAATATCTTTTATAGTTTCAGATAAGAGATATTCTCCTACTTCTTGCTTTTCATGGATTTTTTCAGAGTTAAAATCAGGATATTTTTCATTTGACACAAATAAATTATCTTTGTTCCATAATTCTTCTGATAGATGAGGAGTTACCGGAGTCATAAGTACTATCCAATTTTTAACAAAATCTTTTAATATTTTTTTATCACTACCTCCTCTTTTAAGATACCATTGTAAGTTTTTCTGACATTCAAAAAAGATTTCGTTTGTAGCAATTCTAAGATCTAGTTTTTCCATAGCGAAATTAGTATTTTTTATTGATTTTTGCATTTTACTTTCTAGCCATTTATCTAGATCCTTATGTTTTTTATCTTCCAAATTTTTAATTCTATTAATCTGTTTAAAAATATTTGCAAGCCTCTTTTTATATTTTGTTACTGCTTCTGAATCCCATTCTATATCAACAAACGGAGAGCCAACATGAGCATAGTATAGTCTCATTGCATCAACTCCGTATTTGGTTGCTGCTTCTGCGATGTGTTCTGCTCCTCCTTTTGATTTACTAATTTTTTCTTTTCCTTTTTGAGTGACCCACCAATGTACAAAAATTCCTTTTGGTCTTTTATCTTCGTTCATTATTGCAGTATGATTCATTAAAAATACTGGGAAATGTACTGTTTTGTGTTCTTTTCCACCAAGATTAATATCCACGGGATACCAATACTCAAAATCCTTTCTAATCTCTTTCCAAGTGTTTTTTTCTGGGTTTCCTCTTCCAAAAAATACATAATCAAAGAATTTTTCTGTCATTTCTTCAGGCGATAGTTTTTTATCATTTACATATTTGGATATTATATAGTATGAGGGATATAATGTAGAATCTGATATTGGCTCAATAATCCAGTCTTTTTTAAATGGAAATTCTGTTCCAAGCCAGCTTCCTTTTCTAATACAGGCTCTATCATCGAACCAATCTAATATCCCTGGTAACTCTTTTTTATATTCTTCAGGGTAAATCTTCATTTTTTCTACTTGCTTTTTTGTTTTATATGTTAAATTTTCATCGCTATATTTTATAAACCATTGATCTGGAATTTGTTTAATTATAACCTTTTTACCGCATCTGCAGATAACATCCTCTGAAAACTCTCTCATTTCCGTAGCTAAATTATTTTCAATTAATTCGTTTTTAACCTGGTTTTTTATATCTGATACTTTGATTCCAGCGAATTTACCGCATTTATCATTTAGATATCCTTTGTGAAATTCTTTTTTATATACTTCTTCTGTTGCTTGATCTAATTTTTCAGTTTCTGATTGATCTTTGATTTCAAGTTTTTCACAAGTTTCTTTTGCAGGGTTTGTTCCAAAACCTTTTACATCAATGATAGTTATTGGATCTATATCTTTTTTAGAATCTCTTAATGCCATCCAATCGTAGGGTGCATGAGCTGGGACTGACATGACAATACCTGTTGCAACGTTTGGATCTGCAAAAGGTCCAGAAAGAATTTCTATTTCTCGATTTACCAAAGGTACAGTACACTTCTTCCCAATTAATTCTTTTCCAGTAATTTTTTTATTTAAAGGTTTTACTTCTCCAGTTTGAAAAGAGATTTTTTCCAAAGCTTCTTTTGATAAAATCCATTTTTCACCCTTAATTTTCACTATTTCATAGGTTACATCTGGGTGTACCCACATGTTTGTAACACCATAAATTGTCTCAGGTCTAAGAGTTGCTGCAGGAAGAATTGCTCCGTCTTCCATTTTAAATTTTATAACAGTAAATTCTAAAATTTCTGCTGTGCCACCACTAGAAATATCTGTTTCCGATTTATCAACAGCTACTGGACCACAATTTGGACAGAAAGGAGCGAAATGTGGTTTTTTTATCAGTAAATTTTTTTCATTTAATTTTTGGAATTGCCATTTAATGAACTTTTTATAACCTTTTGAAATTGTACTCATAGTTCTTGAGTAATCTATTAAAAAACCAAATTTTTTCCAATAGTCATTTACATATACATTTGAAAAATACTTTACTACTTCGTTTGGGTCTGTAAGTTTTTTGATTTGACTATCTTTTAAACCATATTCTTTTAATTTTTGTATAGTTATTTTATCATTTCTTTCAACTTTTTTTGCAAAACCAATTGACGGAATTCCTGATGCATGAAATCCTGCAGGAAATATAACATCGAAACCTGTCATTCTTTTATATCTAGCTATTATATCACAATAGGTAAACCCTCTCATATGTCCAACATGCAAATACCCTGATACCCCAGGATATGCAAAGTGAACGAAGAATTTTTTATCATTTGTTTTTTTTGATTGATATATCTTTTCTGAAAACCATTTTTTTTGCCATTTTTCTTCTATTGCAATATAGTTGTATTCTTGATCTTCCATTTTGTAATCCTTTGGAGGAATGAAAATTGCTTTATATAATTGTTTTTTCTTATCGCTAGTCTTTCAAAACGTAATACTCACACACAATATTTAAATAGTAATAAATACAAAGTATAACCCGTAAGGTGGTGAAAAACTTATGAAAATAGCATCTGAGGTAAAAACGAGGCAGGAATTAAACGATCTTAAATCAATAATGAAAGTATATGTAGTTAGTAGAAGGATACATGAACTTGCTGAATTATCTGTAATATACAACCTTACAGATATGTTTAAAAAGGATAACTAGACAGAATTAATTATCACTCTTTTTCTTTATTCTTTGTTGGAATAAATTTTTTTAATTTACCAAAAAAAGCAAATTTTTCTTTTATTTTTGAAACTTTACTATCCCCGCCAGTCTCTGAAGTTTTTTCATCTTTAGGTTTTTTCCTCTTTATTATATTCTTAATATTGAACTTTTTTTTGTTAGTTACTTTCTTCTTTTTGAAATCGTAATTAACAAGGTTTCCATTATCAGTAAAGCCAATATTAAAAGTAGCAGGTTTAGACACCTTTTTTTTATTGTTTTTATTTTTAAAAGAATATTTTTTGATTTTATTAGAAAATTTGTTTTTATTTTTGTTTTCAATTTCTGTAATGGTTTCTATCTTTTTTGGGCTAAATTCAACAATTTCTTCTTTTTTTTCTTTTTTATTAATTTTAAAATCAGAAAATTTTTCTTCAAACTCTCTAATTTTATCTATTTCCCGAATGATTTCTTCATGTGATTTTATAGAATCCTTATTATCAATATCGTCCATCTATTGAACCTATCCCAACATATGCCCTCAAATATCTAATTCTTTAAACAAAAATATCTTTTATGGTATATAAAGGTATTATGAAAAAATAGATTTTTAAAACTCTAAAAGTTTTAATAACAAGAAAAATATACCAAAAAAAGCATTATGGACTCTGACACTTCAAACCAATTTTTTAAAGAAGCAAAATCAAAAGACGAAATAATTAAAGAATTAAAACAAAAACTATCAGAGCACAAACAAAAAGAAGATGGATCTATTGATAAAACAATTGAAATCAATAAGTTAATAAAAGATAAAGCTAGATTCATCGATAATCTAAGCCACGATCTTGCAACACCACTAACACCACTAATTTCTTTATTACCCCTACTAAAAGATGATGTAAAATCTGATGACTCAAAAAAACTTTTAGATACTTGTCTGAAGAATGTAAAATATATAAAAAGAGTAATTGAAAATGCTAGGGAACTAGCTGAAATATCAGCACAAGATTTACTTCTAAAAAAAGAAAATCTATATAGACTTGTAGATGAGATAATAAAGAGATATGAAGTTGTTTTTAAAAGTTATAATATCAAGGTTGAGAATAAAATAGATAAAGAAATTTCAGTTAAAACAGAAAAAAATAGGTTGATACTTCTTTTAGATCATTTAATATCAAATGCGGTTAACAGTATGCCTGAAGGTGGAAAACTTTCTTTTTACACTAAATATATCCAGAAAGATGATGGAAAATTTATACAGATTACAGTACAAGATACCGGCAAAGGACTTACTAGAGACGAAACAGATAGGATTTTTGGTGAATTTTTTAAAACAGACGAATCAAGACACAAACTTGATTCAACAGGTTTGGGCCTTACTATTTGTAAAAAAATAATAGAAAAACACGGTGGTAAGATATGGGCAGATAGCCATGGGAAAAATACAGGTACATCAATAATTTTTACCCTTCCCTCTTCTGAAATAGCGTTTACTAGAAGTTTTTAATTACCCTAGTTTTTTCTTATTTTTAAAAATGAAAGAATTTATATAATGCTCTCATAATGTCGCTTTTGGGGAGAGGCAGAATATGCTTGATTATAAACAAAAAAATCAAAATGAACACCGCTTTGGAAAGTTAGAATTAGTAGACCGTGAAATGTTTTTTATTTCTTTTAACAGAAGGGATAATTAAATAAGAGAGGTAAGTAGGGCTTGTATTTGATCAAAAACATTAAAAAAATCAAGACCAAATAATATTAGGAAAAAAGCAATAACAACTAGTAATATTTTTATTGCAAATTTAATAAATTTCCATATTATTAAAATTCCTACTATTCCAACTATAAAAAATATCCATAATGGTATTTCAATACCCGAAATCATCATATTATAAACCTATAAGTTAATCTACTATTATAGTTATAAATTTTTTCAAAAAAAGAATATTTTTACCAAATAATCTAAAAACATCCTATTTATTACACTTATTTTGTGTACATAAATAAAGACAATATCAAAAAGGATAGCATTGAAAAAAGACAATATCAAATAAATATAGCTGAATCAGCAAAAAATGAAAACACATTAGTAGTCCTTCCTACAGGTATGGGTAAAACAATTATAGCATTAATTTTGATTGCAGAACATATTAAGAATAATAAAAATGATAAAATTCTTTTTTTATCACCTACTAAGCCATTAGTGAATCAGCATACATCATTTTTAAAAGAATTTTTAAGTATAAATGAAGAGGAAATAGCTATTTTTACCGGGGAGATATCACCCAAAAAACGAGAGGATTTATGGAACAAAAGAAGGATTATTGTTTCAACTCCTCAAGTTATTCAGAATGATCTATTATCTAGAAGATTAAACTTAGAAGATGTTTCTTTTATTATTTTTGATGAATGTCATCATGCAGTTGGAGAATATGCATATGTTTTTGTTTCTGAAATGTATCAAAAACAAAGAAAAAAAAGGCATGTATTAGGAATCACTGCATCACCTGGAAACGATATAGAAAAAATAATGGAAGTAACAAAAAACTTAGACATTTCAAATGTTGAAATAAGAACAAAATACGATCCTGACGTAAAACCCTATATCCATGATCTGAAAATTGAATGGAAAGAAATAAAATTACCAAATGATTTTAGTTCTACTATACAACTTTTAAAAAAAGCATTATCTGAAAGATTAAAAAAATTAAAAGATATAACTATTCTTGATTCAGCTTCAGTTTCATCAATTAACAAAAGAAAACTTTTAGATGCTCAAAAAAAAATTCAAGCTGAAATAAAATCAAGAACTAATCCACCTAAAATTCTTTTCAAAGCAGCATCTCTGCAGAGTGAATGCATGAAAATTCATTATGCTTTAGAATTATTTCAAACCCAAGGAGTTAATGCTTTTTTAAATTATTTTTCAAGAATGAGTAAAGAAATAAATTCAAAAAAAAGCAGTAAATCTTCAAAAGTTTTACTCAATGATAATAGTATTCTTGAAGCAATAGCCTATGCAAAAACTCTTGACATAGAACATCCAAAAATTGAATGGGTAAATAATATTGTAAAAGAACAAATTAAAAATAAAAATAATTCAAAAATTATTGTTTTTACTCATTATAGAGATACTTCTAAATATATTACTAAACATCTTGAAAAAAATGAGAATATTATTCCTGTTAGGTTTATTGGTCAAGCAGTAAAAAATGGAGATAAAGGCTTAACACAAAAACAACAAGCAGAGATTATTAGTAAATTCAAAAATGGAGACTACAATGTTCTTGTTGCAACCTCAGTTGCAGAAGAAGGTCTTGATATACCTAGTACTGATCTTGTTATTTTTTATGAACCAATTCCATCAGAAATTAGATTTATCCAAAGAAGAGGGAGAACAGCACGAAAAATGCCTGGTAAAGTAATAATACTTATTGCAAAAAATACACCTGATGTAGGATACTATTGGTCAGCTAAAAGAAAAGAAAAACGGATGAGAAACGAGCTTTCGATACTAAGAAATAAACTCGAAAAAAACTTTGAGGATGCTAAATCAGTATACGACAAAGAAATTAAAGATTCATCTAAACAAAGAACTCTCAAAGAATATAACAATACAAATCTAAAAATAATAGTTGATCAAAGAGAATATAGATCTAATGTAGCAAAAAATCTTACAACAAAAGGAATATTAATTGAGCCAGGTCAACTGGATGTTGGAGATTATATTGTTTCGTCAAGAATAGGTGTTGAAAGAAAAAATGTTGATGATTTTCTTGAATCTTTGATTAAAGGAAAACTATTCAAACAACTATCAAATCTTAGAAATACCTATTCCCGTCCTGTTTTAATTTTAGAAGGCGAGAATGTTTTAACTCGGAGAAATATTAATCATAACGCAATTTTTGGAAGCCTTGCATCAATTACTATTGATTATGGAATACCAGTAATATCTACTAGAGATGAAAAAGAAACAGCTGATCTTTTAAAGGTAATGGCGAGAAGAGAACAAAGAAAAGACAAAAAAAGTGTAATAATTAGAGGTGACAAACCTCAAATGTCTATTAGAGAACAACAGCAGTTTCTAGTTGAAGGCCTTCCCAATGTTTCATCGGTTATAGCAAAAAGACTTCTTTTTTATTTTGGAAATATTAAAGATATAGCAAACGCATCTGAAGAAGAACTTAAAGAAGTAAAAGGTGTTGGATCTATGATAGCAAACGAGATTGTAAACATTTTTAACAAAGAATATTTAAAAAAGTGATTTTTTTTCCCAAATATTTTTATTTAAAACGTTTATACAGGTGCTCTATAGTTAATATAATTTGAAGGTGATAACTTATGTCAACTAATGATAAAATTGAACAAGTATGCGATGGTCTAGATATGCTAAACGAAGATAATTCTATTCCTAGAAATATTAGAAGAGGAGCTGAAGAAGTAAAAACTACTCTCTTAAAAGATAGTGAACCCCTAGATGTAAGAGTGGCTACAGCATCATCAAGATTGGATGAAATGGCTAATGATCCAAACATTCCTCTTCATGGTAGAACATTAATTTGGAATATAATGAGTATATTAGAGGAGTTAGCATAATATTTTTATAAAAGATTTATTACTTTTTATAAAAAAGTATATAAGTATTCGATATCTAATTAGGTTTGAGAGGAAATATTTATGATTAGAATTGGTCCAGCAGGAATACCGCTTTCTTGTAAAGGCAGAACAAATAAAGATGGCTTAGTTTATACAAAACAAATTCTTGATCTAAACGCTATGGAAGTACAGTTTGTACGCGGGTTATATGTTATGGATGATGAAGAAGCAGAGTTTATGCATGATTACGCTGAAGATGCAGATATGGAGCTTCATGTACATGCTCCGTATTATATTAATCTTGCAGGATCTGGAGATGAATTAGATACAAGTATTGAAAAAATTGTTTATTCATCTAAGCTTGCAGATAAAATGGGTGCAGAAACTGTTGTGTGTCACCCTGGTTTTTATGGAGAACAATCTGCAAAAAAAACAATGAAAAAAATTATTAAAAATTTAAAAAAGATTACATCAATTCTTAAAAAAGAAAAAGTTAAAGCAAATATCGGTATAGAAACAATGGGTAAACAAAAGGTTTTTGGAAGTATTGATGAAATAATAGAAATATGTAGTAATGTAAAAGGTGTAATCCCCGTTGTTGGACTTGGCCATATACATGCACGAGGTAATGGTATACTAAAAAAGCGTGAAGACTATGAAGATCTTTTTAATAAATTAGAACCATTGAAACTAGATAAATATCTAATCCATGTCACAGGTGTTTTGTATGAAAACGGTAATGAATATTACCATATCCCAATTAAAAAAGGAGATATGCCAATAACCCCTCTTATAGAGATGGTTCTTGACAACAATATGGATGTTACCTTTATTTCAGAGTCTCCTCTTGTCGAGCACGACGCAGTCTATATGAGATTACAAGTTGAAAAAGCACTTATGAAAAGAGTAGATAGAGAAGAAGCAGATTACAGAGATCTATCGGAGATCATATGAAGAAAGGATCTGTTTTTAAAAAATCTATTGATTACATTCAATATAAAATTAAAGATATTCTTTCAAAAGTCTCTCAAAAAGATATAGATAAAGTTAAAAATCTGTTTTTAAAATCTAATAGAATTTTTGTATATGGTGCAGGCCGTTCAGGTCTTGTTGCAAAAGCTTTTGCTATAAGACTTGTACATCTAGGCTTTCAGACATTTGTGGTTGGTGAAACAATTACCGCACCAGTTAAAAAAGGTGATCTTGTAGTTATTGTTTCAGGTTCTGGGGAAACAATTCCTGCTGTTATGACTGCTGAAATTGCACACAATTTGGGTGCTAATGTCGTTTCTATTACTGGTAAAAAAGATTCAGGGATTGCAAAATATGCAAATATTACTCTTTTTATATCAGCAGGCTGTAAAGAAAAAGAACGTGAAAAATATGCGCCATTAGGCACTCTTTTTGAAGCAAGCGTCTGGATTTTACTTGATGGAATAATAGCTGATCTTCTCAATACTAAAGGAGAATGTGAAGAAGATATGCGCAGTCGTCATGCTACACTTGAACAATAATTATAATTAATTTTTTAGAATAAGTTTTTGTATCAAAAATAGTATTTCAGAAAAAATATTTATTTCGGGCCCGTGGGGTAGCTTGGCATCCTTCTACCTTGGGGTGGTAGTAACTCGAGTTCAAATCTCGGCGGGCCCATATTCTCCAACAGGAGAAAAACTGTGGGATTGATGGTTTTTTTTGTAAAAATCTTTTTTTAATCAAAAATTTACGCAGGAATTATACCAATTATATTATAGAAAATATGCAAAAGAGTCCAAGAAAAATAAATAAAAATAGAAAAAATTATGGAGAGACCGGTATAGGTTCACTCCATAATGGATTATAGCATTGAATAGTTGGGTCTCCAAATATCACATTAACACTGTGTATACCATCTGCAAAAAAGGTTCCTTTTCCATAGATAGTAGTTGGATCAAGTGTAGTATAATCCCTATTTACAATCCAATTGTTCTGTGAAAATGCTTCTCCAATTGTGTTTCCTTTTATTAGAAAATCTCTTATGATAAAACTCTTGTATAAATCATCAACTAGAGTGTAACCGGAACCTGTGCACCCTGCATATAAAGTTGAACCATGAGACAAATAAACAATAGGTCCAAAATGAGCAGCAGTAGTACAAGAACTCCAAATTTCTATTTCACTGTGAAGATTTTCAAATAACTGGTCCACCCATTTGAAATGTATTATATCATACAAGCTTGGTTCTTCAGCGTTATAAATAGACATATCATTTCTACCAAATATATCCCTGACTGTTTCAGTTCTTTTTTGATCATAACTTGCATATCCTGCCCATGAATCCCACCAATCAAAATCTTTTAGATGTTCATGTGTTGGAGTTGCTAGAGGAAATTGTTCTGCGATATTTTTATACTGAGATGAAAGACCTGAGCCACCCGTACCATGACCAGAATAAAGAGAAATTGAAACTCCATTGTTATATCTTTCAAGTAGATTATCCCACATACAATGCCCCTCATAAAAACGACCATATGACGAAAATGCATGCTTGTTGTTTCTTGGTGCATTAACGTTGTAAGTTTTACCATCATTTGCATTATGATCAAATCTTCCCGCAAAATAGTTCATATGCTGAGAGGTAGTTATATCCCTACCAGGATTGTTATAAATAATTGCAGGATATAAAATATTCCTGTTAATAATTGCTGAAGAAAATGCTGTTGTCTCAACTGGTATTTGTCCAGAATAAGATTTATTTCCTAACATAATACGGTTAACAGCATCCCTGATATCAGTATCTCGAGGAGAAACAAAAATATATGCTTCTTGGCCTTCATTATCAAGACCATAACCATTGATCATTGAGTAAATATCATTATAAATTGCAGAAGCCCATTGAAGTCTTAGATCTAAACCTACAGGGGGAAGTGTTTTATCATTTTTTATATAATAAAGAATCAAATCAAGTACTGACGGTGGATTTTCTATATCAGTTGGTTCATCTATCATAGGTATATCGCCAATAGATCTGCATCCGTGATAATAATCGCCGTCATAATACATCCATTCTACAAACATATCGTTTTTGTTGTATGCATCATTAGCTTCGCCCATATCTAAAACGGGTGAACCATGAGATGCAGCAATCAAACCTGATGGCCCAAAGTAACCATCACCTGTCGCAAAAGATGTAATAGTTATCACATTTTCAGAAAAAGTATTTTCTTTTATTTCACTAACGATATCACCTAATGTATTAAATGTAGTTACTGAACCTTCTAGAGAAGCAGAGCTTACTTCATTGATATTTACATAATAAAGTTTAGTTACTCCAAGTTCTTCAATAGCATTAGATGTCTCTGTTGGAACAGTATCCTTCGTGACGTACAACATAGGTATATGATTAAGAGATGCTAAAACAGCTCCATTAGCCGCAGATAAACCTGCTGATATTCTATCAGGGTTGTGCTTGCGAATAGATGCTTTGATATTATATGTACCATCAAAAGAAGCTTCCCATGTATCAAGATCGAGGTATGGTACTACAAGGGCAGTCCAGGTGCCTTCTACTGGATTATTCACTTCAACTGAAAACTCCTTATGAGGTTCAACAATCCAATGTCGGTATTCATCTTCGTCGTTTTCCCAATGACCACCATTCCATTGATGAATAGGTTTTATCTCTCCTCCATTCCAATGAGGAAAACTAGGTCTTCTAATATTTCCTTGTGGATCAATTAAAAACACAACCAAGTGAGATTCCTCATTTGTAGTAACTGTTACTTTTAAACTACTATCTGAATCTTCAACTGCTAGTTTATGACGGCTACCTGTATACTTTGTAACTTCTAGTTTTTCTAAACCATCAATAGATGTAACCTGTGGGATCCATAAACCTGGTAAACTAACTGGGAAAAAACTATCTTTATCCCGACCTGGATTATATTGATCATGTGGCCACCAATCTCCTCCAATAGATTCATACCTTGGTGTTGTGACTAGGGTATCTCCTTCAAAGTTTTCTCCTTCAGCTATTATATGAATTGCACCCCATTTTGCTCCTAGATACATTGGTTTTGAAAATGATTCAGGTACTAATTCTTTTAAATCTTCGGCTTGATAGCTGGAAGTTTCTTTATTGCATTTGAAAGAAACATCTGTATTTATAATGTTACTAGTTGAATCTGTAAAATCGCTACCATCTACGGCAATCACCGCCGTATCTGCTGAATTCCATTTAGCTAAGGCGATATCAGCCGCTGCATTTATAGGATCACTATCAACTTCTAAAGTATCTGCTGTCAGATCATGACGATCGAGATATCCGTTCCAATCCTCCAATAAATATTCGTTGGTTTGATCAATACTTGAAAACCAGTTAGGAATCATGGTGTTACCTTGATAAACAATTGGAGATACATATCTTTCACCATTTTCGATATAGGTTGCTGCAGGTACAGCTGCAAGAAAACCATATTCATCTTTATTACTGCTATCATCATTATTTACAAAAAAAGTCTGTGCAACTGGTTTTACTTCACGCTGTGGTCTTAGATCTGGAGGAGATTCAGCATTATCACCAATTGTAATTTCAAGTTCGTACGCACCAGAGCCATATAACAAATAGTCATCTGGCCATTTACTTTCATCCCAACCAGGGAAAATATCTAATTTAATTTTCCATGTTCCTGAGGTATCTATTGGATACTCAAGTGTATCCTCACCATAGTATTGTGAGGAATAAACATGATTTCCTGATGGATTAAAGAGATGTATATCATAATCTGATCTTTCCAAAGGTTCAACTCTTACAGATAGTCCATCTCCAGAATTTAAATCAAAACTATACCAATCTTCTACATCCTGATAATCCATATAGCCATTATATAAACCAGGATTTAATGATGTTGCACTCGCTATATTATTTCCTGCATCAGAGCCGGTATCAGCATCGTTTTGGTTAGTTATGCTAATACTCATTATGTATTCTCCATCATTTTCTTCTTCTGTAAAAACTCTTAAGTAATGTCTTCCTGTCTCTATTGCAGTGTAACTAGTGCCGACTACTTCCCCCTTAGTATTATATATTTCACAATTAAAATTTTGATCTGTTTCTACTGATATTTCAATATTTTGACCTTTACATACGGTGAAATAATACCAGTCTTCTAAATCATCCTTACTTGGTTCTAGTTTACCTGTTCTTCCTTTTCCAGGAATTTTTTCATTAACTGGTTCACCTGCATATACATTTAAAGAACCATAGATTTTGTTACCACTATCAACATTATAACCAATATCATTTTGTTCACCCTCTAAAGATACATCTTCTATAACTATGCGTCTCATATTATCGATTGTTTGTGTTATATTAATTTTGTCTTCAATGTAAGAATTATCTAAATTTAGATTATCATTGTCGTATGTATTGTTTAATGTCTTCGCGTCTTTTTTTAGGAATATTGCTGTTATGTTAGAAGATAACAGAAAAAAACCCAACAAAAAAACGATAACAACAGCCTTTTTTCTAAAAATTTTTTTCAATTTTTCAACCTCCACCATCTAATATTAACAATTATCCCTTTTTAAAACTATTGTTAAGAAACTTTTTTATTAATTTTTTTAAGCTATAAATATCAACTAAAATTTAATATTCAAAATTTAACAAAATTTTATTTATTTTTACGTCCTCAATATTATTTATTAATCTACAAAAGTTATATAAAGGCTCTAGGTAGATAAAAGGAAAATACGTTGTGTTATTTATGAATGATGAAAATAAAAATCTCAATATAAGGCTTCCATTACCTAAAAAAGACAAAAATGAAATATTTGCTGTTGTAAATAGAAGACTCGGCGGATCTAGATTAAACGTTGCATGTGCAGATGGAAAATCTAGAATGGCGCGTATCCCTGGTAGCAAAAAAAGAAAGATTAAAAAATTGAGAACAGGTGATTTGTTAATCATTAAGCCATGGGATATTCAAGATGAAAAAGCAGATGTACTTTTTAGCTATAGAAGGAATCAAGCTAGATTTCTAAGTAGAGTAAATAAAATACCCAATGAATTAGATATTCTTTGATTGAAAAGGATTATTTAAGTTTCAAAATAACTTATTATTTTTATAAACCGTTCTACAAAACTAGATTTATATCTAGTTTTTTTGCTAGTTCCTTATACCTATTTCTGATGGTTACTTCCGTGACACGAGCTACTTCTGATATTTCTTTCTGAGTTCTTCTTTCATCAGATAAAACTGAAGCAATATATATAGATGCAGCTGCAACACCTACAGGGCCCCTGCCACTAGTTAATTCCTTGTTTATAGCTTGATTAAGAATATCAACGGTTTTCTTTTTAACATCCTGGCTTAAATTTAATTCACTTATAAAGCGTGAGATATAGTCAAGAGGCGAAGGAACAGACATCTTTAGGCCTAGTTCTCTAACAACAAATCTATACGTCCTACCAATATCTCTTCTCGAAACATTAGTATTGTTACTTAATTCATCTAGAGTTCTTGGCATACCTACAAGTCTACATGCAGCATAAACACAAGAAACAACCACAATCTCAACACTTCTACCACGGATAAGGTTTTTTTTAGCGGCCTGCCTATAAAGCATACCAGCACGCTCTCGAATACTTCTTGGAAGATTCATACCAGAAGAAATTCTACTTAAAACTGCAAATGCTTCAGCAAGGCTTCTTTCACTAGCACTACTAATCCTAGTTCTTCTTTGCCATTTCCTAAGCCTGTATATTTGCCCTCTGTTTTTAGTAGGAATAGATCTTCCATAAGCATCTCTATTTTTCCAACCAATAGATGTGCTTAGACCTTTATCATGTAATGTATATTTAACAGGTGGACCAGCCCTTGCTTTCTTTTTATGTTGTTCACTATCAAATGCTCTCCATTCTGGGCCGTGATCTGCTACATCTTCATTTACTACTAATCCGCAGTCTTGGCATACTACTTCTCCTCTACTATAATCTTCGGCTAGATTAACACTTCCGCATTCTGGACATTTTTTTGTATATTCTATTTTCTGTTTTCTCTTTTTATTCAAAATTGACCCTCTATCTTACTATCTTAAAAAAGATATTTTATTAAATTTTTAAGATTATAAAATTTTTAATTTGATTATATTCTCATGATTCATTTTATCGTAATAAATTTGCAAACGTATTTTATTCTTCTTAATATAAAAAGATTTTGGTTTATTTCTGATTATTTTTCAAATAAACGCCTTAAAAATATTTTAAATATCCAAAAACTAAATTGGAAAACATTTTAAACACTTATTGTATATCTTTTTTTGGTGATGTGGATGCAGAAAACATTATTTGATTTTCTGGAAGAAAATGAAGATATAAATAAAGTTTCAAAAATAAACTAAAAAAATTCATTTATATATTTTATTCAATATGGGGGTAAGGTTTTAGAATTTAGGCGTTTTATTCTTATTATATCTCCATATAGCTACAGTAAGAAAGATAGCGAATATAATAAAACAAGCAATAGCAATGTATAAAAAAACTGGTTCTTGTGATACATTATTAACTTCATTGATACCAAAACTTGTATTATCTGTTGCTATTTTTGAAGTGTTATCCATTATTGTATCATTAACCCCAATAGATTCATT
This sequence comes from uncultured Thermoplasmatales archaeon, assembly GCA_964638155.1. Classification (GTDB taxonomy): domain Archaea; phylum Thermoplasmatota; class E2; order DHVEG-1; family DHVEG-1; genus CAYZTD01. The sequence goes on along the minus strand of CAZWYI010000016.1, from coordinate 24,000 downwards.
CCAATTATGCTCAGGCTGAGAAGGCATATCTTTTGTTTTGAAAATAATCCCACGATCAGAAAACTCAGGGGAAAAAGAAGTTGCTTTATTTTTTATAAAATTTACAAATTGAATTACGCCTGCTGCAAGAGCAACAAAGGTTGCAGAAAAAAGTACAACTATTCTTGTGTTTTCAGGATGAAGAAGACCTTCCCCTTTCCAGGTTAACTTGTAATATACCCATTTATGTCCTTTTCTTTCCTTTCTTTTGACAAGACCTGCCTCAGCAAGCTTAGTTAAATGTTCATGCAGAGTAGCCTTGTTTAATTCTGTAGCCTTACTAATATCCTTAAGATTCATTTTTTTTCCATCTAAGGCTTTTAGAATACTTAATCTAGTATCTGAAGCAAGTGCTTTGAAACTACTCATATCAAGAGTGACTTTGGTCATATTATATCTAATATTTATTGTTCTTGTATTTATATATTATTTGTTTTTGTTCGGGAAAAGCCAAACGTTTTTTTACCTAAGATCTAAAATTACTTGTTATTTGTGAAAAAATAATATAAGGTTTTTTACATACTGAATATTAATGTCAGATAAAAATGAACTAATTGAATTATTGAAATCATGCGGAGCGATAAAATTTGGACGTTTTGTATTAACATCAGGTGCCGTTAGTGACTATTATGTTGACATTAAAAAAGCAAGTACCAAACCAAATGTTCTAAAGAAAATAGTTGAGATGATGGCGGAATATACTGATGACTATGATTATTTAGCTGGGATGGAACTAGGGGCTGTACCTCTATTAGTTGCTCTTTCACTAGAAACAGGCATACCATTTGTTATCATCAGAAAAGAAAAAAAAGGTCATGGAACAAGCAAACAAATAGAGGGAGAGGACATAGCAAATAAAAAAGTATTAGTTATCGAAGATGTAACCACAAGTGGAGGTTCAGTTGTTAAAACCATTAATGCAATCAGACAAAACAAGGGACTTGTTGATGAAGTCTTAGTAGTTGTTGACAGAGAAAGTGGTGCTGAAGAAATACTACATGAGCATGATGTAAATTTTTTGCCACTTATTTCTGTATCTGAATTTTTAAAAAAATAGCTTATATTAAATATATAAAAAATATTTGTAGAAAAACTTTGGGAGGAATGATTTGATTTGAAAGTATTAGTCGTTGGCGGAGGCGCAAGAGAACACGCCATATGTGATGCAGTAGCTAGATCAAAAGATGCAGAACTTTATTCAGTTATGAAAAATGTTAACCCTGGAATAAAAAAACTTGCAAAGGATTTTAAAATTGAAAAAGAGACAAACATAGAAGAAGTTGTAAATTACGCTTTAGAAAAAGAAATAGATATTGTTATAATAGGCCCGGAAGCACCACTCGAAAAAGGAATTGTAAATAAACTAAATGAAAAAAACATAAAAGCAGTATCACCAACAAAAGAAGCGGCAAGAATTGAAACAAATAAAGAGTGGATGAGAAATCTTTTAAAAAAATATAAAATCCCTGGACAACTTAAATGTGAAACATTTACCGATCCTAAAAAAGCAAAGAAATATATTGAAAAATTAGATTGCCAAGTTGCATTAAAACCAATAGGCCTTACTGGTGGAAAAGGTGTAAAAGTTGCAGGTGATCATTTTAATGGTATTTCTGAAGCTATGGAATATGTAAACAAAGTTCTTGATAAAAAGATAGGAGGAAAATCTAAAATATTAATTGAGGAAAAAGCAGTTGGTGAAGAATTCACGCTACAAGCTTTTTCAGATGGAAAAACTATTCTTCCATTGCATTCAGTGCAGGACCATAAAAGATTACTTCCAGGAGACGAAGGCCCAAATACCGGTGGTATGGGGGCATATTCATGTAAAAACGGTCTATTGCCATTTCTTACAAAAAGTGATTATGAAGAAGGTGCAGCAATTTTACAAAAAATAGTAGAAGCACTTAACAAAGAAGGCTGTCCATATATAGGAGCAATTTATGGTCAGTTTATGTTAACAGCCAATGGACCAAAGATAATTGAAATAAATGCTCGCTTTGGTGATCCTGAAGCAATGAATGTACTACCTTTACTTGAATCTGATTATGTAGAACTGTGCAATGCTATGTTAGATGGGGTTATTAGCAACAAAAAAATCAAAATAAATAAAATGTCAACTGTATGCAAATATGTAGTTCCTAAAGGTTATGGTGTGAAAAGTATAGATGGTAAAAAAGTATATGTTGATGAAGAAAAAATTAGAAACGCTGGTTCAAGGCTTTTTTATGCTTCAGTTAATAAAATGAATGATTATGTTACAACTACTACTTCTAGATCTTTAGCAGTTGTTGGAATTTCAAAGAATCTTGATACTGCAGAAAAAATCTGTGAAAAAGCATTAGAACATATTAAAAGCGATCATATATTCATTAGACATGATATTGGTAAACAAGATTTAATAGATAGAAGAATCGAGCACATGAATAAAATTCGCGGATCGTAAATAAAATGAAACAAGAAATTTTTTTATATTTTATAGGTACAGCTGGCTCTGGAAAATCAACTCTCACTGGTACCTTTAAAAAATGGATGAACACACAAGGTCTTGATGCAATAACAGTTAATCTTGATCCAGGTGCAGATAATTTACCATATGATCCAGATGTAGATATTAGAGACTGGATATCTATTAAAGAAATAATGGAAACATATAGCCTTGGTCCAAATGGTGCTCAGATTGCATGTGCAGATATGCTTGCATTAAATACTGAAGATGTGAAGAAGAGTATTGAATCGTTTAAAACTGATTATGTTTTAATGGATACACCAGGCCAACTTGAGTTGTTTGTATTTAGAGAAGCTGGAAAATATATTATAGAATTTTTAAACCCAGATAGAACAATGATAGCGTATTTACTTGATCCTTCTCTTGCTAAAAACCCTTCAGGTTTTACTTCTCAACTTTTACTTTCCTTAAATACAAGTTTTAGATTAGGTCAACCACAGATAAATGTTCTTAGTAAAACAGATCAGTTAAAAGAACAAGAATTAGATTATATTTTAAACTGGTCTCAAAACCCTGATTTTTTAGAAAATGCAATTTTATCTGAAAAATCATCTATTTATCAAGAGTTAAGCAGAGGAATATTAAGATTAATTAAGGATTTTCAAAGTGAATTAAATGTATATCCAACTATGAAAGAAGACCCAAAAGGTATATCTGATATTTATACCACTGCTCAGATGAGATTTCATGGTGGAGAAGATTTATTGAAAGATTAATAAAAATTATTGATTTTTTAATAGGATTTTTTTTGTTTTAAATTCAAAAGGATCAATTTTTAACACTATTATTTTTCCATTTATATCAGAAAACATTGGATTTAAAATTCTTGGAGATATAAAACTTATTTTATTTCCATATTTTATTTGAGGAAAATGAAAACGAGGCTTAAAAATCACAAGAGCATTAGTAGGATTCATCTTATGATCAAATAGTTCAACGTTAAATTCTTCTTTTTCAGAAATCGTGTCATCACATTTGATGAATAATTCTTTTAAACCAATATTTATTTTTTTAGTATCAAAACTTGCCTGATCTTTACTTCTAACAAATAATTTTATTTCATAAATACCTGGGTCTATTTCATTGGCATTCCAGGTATATAGTACGGCCTCTTTTATTTCTTTATTACTCTCATATATTTTTATCCATTCATTTTGTTCTCTATAATAAACAGTATAATTGATAAAGTCAGTAGAATTACCAGTACCATTCATAGCTGTACCATTAATCTGTATTACATCTTCATCAAAATAAAAAGGCATATCTAAAGAAACAATTGGTGGAGCTGAAGAAAGATTAACTGCAGAAAGAACATCTACTCTGCCTGCACCTTGTGTATATTCATCTTCACCTATATCTAATGCAGTTCTTTTAAGAGCATTTTTTACTTTTTCTGGACTCCAATCAGGATAAGCCTGCATTAAAAGAGCTGCTACACCTGCAACATGGGGAGTGGAAAAACTAGTACCATCGGGAGACGAATAACCACCACCTTTAGAAGTTGTTCTTATATTCACCCCTGGAGCAACTAAATCTGGTTTTACCAAAACTTTTTCATTCCACTCTACTGGACCACGTGAGCTAAAATATGCAATATTATCTGATTTATCAGTTGCTCCTACACATATTGCTTTACGAGCCATAGATGGAAAATTAATTGTGTTATAATGTTCTGTACCATTGTTTCCTGCTGCTATACAAGATAAAATTCCATTTTCTGCAGCTGAATCAATCTCTAGACAAAGGGGCGAATCAGGATTTTTTTCCTCATTTAAAATGCCAAAACTCATTGATACAATATCAACTAATCTATCCGAAAAATCTCCATCTTCATTAGGATCTAATACATAATCAAGTGCAATTTGCACGTCAGAACTATATCCTGCACCATCTTTATCCATTATTTTAAAACCAAATAAATTTACTTTTGGAGCAACACCTTGGACTATACCAGCGCATTGAGTACCATGTCCGTTATCATCAAGAGGATCTGAATCATCATTTACAAAATCATATCCTCCAATATAGTTATCCACTAAATCCGGATGATTATAATCAATACCTGTATCAAAAATTCCAACATTTATGCCATCACCCTTCAATTCTTTTCCATAAATGCTGTGTAATTTCCATACATCATCAGCATTTATTAATGGAACAGAGTCATCCAAATAAATTTTTAACTTAGTATCTAGAGTTACAGAATCAACATAAGAAAGAGACTCGATCAGGGGAACTTTTTCAGGAGCTATATTTTTTACAACTATACCACTAAATAAACTCTTAAAATGTTTTAAAACATTTTGTGGTTTAAAATTATTATCAACTATACTCTGTATATCGCTAAGTGCTTTGGAATGCAGATGGTAAATTTTGTTTTTATGATTATTTATTTTTTCTTTAATTAAGTTTTTCAGATTTCGATCGGATAAATCTCTAATAAAATTGTTTATAATCTTTTTTCTGTAAGAGGAAAGTGAGTCTTGTCTAAATCTTATTATATACTGTTCTCCAAAATTATCTTCTAAATTTTCATTTTTGGAGTTTAACTTAACACCATTTGCTAAAAATACTGAAAAATTACCGGATATCACAATAAAAGTGCAAAATAAAATAATGATCTTTTTAGAGCCTAATTTAATCATATTTTTATATTTATACATACATAATATATAAATCTTATTTATCAAATCTTTTCATATTACGATTCTTTGTTAATAAAGCAACCCTAGAATCAGCTTTTTCCATGGAATAATTATAACCTATTTTTTCACTAAGTTTTTTCCCAAACTCTTTAACCATATCATGAGATGGCATATTTGCAAGATTCATCCTTTTTCTAGATTCACCTACAAACACATATCCTTTTGGCTCTATAAACATTGGATCTGCCTTATTATCAAGTTTAGCATAACTGCTGATGTATTTATTATCCATATTCCAGCCGTTTACCAAAGTATGTCTAATAACGGTTCTAGTATCAAGAGAAGGAAGTAAGTTTAGTGTTTCATTTATTTTTTCCCAACCATTTGAAATTATTGGTGAACAAATTTTTTTATAAACTTCTTTATTTGGTGCTACAATTGATACATAAAGCTGCTTTGGTAAAGTATCCATTTTTTCAAGTGTTTTAGGGGTAGTACCATTAGTTACAAGAAAAGTAGTGATATTTTTTTTATGACATTCTTCAAAAAATTCACTAAGTTTTGGATAAAGAGTAGGTTCGCCGGTAAGAGAACATGCAAGCATATTAGGTTCATTTGCATCTTTCCATTTTTCTTGATTACATCTACTATCGCCTTTAAAACCAGTGATAAGTTTTCTTTGAGTTTTTATAGCATTTTCTAAGATAACTTTTGGTTCATCAATTTTTTTAAAACCATCATCTGGAAATCCTTGTTTTCTCCAACAAAAAAAACAGTTATGAGTACATTGATTAATTGTAGGAGTCATCTGTAAACACCTATGAGTCTTAATTCCGTAAAAAGTCTGTTTATAGCATTCTCTATCAAAAAGAAGGCTCTGTCTCATCCAATGACACAATTTAACGCCTGAATGATTTCCGACAATTCCATACTGTTGTTTTTCAAGAATTTTTTTGAATTCTTTGTTCATTTTGGTTAGCACACAATGAATTGTTTAATTTATAATTTTCGAGTTAAAAATATTTTTAATAATTTAAACCATTGTTATTATTATAACAACAAATGTTACTATTTCTACCTTGAAATCATTTTTTGTTATAATAATAACACAATCTTCTTATATAAAAACTTACCATAATAATATGTAAGAAATAGGATTAAATTAAGAAAACAAAAAAAAAGATTGAGTGAAAAATGAATATTTACTGTTAACAAAGAAAATTGTTTGGCAATATAACAATAACTTAAAATAGCACATAATTATAAAAAACTTTCAAAAATAATAAGAATTATATAAGTTAAAATTATATACTACTAGCAATATTTATTATTTAACGGGGGTAAAAGGCAAAATGAAAAATATAAAAATAAAAAGCTTAATGTCAATAATAATTGTGGGTTTATTTTTAACAGGTATGTTAACACCATTAACCCAAGGAACTGAATTAGAACAAATAAGAGGATTTGATGAAGGTCCATCTCACACGGATATTGTTCCATTAAAAAAAGCTACTTTTGTAAAATTTGATAAAGAAAAATTAAATGATGATCTAGCTTATCTAGCAAATATACCGATATCGGTATTTAAAGAAGATAATAAATTGTTTTCACATCCACTGCTTTTCCATCAAGATAAAAACGAATTTGATGATGATATAAAATATAAGATCCAGGATGCATCAGATGGTGTAGATTATTTTATGGATGATTGGATGAGTTATTGTGATGGTGAACTGGACCAATTAAATCTTATTGGAATTGACAAAACAGAATTAAACAAAGATTTAAATGCAAAAGAAACAAAATCTTACAGTTATGATAATCCATATCTGCTTGCAAATGAAATAGCGTTAAGTGAATGGTCTTATTCAGACGAGGTAGTTGTTGCAGTAACAGATGAACAGTATAAAAGCCCAAAAATTGAATCAGAAGGAAAAGTCCAAGGTGTTATTCCATCTGGATATGATATAGAATCAATTAAACTTGATGTTCCTACGCCAGAAATAGGTGTTGGAGCAAGTTTCGGCTCTTTTGAGGTTACAAATCCTTATAAATATGTTGTTGCAAACATGTACTGGGATAATGTTGCAATTGATTTAGATTTACAGCTTTATGATAGCTTTGGAAGAATGGTAGATGCTGATTCTAAATGGAATGTATTTTATGGAGCAGGAGAAACAGCTAGTTCTTATGTTTATAATGAGGGTACATGGAAAGTAGGAGTAACCTATATGCCAACCCAACAGTCAAACAAAAAAGATGGGATCCTCAAACAAATGGCTTTAGGTGAAGAAACTCGGGATGTAGATGTGACACTATACCCTGGTACAGAGATAGAAATTGACGATTCTGTGCCTTATGGATGTAGAGATGTTGAATTTACTTTGGAATGGAATGATCCAAATATAGCTTTAGGTTTTGTTATATTAGATCCAACCGGCGCTGAAACAGCAACCTCTCCCTCTAATGAAGAAATAATTGCAGGAATTGATAAAGGAGCAACCAAGCGAAAAATCAAGATGGAAAGACTAGGAGAAACACAAGAAAATGAAAAATACAAAATCGGTGTATTCTCCCTTGATGAAATTAGTAGAGACATAGATTTTACTATCCATTATGAATGGAAGCAAAATATATCAAGGGAAAAAGGAGATAATCTTGCTTCTGCGACAAATGGAGCAGTTCTTGCAAGTATGTTAAACTCACCTCTTTTGTATACTCATAAAGATAAAGTTTATGAGGATACAATTAACACACTCTACAAGTTAGGTGTTAAAAATATTCATCTTATTGATTTAGGAAACTATAAATCAAAAGATGTTAAAGATTCTTTAAATGAGATATCTGCTTTGTCTGAATATACAGAATATAAAGACTTGTATGATGAGATAAAAAAATATTCTGGTTCAGATGATGTAGTATTTTCTACTATTGATCCATGGACGTATTATTACTCAGAATTTCCTGTTCCTCAAGGTGAATATCCTGGTGCCTATTTCTTTGGGCCGGCTGCATTTATTGCTGCACATCATGGATCACCTGTAATAATAGTAGATAATCATCCAGTACTTTCACAATCTGTAGTATGGCATACTGAATTTTGGAGAAATACAGCTAATAATAGTTTTAGACCTGATCTTCCATCAGTATCAAGTATGTATTTGACAGGAAAAAATGTAGTAAATTTTCTTGAATCCTATGGATTTAAAATTCCCAAAGCAAAAGAGGAACTTGCAACTATGATTACTGTTGCAGACCAATTTGATATTGGTGCAACTTGGGATAGAACATTCGCTGGTAGATTAATACCCGGGAGATTTTCAAGTTCTCCAGTTGACATTGCATATTGGATGGCTAGAAATATTTTTTATCCTGGACTCATATTTGAAAATCCAGCTATGAAAGGAAAAGTTACTTTAGTTAACGGTAGTAGCAGTAAGGTTTCACCATATATTGGGAAACTTAGACCACCATTTGGTACAGACTTAGTAATAACAAAAGATCAAAAAGAGTTAGATTATGAATATCCTCTGCTTCATACCTATAATGTATATTTATATAAATTCAATGAAATAGCTGCTGAAAAACATTGGGGGGGTTATTATACAACTGCAGATGGAAATATACCATATATTACAACTTCAAATGAGCCTATAGATCAGGGTGCTGCTGAGGGAAAAACTGCAGCTTATGTACCTGATTTACATGAAACATATGCAACTCCCTTTTATGCAAGAAAGGCAGGCTACAGTAATTGTTTTTCAACAAACTATGATAAAACAATTGATAATCTAAATTCTGGAGTGCTAATGTGGATGGAAAGCTGTCATGGTGGAAATTTGAATTATGGAAATCTTCAATTCTGGAATCCTGATAGCCCTTATGTAAATGAAGAAAACCCATGGCGTGCTTATGAAAGACCCCTTCTCTCATTAGGTGATATCAAAGAATTTACACAGTATGCCCCTGAATGGCTTCATGAGATGGGATTACCGAGCTTTACAATATTATTTAAAATAGCAAGTTTATTGTCGACACCTCTAAATTTAATAACGGTTGATAAAGGCAGTACTGAAAATCCTGATGTAGCAGTAATGAATCCTCAATTACCTGCTTTACTTAGCGATTCGTTTTCAGTAGATCTACATATCAAAGAATCAAAAGGGCTTAGTTTAATTCCTCTTCTTGGAAGAATGTTTCGGGCATATGGTGACGGTGTAGTAATTGATCCTCTCCCTGGAGGAGAGAATGTACTTACTGGAAGAAATGGATTAAGGTTTGATGAAGACCTTGGAAACTTGCACAGTATGGGATTTAATGCTGTATCATGTCTAGTTGCTTATACCTATTTACATCAGGTAATGATAAGACATGGTACGCCTTATCAAATTCTTGATCCGTGGTCTACCTCGTGGTATAGCGGTATTTGGTTACACTCTATTCCTAGACAAATTGCTCTAGGCCATACTATTGGAGAAGCATATGAACAAGGCATGGCAGAAGTAGGAATCCAATACCTAAATGAGCAATGGTGGTGGGATTTAAATGAAAATGTTGTTTTCTTTGGAGATCCTGATCTTAGAGTATGGGCACCTGAAACTGAATTTGATAAAGAAGGAAAAAACAACTGGGATTTAAAAGATGTTCAAGCAGCTTCTTTAGATAGTGATGTATCAATTAATGGCCATATGCCATTTGGGGCAACCCATTATCCTCATGAAAAAGAACCACAGCCAATGTTACCAATTTGGTTAATAGGTGTGATAATAGTAATAATACTTCTTTTAGTTGCTCTTGTTGCAATAGGGAAAAGGAAAAAATAATTCTTTTTTCTATTATTTCTCTTTAAATAGAAATACATAAATAATCATTAGTTATATATAGTAGATAATATAATTATAGTATTAAGATATCTAAACGGGGGCATTATATGATTAAAAGACATATTAAAACTAAAAATTTTATAGTTTTGACAATATTATCAACGCTACTTATTTCAGTAGCAGTTCCAGTAATATCAACTAGTTCGGTAAATAGGAAAGGTTTTGACAAGGGGCCATCTTTTAGTTCTGTTGTGCCTATGAAAAAAGTTACTTTTGTCGGTTTTGATGAAGATACGTATCTTGATGATTATTCTTATCTTGCTTCAGTTCCTTCTAATGTTTTTATGGACAAGGGAAAATTATTTTCAAATCCTTTAATGTTTTTCCAAGAAAAAATGGATATAGAAAAACAAAAAGATCGGTCGTTAGATGCCTTTACAGGAATCAAGTATTTTATGGACGACTGGATGAGTTATAGCAATCAAGAATTAGACCAGTTACAACTAATTAATGTTAATAAGGATAAAATCAACTCCGAATGGGATGCAAAAGAATATTTAGAAATTTCTGGAGAAAATCCATTTGATATAGCAAATAAAATAGCTTTAAATGATTGGTCATATTCTGATGATGCAGTTATCGCAGTAATTGATTACGAATTAAAACAAACTGATAATGTTATAACAAACAGTTTTACAAAAATTCTTCCATCAAAAAAGGTAAAAAAACTTGATAGTTTTCAAGTTGAGCAGACTAATAAATTAAACCCTGTTAGTGATTTTTTCCAAGTAGATCCTGGATATAAATTTCTTAAAGCCGAAGCATGGTGGGATGGATTACTTGTAGCAGGAAAAATGATACCTACAGGTGATCCTGATCTACAACTGTTTTGTAAAAAAGATGATAAATGGATGCAAACAGTTGCTACAGCCATGTGGAATATTTATAGTCCCGCAGGACACGAAGTAACACAGTCATATGTTTATTCACCGGGTGATTGGAGGATTTCAGTTACTGATTTTCCAACTGAAGGTGATGCACCTAGATCTGGTGTACCTGGCTTATTTGAAATACAAGGATCAGCTCTTGGCCTTTTAAAACCAAAAGTCACATACAATATTGATATCACTCAGTATCCTGGTATAACATTTGATTTACCTGATAACCCTCCTTATGGATGTAAAAACGCTGAAATTAAAATATCTTGGGAGGATCCTAATCAATGTCTTGGCTGTACTTTAATAGGTCCAAGCGGGGAAGCAATACACACAGAAATTGATGATAGTGAAACTGAAGAGCAATCAATGACCATTAAAAATCTTGGTTCATGCATGGAAGATGAAAACTATGAATTATCTGTTTTTTCTTTAGAAGATATTAATAGAGATTTAGAAATAGAAATTGAATATGTTTTTCCTCAGAAAATATCAAAAGAAACTGGTGTTTCACTTGATTCTGCTTGTAATGGTGCTGTCCTAGCTAGTATGATTAATTCACCTCTCTTATTTACGGATAATAAAGATATAAACCCAGAAACAGTAGATACTCTCTACAAACTTGGGGTAGAAAATATTTATCTTGTTGATCTTGGAAATAATCATGATAAAAAACTTATTGATAAATTAAATGAGGTTTCTAATATTAAGAAAAGCTATACTGAGTGTACCCACATATATAATGATATTATGGATATCTCTGGTAGTAACGATGTAGTTTTTTCAACTATTGATCCATGGACTAAATGGTATGTCGAAGAACTAAAGCCAGCTGAAGAAACAAAAGCAGGCCTTTTTGTAGGTCCTGCTACTTATATTGCTGCTCATCACGGAACACCTCTATTATTGATTGAAAATCATCCTAAACTTGCTAGTGCTGCAACCTGGCACACTGAGTTTTGGAACAGACATGTAAAAGAAAGATATGAATATAAACCACCTGTTTCAGAGATGACTCTTACAGGCAATCGTATATACGATTTTCTTGACGAATACGGCTTTGACAAAAAAGGAGATGAAACAATTATTACTGTAGCAGGCCAATATGATATTGGAACTCCTTGGGATAGAGTATTTCCAGGTGTTGCCAACTCTGGTAGGTTTTTTGGTACACCAGTTGACACAAGTGTTTCAATTTCTAGAAATATTTTTTATCCCGCACTTATCTTTGAAAATCCAGCTATGAAAGGAAAAGTAACACTAATTAATGGCAGTGTAAGCGAAAGAAAAGGCATTCTTGGCATGTTTTCATATCCATATCTAAACACACTAAAAATAAATAAGAAATCCTCTGAAGAAGAATTTATGTATCCTACACTTTGTTCTTTTGTTACTCACAAGTATCGTTTCAACGAAAGAGCTAGTAATTATTATGGTGATAAATATGAATGTGCTGATGGAAAAATACCTGGTTTTGAAACAACAATGCAGGCAATAGACGGAGGAGTTATGGAAAAATATACTGGTGATCCCGGGCAATTTTTCCCCGATATGACTGAAACTGAGGTGGTTCCATTTTATCTTAATAAAGGAGGTTTTGATACTGCTTTTTCTACAAATCTTGACGCAGTTGTATCAAACCTAAACGAAGGTGTTCTACTTTGGACACATGCATCACATGGTTCTCAACCAAACGGAGGGCAAACTCTATTTTGGGATCCTGATACAGGTTATAATAATCATAAATTAGCTGGTTTAATAGCTGGATCTAAACACGAAACAAATCCATGGCGTGGATATGACTGGTATTTAGGTAGTACAAAAGAACCTGATACCATGAGTATGGATTACTATGGTTATCTACCATTTACCAATCATAACTCTCTTTTGCTTCCTGCAACTGGTATGGATTGGGTTTTAGCAGTGAAACCAATTAGAGAAAAACTAAACAAGTTAATTCCATTTATCGATCCATTTAATACAGATAATTTATATGATGGTCTTACAGGAACAGTTGCTTTTTCCAAATATCCTTTGGTAAACAAAAATGTTACACAGATTGAAGAAAAACTTGATAATTTACATTCCATGGGATTTATTACTAGCATATGTCAAACATCTAATACATACTTACATTTGATGATGATAAGACACGGTTCAGTATTTCAAGTTCAAGACCCATGGCCTACATCTTGGTATGGTGCAATCTGGAGACAATCTATACCAAGAGATATAATACTTGGACATACTGTTGGAGAGGCATATAGTCGTGGTATTTCACATGTTGGAATTCTTTACATAGGTGGCGGTGAAGATGGCCCACAGTGGTGGTGGGATGATGCAGAAAATGTTGTGTATTTTGGTGATCCTGATCTTAGAATGTATGTTCCAAATAATGAAGACTATGGAACTGCAAACTATTGGGAAAAAGAAGATGTACAACCAATAAAAGATGAAGATATTAATATAAATGGTCATATGCCATTTGGTGCAATAGGCCATCCACACGAGAAAGAACCAAGTAACTTCATTGAAGATAACATGATCGTATTTGTTATTCTTCTGATAGTTCTAATCTTAGTATTATACATTGTTATCTCGGGTAGAAAACATAAATAAAAATCTTTTTTTTCTTTTTTGTAATTTTTACACCCATATTTTAAATATTATTAATTCTAAAATTTTAGATATAAATAGGTGTTAAAATGAAATACATGTTGAAATCAAAATATGAAAGTAAATATATTAAATATCTAAAGAAGAGATATGGAAATAAAAGAGTTAACCAGTTTCTCCATAATTAAATAGTGTTTTTTAGATTATATTTACTTAAGTAAGATTGAATAATCTTATCTGTTTTTTTTGTATACTCTTCTGTTGGAAACATAGAATTTTTATATAAATCTTTATAGGAATTATATAGCGTATTATAATTCTTTTTTATTAAATTTAAAAAAGTTGTTTTTTGATCTCCCTTTAGTTCTAAATATTTATATAAAAAATATTTTGCATTATATTTTTTTGCCTTTTCAATTATTTTTTTTATTTCACAATCAGTAATGTACGGAATTAATGGTATAAGAGCAAGTCCTGATTTTATATTATTTTCATTTAACTTTTCTACTGTTTCTAATCTTTTTTTAAAAGAAGAAACATTTTTTTCAAATAATTTATTTTTTTCATAGTCTATTGAACTAACACTAATTGTAACATTGCAATCATTTATTTTTTCTAAAATATCAATATCTCTTAAAACAAGATCTGATTTTGTAAGTATATGACAATTTAGGTTATTTTTTTTTATTAAATTTAAAATTTTTCTAGTTTTTTGTTCTTTTTTTTCAATTTTTTGATAGGGATCATGAACACTTCCAATTATTATGTTTGCATTAGACATTTTTTGAATTTCTTTTTTAAAAAGTTCTACAATATTGTTTTTTATTAAAACAATATTTTTGTTAGCTGAATCACAGTAAACACATCCAAATTCACAGTTTTGATATGGATCAATCGTATAATCCCCACAAAAAAGATTATCAATTCTTGTAATTTTATTTAAAGCTCTATCTACATTTATATGCTTATAACTCATTTCACATCTCATCTAATGCTTTTATACCGATTATCTCTAATCCATTTTTTAAAACAATTTTTGTATCCTTAACAAGAAAAACTCTTGCATTTTTTATTTTATTATTTTCTTCGTGTAACACCGGGCAGTCTCTATAAAATTGATTAAATTTTGATGCCAATTCAAATAAATATGATGGTATAAGATGAGGCTTATTATCCTCACATGCCTTTTCTATTATCTCTGGAAATTCCCCTATCTTTCTAATTAGATTTATCTCTGATTGATTAGTTAGTAACTTATAATCTACTCTTTCAAGTTCTTTATTGTATTTTTTTAGAATACTTGCTGCTCGAGCATGAGCATATTGTATAAATGGAGCAGCATTCCCTTCAAAGTTTAATGCTTCTTCCCATTTGAATACTATCGATTTTTCAGGTTGGACTTTTATTATATTATATCTAAGTGCACTAATTCCAACATCTTCAGATATTTTTTTCATTTTTTTATCTGAAAGTTCTTTTCCTCTGCGTTTTTTAACTTCTATATATGCTCTTTTCACACATTCATCTATTAAATCATCCAGGTATACTACTCTATTTTTTCGTGTAGACATTTTCCCCCCTGGAAGAGATACAAAAGAGTAAAAGATTACTTCAGGTATTAAATCTGCTTTGACTATTTTTAATGCTGTTTCTACTTGTTTTGATTCTAATTTATGATCCTCCCCAAGAATATTTATAAGAATATCAGCTTTTTTTGCTTTCCACATATGGTACGCTACATCTCTAGTAGCATAAAGACTAGTACCATCTCTTCGAAGATAATAAAAATTTGTATTTCTACCTTTGATACCAAAAGGTTTCATATCAATAAAATAAGCTCCATCTTCAAAATCTGAATATTCTGATTTTTTAAGTTCTTCTATAACCTTATTTACATCTTTGTTTTCTACAAATTTTGATTCAGGTACATATTTATCTATCTCTATATTTATCCTGTTTAGGCTTTCTTTCATCCCCTCTAAAACAGGCAAATAAGCTTTTTTTAACCTTTCAATTGTGTTTTTATCCCCTTTCTCACTTTTTTTGATTATTTCTTGAATTTTAAAAGATATTTCTGGATTTTCTTTAAGTAATTTCGTTGCCTTTTGATAGTAACCTACTTTGCTATGATCCATTTTGTTTCTATCTGTTCTTTCAATATCTTTTTCTTTTAAATTCTCTATACCCCATGAAAGTATAGCCACCTGTTTACCCATATCATCTAAATAAAATTGGGTTTCAACATCATATCCTGCTGCTTTGTAGATTCTAGAGATAGTATCTCCTATTATTGGATTTCTAGCTCTTCCTACATGTAATGGGCCATTTGGATTAGCTGAAGTATGTTCAACGATAACTTTTTTATTTTTCTTTTCTAAAAAGCCGTATTCATTGTTTTTTTCAAATACCTTATCTAAAATCATTTTATTTATCTTTTTTTCATCTAAAAAAAAGTTTAAATATCCATTTTTTACCTCAATTTTTTCTACTAACTCATTTTTTTTAATTTCTTCTTTTAATTTTTTTGCTATTTCATTTGGTGATTTTTTTAAAACAGGTGCTAGTTGAAAACAAGGAAAAGCAAAATCACCGATTTTTTCATCAGTTGGCTCTTCTAGATTTATATCTATTTTACAATTTAATTTAAATAATAGATTTTTAATATCTTTAATTAACTCATTTTTTATTTTTTTGATTGGGTACATATTACAAATTCGGAATTGTATTACTATTTAAAGGGTTTTGCAAAATAAAATTTTATTAAAAATTTATTATTTTTTGTTTATTAACGTGATTTTACTCCTTTTATATTAATATTTTTTGAAAAGGTTTATATTACAAAACAATATAATGGCTTTCAGGTGAAAAATAGATGGCTATAGGATTTGTATTAATAAGTGCAGCACCTGCACAAGAACATGACGTTTACAATAAACTATCTAAAGTTCCACAAGTGGTAGAACTACATCCTTTATTTGGAGAATATGATCTTATAGCGAAAATTAAAGCAGATGACTTCGAAAAACTAGGTCAAATCGTTGTTGACAAAATAAGATCTATAGATGGAGTAATTGATACTAAAACCTTAACAGGTACAAAATTTTAGAGGAGGAAAATAAAAATGATAGCACAATTTTTAAGTATGTTGACGCTAGTATTTGCCATTGCAAGTATAATAGCTGGTATTTTCACAGCCTATTTTGGCTCTGGTAGAAGTAGAGCAGTAGGAGGAATTTTAGTAGTTATTGGTCTACTTGTATTTGTAATATTTATGTATGGAGCAGGCTGGTTAGGATCCTTTATGGGAGTACCAGAAGGCATATTGAATTTTGAAGGGACAATCCTACAAGGTATTGTTGCTATAGTTGGAGCAATTGTAGGAGCCTTAATTGCACTTGGAATATTTTTAATGGCCATTATGAAAGCTTAATACCATATCTATAAAATATTCATGTATTCTTAAATCATTAGTAAGCTCAGGATGAAAAGATAAAGCAAGTATCTTTTCCTGCCTGACCATTATTATCTTTTTTTTAATTTTTGCAAGTATTTTACATTCACCCCATACTTCCTCAATTAGAGGTGCTCTTATAAAAATAGCATTATATGGTTCTTCAAAACCATCTACTGAAATGTTTTTTTCAAATGAAAGTTTTTGTCTTCCAAAATAATTTCTTTGTACTTTTATATCTACTAATTTTAAAAGTTTTATTTTTTTTGAACTATTAGATAATTTTTTTGCTAAAACAACACATCCCGCACATGTTCCCATTATAGAAAGATCTTTTTTTTGTATTCTTTTTAAGATTTCTTGATATAAACCTTTACTATAAAGAATTCTTGAAATAGTTGTACTTTCTCCGCCAGGAATTATGAGACCGTTAATTTTTTTAATTTCATCTCTATTTTTTATTTGTAAAACTTTTCCCTCGATATTTTTGTTTTTTAATGCTAGCTTAGTTGCTTTAATATGTTCTGTTACGGCTCCCTGGATTCCTATTACTCCAATATTAACCTGCTTTACCATCCTCTCTCCTGGAGTCTTTCTTCTTTTGGAATTGTATCGATATTTATTCCAACCATTGCTTCACCAAGATTTTTACTGATTTCTGCAATAACCTCTGGTTTATCATAATTTGCTACAGCTTCAACTATTGCCTTTGCACGTTTTTTAGGGATTTTTGATTTAAAAATTCCTGATCCAACAAAAACACCATCACTTCCTAGTTGCATCATAATTGCAGCATCAGATGGTGTTGCAACTCCTCCTGCTGCAAAGTTTACAACAGGTAGTCTTTGGATTTTTTTTGTTTCATTTAAAACTTCATATAAACCTTTTTTAATAGTTGAAAAGGTATATTCTTCAAATATTTCAGTATTATCATTAACCTCTTTTTCTGTCATTTTCTTTGTTGCATCTATGTAACTTTGTGAATATTCTTCAGCTAGTTTTTTCAATTCATCGTTATTCAATTCTTTTAATAATTTTATTTTTCTAGTAACCATCCTTTGATGCCTTACTGCTTCTATTATATTTCCAGTGCCTGCTTCGCCTTTTGTACGAATCATTGCAGCTCCTTCCCATATTCTTCTTATTGCTTCACCAAGGTTTCTACAGCCACAAACAAAAGGGATAGTAAATTTCTTTTTGTCTATATGGTAAAAAGGATCTGCAGGTGTTAGAACCTCTGATTCATCTACCATGTCTACCCCTAATGACTCTAAAGCCTGTGCCTCAACGAAATGGCCAATTCTTGTTTTTGCCATTACAGGTATTGAAACTGCCTCCATGATTTCTTCAATGATAGTAGGATCAGCCATCCGAGCTACTCCTCCTTCTGCTCTTATATCTGCAGGCACACGTTCTAGTGCCATTACAGCAACAGCACCTGCATCCTCAGCGATTTGGGCTTGTTTTGCGTTTGTAACATCCATTACAACTCCGCCTTTCTGCATTTTAGCAAAACCTTTTTTAAGTTTATCAGTTCCATATTTGAGGTTAAAGATATTATTTTGAGTCATTTTTATACTCCCTTTTAACTTACTACTGCAAGACCGATATATAAATCTCATTATTAAGAGCTATGGTTTCAATATAATAGATTTTACTGATAAATTCTGTTTTTAACTAACGAATATTCATATGTATATGCATCTAAATAAACAGATAACAAAAAAAATACAAATTGGACTATTAAGAAAATATTCGCTTACATAAACATCTACACATTCAAGTGCGAAAAAAGGATATAAAAACTTATTAAATTGTTTTAATTGATTGGGATGCAAAATCAAGATAAGAATCAAAGATATCATCGTTACCTAAATTCTGATGTTGGAGCCATAGGCATTGGCTCTATGATCGTTTTTATAGCTATGGTTCTAGTTGCAGGTATAGCCGCGTCAGTTATAATTCAAACTGCAAATACTTTAGAAATCAAGGCTATGAGTTCTGGTGAAGAGACAAAAGATGAAGTAGGTACTGGACTTAGAGCATATCATATAGAAGCTGAAACAGGCAATAGAAACATTAGCGGAACTTGGTATAATAATTCATTTCATAATTTAAGTATAACTGTTGATGTTAGAGCAGGCTCCCAAGATATTGATCTAAGTACTACAATTGTTGAAATTTCAAATTCCACTGTAAAATGTGTTGTTGGATATAGCTCTGGTGAACCTAATTTTGCTTCGAATCTAAATTCTACTGGATTATTCAACACGGTGGATGATTCTTCTGGGACTAACATGTATGAACAAAGTGCAAGTAATTTTGGAATAATTGTTGTTCAGGATCCTGATGATTCTTGTAATGCTGATTCCCCAGGTATCAACAGAGGAGATACAGTAAAGTTAACTTTTAATATGACAGCGGTTTTTGGAGGTCTTCAAACTAGAACAGATGTATGGGGTCAAGTTATACCAGAGAATGGTGCATCAGGACCTTTTAGTTTTAGAACTCCTCCTTCTGTTTCTGATACGATCCATGAATTATATTGATTTAATTTAGTATTTACAATCAATAATATCATTTTTATTATACGCATCATATGCAGCTAAATCAAATAATCCATGTCCACTATTTGCAAATACTATTGTTTTTGCTTCATTTTTCTTTTTGCAGATTTTGGCATAATCTATTGCCGCTTTTACAGCATGTGCGGCTTCAGGTGCCACTATAAATCCTTCTGTCTTTGCAAATAATTCTGCTGCCTTGAATACTTCGCTTTGATAATATGCTACAGCTTCCATATAACCCTCTTTAGTTAGTTTACATAAAAGAGGTGAATCACCGTGATATCTTAGCCCCCCTGCATGTATAGACGCAGGAATAAAATCATGGCCTAATGTATACATTTTTAGAAGTGGTGTCAAGCCTGCACTATCACCAAAGTCGTATCTATATTGTCCTTTTGTTAATGTTGGGCAAGCTAAGGGTTCCACAGATATTATTTTTGTATTTGGATTTTTTCCAGAGATTTTATCTTTGACAAAAGGAAAAGCGGTCCCAGCAAAATTGCTTCCGCCACCAACACAACCTATTACTATATCAGGATATTTGTCAATTAATTCAAATTGTTTTTTTGTTTCAAGACCAATTATTGTTTGGTGTAACACTACATGATTTAGAACTGATCCCAGCGAGTAATTTGTATGACTGTGAGTTGCAGCGTCTTCTACTGCTTCACTTATTGCTATACCTAAACTACCTGATGTATTTGGATCTTTTTTTAGTATTTCTCTTCCTGTTTTTGTAAGTTTTGATGGACTTGGATGTATATCTGCTCCATAGCTTTCTATTATTATTTTTCTATATGGTTTCTGATCGTAGCTGCATTTTACCATATATACCCTGCATTTTAACTTAAAAAAGCTGGTTGCAAATGCAAGAGCAGTTCCCCATTGGCCAGCTCCAGTTTCAGTTGCAATTCGTTCGATTCCTTCTTTTTTATTATAGTATGCTTGCGGCACTGCAGTATTTGGCTTATGACTACCAGGAGGGCTTACTCCCTCCCATTTGTAATATATTTTAGCAGGAGTTTTTAATCTTTTTTCTAAATTTCTTGCCCTATATAGTGGACTTGGTCTCCAGATTTTATATATTTCAAGTACTTCTTTTGGTATAGATATATATCTATCTTTGCTAACTTCTTGTTTAATTAGTTCCATTGGAAAAATTGCGCTCAAATCTTTTGCAGATATTGGCTTTTTTGTTTGTGGATTAAGAGGAGGATCGAGTGGTGTTTTTAAGTCAGCTTGTATGTTATACCATTTCTTTGGCATTTCGTTTTCATCTAGTAATATTTTCGTTTGGCTCATATTATATTATAGTGTGTTTTTAATATTTAAATATTTCTAATTTTGTACATTAAAGTATAAATTTATACATTAAAGGTTTAATAAAGTTAAAAATGCACAATATTTATATATCATCTAATTCCTAAATAATACTATGTGGAATTATATAGTAAAATACTTTGAAAAATATCCGACAAGAAAGATAATAGCTAAAAAAATGTTAGAATATGGTCTAAAAATAAAAAATGAAAAAATTTATTGTGGTGAAATAGAACTATCTGATTCAAAAATAGCTAGAGCATTAGATACAGACAGAAGAGCTATAGTTTCTACAATAAAGATTATTAAAAAAAATAAAGAATTAAAAGATATCTTTACAAAATTAAAACCCACCTGTCATCTAAAAGACGTTGCAACAATCATGGGATGGGGTGTTATTGAGATAGTCCCAACCGATCCAAGTAAATATGGAATTCTTGCAGATGTATCTGAAATAATTGCAGATAAAAAAATTAGTATCAGACAAGCAATTGTTGATGATTTTGAATTATCTGAAGAGCCCAGGCTTTTTATAATAACTGAAGACATAATTCCTCCTACGCTCATTCCAAAAATCAGGAAAATAAATGGAGTTAAGGCAATTTTGATATATTAATAATTAAATAAATATCGAAAAATTGTTATAATAATAACATTATGTTATATTCTAAACATATCATGACCCTTTTTGTTATAATATATACAAAGGATTAATATATAAAAACTTTTATTTTAATTATTATAGGGGGACTAGATTTTTTTATCTATTCTCCTCTTCAACTATAAAGTCCCCCTTAAAAATTATATTACATAATTCTTTCTATCATTTCAAGGACAAAACCATCACTGTCTATTGCATATCTTGCAATACCAATTTTCTTGGCATAATTCTTCATTTTCTTAACAGCTAAAAATCTTTCAAAAGTAGAACCTTTTTGGATAACTTCCAATTCTAAAATACAATCTGCAAGTCCTTCCATTTTTCTTTCAAAAATATCTCCATGAATGCCTTTAGTCATTATCAAAAAAATTACTCCTTTATCCTGAATGTTTGATATTTTTGCAGCTTGAATTGTTCGTATTACTTCTTCCTGAGAATATTGATTTAAAAAAAAGTCAAGTGAATTTAATATAACCTTTTGAGCTTTTTTACCTTTCATACTCTCAGAAAACATAGCCAAAAAATCCTCATCTCCTTTTTCACTAGGGGGCATACCAGATGAACCAATTTCAATTAACTCTTTAAGTTTTAACTTAGATCTTTGTTGATAAACACTTATCCTTTTTTGTTCACCTGAAAGAATTGATTCAGAATATTTAGATGCAATATCTACTATCTCAATCTTTTTATTGTTCCAACCAAAACGTTTCATTGTGTCTTTTACTTCTGTTTCAGTTTCTTCTGTACTAATGTATAAAACCTTTCCTGAAGTTGCAAGTTGTTTACTTAAAATTTCAATGCTACTTCCGGGAGAACCTAAAATCAGTACACAATAACCCTTGGGCGTACCGCCCTCTAGTAATTTATCTAATTTTTCTATTCCTGTACTAATAAATTCCTCTTTTTTAGCCATTTTAACTCTTAAATCCGTAATTAATTTTTCCTCCAGAACTAGATAAACGAATCTCTGACCTTCAAAATTTTATCATTAAGATAAATAAGTCTATTTAAAGAACTTTCAAGACCTTCTTCTTCGATAGCCAGTGAAATTGTATGAATATCTTTTGCTCTGGTTTTATTAATAATATGATAAAAAAACTCTGTGACAATCTCAGCATCATTATAAATTATAAGATTGCTTATCGAATCGATAACTAGGTATTTTCTAGTATCCTCATCAACATCCTTAAATATGTTTATTATCTCCAAACCTAATTTCTCAAGTAAGGAGGGGCTTTCTAAAAAAATACAGTTAGAGCTATCTTTTGATATACCTGCTGCTTTAGAAATACAGTCTATAAATTTTACATTTTGAATATCTTTTAAAAAATTATATTGTTTTGTTAAAACACCATATGGTTTTGTAACAGATACATAAACCCAGGCATCATTTGGAGTGTTTTTCATTAAATCAAAAAGAGCCTGAGTTAAATCTGAATAGTTGCTACCAGGAAGTAAAATACCAATTGATTGATTAATCTTTATTGCATTATTTATCCGTTCTCTAAGTCCATCAATTAAAACATTAGGCATTTATTTTTCACGCTCTAGATTTAAGTAAGGGAGCTAGCTCAATACCATTTTTAGTAGATATGCTCATAGCAGATTTAGTTCTACTATGTGACGCTCCTCTCATTTTAATAAGTTGAAAAGTACGTATCAAATCACCTTTTCTTTCGATATCGCCTAAAAATATTATTCCATCAGATATAAATTCTTCAATTCCATATTGAGAATATTGGAATTTTCTTGGCGGTACCTCTGAAGTTAACAATGTTGTACATTTCATTGCAGCAAGAGAGGAACCTAATTTAAATATAAAATCTCTAATCATTTCTGGAGTTTGAAGCCTATAACATAAAGCAGTTATCGAATCAATAACAAGCCTTTTAACATTTAATTCATCAGCAATATCACGTAGAATATCTAAAAGAGCACTAGCATCTTCAACTGTATATTTTTCAGTATCAAGTCCAAGTCTTTCACTAATTATCCTTAGATCAATTAGATTTACCATGCCTGTTTCAATGAGTTTTTTATCGTAAAAATTAAAGCCTTCCATATTTTTTGTTAATTTAAAAAGTGGCTCAGTAATAGTAAAAAATACTCCTCTTTCTCCTTTTTTTGCACCATTAATGAGATACTGCATACATAACGTGGTTTTCCCTGAACCGCTACTACCTGTTACAAGAACGGTACTACCCGTAGGAATTCCCCCATCAAGCATATCGTCAAGTTCTTCTATACCGGTTACACATCTCTCATCTTTTTTTAGTTCTGTTTCTGGCATATAATCTCTCCTCATTCCCTCTTAATTCAATATGGATATACAGTTTATAGTTATAAAATTTAAGGTATTTTTACCTAAACCTTATTCTCGGGGAATAAAGTTTTCCCGTTTTGAAAACTTTAATTTTTCACATCTAACATCACC
>CAZWYI010000015.1:0-52154 GCA_964638155.1 uncultured Thermoplasmatales archaeon | reverse complement strand
TATTGAAGCACATTTAAAACATGTGCATGATAAAAAAATAGAGGATGTTGATGAAACATCTATTAAGGTTTTGCCTAAAAAAGGAAAAAAACAGAAAAAATCGATGAATTTTTCTTTTGGAACAATTGCAATTATTATAATTATATTGATAGTTATTGGTGCTGCTGCGTTTTTTGTTTTATCTGGTTCTTCTGATGACAAAAATAATAATGGAGATAGCGGAAATTCAAATAATCCTAATTGGCTTGACGATTATACGCCGGTTCATTCAATTGGAACGGGTTCAAATGATTTTTGGATAGAGTTTCCTCCAGATAGTGTAAACAGTGGACAGACGATAAATCATCTCAATTGGATTGTTGATGATTTAAAAAGTAAGCCTGTATTATTTGTGGTTCATACGACCGGTTGTGCCTACTGTACAGCTCAAGCAAATAGAGTCATTGCATTAGCTGAAAAATATGAAGATGATGTTGAGTTCTATGATCTTGATACTTATGGTGCATCGGAGGATTTATGGAAAATGATATATGATGTTTATATGTATGAGATTACGGATCGTTTAAGTATTGCTTTTACTGGTGTTTTTACTTATGTGAAAGATAATGATGATGTAAAAATCGGTTGGCATTCCTGGCTGCATGATGTCGAAGATGAAGTTTTAGACTCTTGGATTAAAGATGCAATATATTACCACAATTTAAACAAGGAGAAGATATAATGAAATATAAATACAATTTTATTTTTTCAGTTCTGTTGACTGTAGTTATTTTATCATTTTTTTTACCAATTATTTCAGCTGATCAAAACGAGTTTAAATCTGCATCTGATTTTACAGCTACTGATGAACACGGAGTTGAATTTTCATTAAGTGATTACCAAGGAAAGGTTGTTATTCTTCATTTCACCCAGGTAGAAGAACCAGTTTGCATTGAATGTCTTAAGGAGATGAAAGGCCAGATTGTTGAACTTAAAAAACTTTCTGATTCTAGTCAGAATGTTACTGTTATAACCATTAACATTAGAAAGAATCCATATTCCGTAACAGGAAAAGAAATGACGGAAAGAGATTTTAATGTAAACGTAAGTTGGCATTGGGTTGAAGATTTTTCCCCGTTTCCTGTAGCTAATCCATATCAGAATTATTGGACAGTTGACGGCGCATTTTCCAACCCAAGTCTTGTACTTATTGATACGAATCAAAGTATCGTTGGTGTATATCACATATATCGCATGGGGTCAGGACCTATTGAGGGTATTCAAAGTGCTGAATCTCTCACAAAAGATGTACAACAAATAACAGAAGGAAAATGGGAATCATTTAAAGGGCGTAGTGTTAATGATGATGAAAGCATTACATTTATTGGAATATTTATTTTGGGTATCCTCACTGCATTAACTCCCTGTTCTATTGCTTTGCTGGTTGCAATGCTTTCTTATGTGGGCTCATTGCAGAAAGAATCCGGAAAAAGTGATAAAAAGATTTCAATTCAAGGGATCTGGATTGGTATTATTTTTACCTTGGGAATGGCAATTGTATTTTTCTTTTTTGGATTAGGGATCTCGTCTATAGGTTTTTTTATCGAAGCATCAACCCTATTTTATCTAATATCTGGAATAATACTTGTTATCCTTGGTATTAATATTTTCAAGCCATTAAAAGAATTCATCAAAATAAAAACAAAAAATGAAACAGGCTCTCAAATGATGGAAAAGGGGCAAAATCTGTTTTTCAAGTTAAGTAAAAAATCTATTTATCTTGGTGCATTCTTTTTAGGTATACTATTTTCCATTGGATGGGCGCCGTGTGCAATGGGGTTGATGATGCCAGTATTTATTCTCACACTTACACAAGAAATTTCTCTTATTATGGGTGGTTTATTGTTATTTGTATTTGGACTTGGTCATGGAGTACCAATTATTCCTCTATGTGCAGTTACTAATACCGTTCGCGGTAAACTTGGAAATAAATATGTAACTGCTGGTAAATGGATGCAGAGGATATTTGGAATCATTATCATTATTATTGGTGTACTTATGGCTTTGAGATTTTGGGGTTTTAATTTATGGTAGGAATTATTAAAATAAACTTGACAATACTATTAGTCATTTAAAAAAATTCCTTAAGAGGTGGCAAATTGAGTAAAAAAAATAAAGAGGATATATGGGTAATTTGTCCCGAATGTAAAATAAAGGTTAAACAAGAAAATTTAAGACATCATATGAAACATGTTCATAATAAAATAATAGATGAGGCAGAAATAAAACCCTTAGAAACTTTAAATAAAACAAAAAATAATAAATCTTCAAAATTCACATCTGAAAAGACACTTTCAAAACTAGCGGCAATATTTATTGTATTAATCGTTTTAATATCTTTGTATTTTCTATTTTATTCTAATAACTTTAACAACCAAAATAATAACGGAA
Source organism: uncultured Thermoplasmatales archaeon (assembly GCA_964638155.1). Taxonomy (GTDB): domain Archaea; phylum Thermoplasmatota; class E2; order DHVEG-1; family DHVEG-1; genus CAYZTD01. Next base: position 49,724 of record CAZWYI010000015.1, on the reverse strand, counting down.
GTTATTTTGTATCAATTGATGGAAAAGGTGATTATTCATCAATTCAAGAAGCAATTGATTCAGCATCTGATAATGAAACTATTTTTGTAAGCGCTGGAACATATTTTGAAAATATTAAATTAACAAAACCGTTAGAACTAATTGGCAAAGATAAAAATACAACTATAATTCGCGGTAATGGTTCTGACGTAGTCATTTATATTTCAGCAGATTATGTGAAAATAAGAGGTTTTAAAATAACAAATGGTGGACCTGCAGGAACCTCAGATGCAGGTATAGAAATCGGATCAAGTTATAATACAATCTCTGATTGTGACATTTCATCAAATCAAAATTATGGTTTATATCTTCAAGCAAGTCCTAAAAATACAAAAAATAAGATAAAAAATAATATATTTTCGAATAACAAACGTGGGATATTTGCATACACTGCAAAAGCAAACAATATTTCTTTAAATATGTTTAAAGATAACACGGATTATGGAATGTATCTACAAGGCGGATCAGATAATAATACGATTTCAGATAACATATTCACAGAAAATAGTAACTATGCACTTAGAATCCTGGGTTCAGATAAAAACACAGTTATAAACAATCGTTTTATTAGTAACAATAAAGGGCTTTATTTTTGCTGTGGCGCAACAAACAATATTGCATATAGTAATGTTTTTATAAACAATACCAACTGGAACGCAAGAGATGATATAAGAAATACTTGGGATAATGGCTCAGTTGGTAACTATTGGGATGATTATAATGGAACAGATGCAGATGGTGATGGAATAGGAGACTCAGTATATACAGTATCTAGTGGCAACGTAGATAATTATCCTCTAATGCAACCTATATAAAATATTATTATCAAATAAAAAATAATTAAACAAGAAACAAGTAAACCTAAAAATTAATAAAAAAAGAAAATACAAAGAAAATTGAGGATTAATGAAAATGTATTTTATGGAGAAACATAAAATATGAACAAAATTCAGAAAACTCTGCTATTTATTCTTATTATACTTTTATTTTCACAAATTTTTTTATCATCAGCTTTGGCAGAAGAGACAGGACATGATGATAAAATCCATGTCGAGTTTTTCTATAGCACTGCTTGTGGGATATGTAAACAGTATTATGATGAAATGGCAGCAATTGAAAATAATGAATCCTATTCCGAAGATGTAGTTTTTCAATGGAAGGATATATCTACAAATAGTGACTACAATGATGAATATAGAAACGTTTACATTAAAAATTATAGTGTTTATTACCCCTTTTTTGTAGTTAAAAACGATAAAAATACAACTGTTATTAAAAGCCCAGATGCAACTTTAGAAAATATTGAAAATGTTATAAATGATTATATTACAGGCCTAGAAGAGGCAACAGATATTAATAAAGATATTGTGGAGTTTGACGTACTTTTTTGGCATATCGAACTAAATATGGCTGATTTTTCATTACCTGTTTTAACTTTAGTTCTTGCTGGTGCAGATAGTTTTAATCCATGTGCATTTTTTATTCTTATTTTTCTTTTAAACTTGTTGATTTATGCTAAAAGTAAACGCAGAATGCTTCTCATCGGCGGTATTTTTATTTTCTTTTCGGGTTTTCTGTACATTATTTTTATGTTTATCTTACTTGCAACTCTAACAGCCCTTCATACTTTTATTTTATCACTTGCTGTTGGTCTTATAACATTATCTCTAGGGATATTAAACATAAAAGATTTCTTCTTTTTTAAAAAAGGTGCATCAGTTAGCATTCCTGAAAAAAAGAAATTTGAACTGTTTAAACAGATGAGGGATCTTGTTAAAACACCTAAGATAGCAACAGCAATACTTGGGACCATTATTCTTGCTGTAACAGTTAATTTTTATGAGCTTTTATGTAGTCTTGGGCTGCCATTGATATATGTGAACCGGCTTACATTTTATAATCTAACTGCTTCTGAATATTATATGTACATTCTTTTTTATAATATCATTTATGTAATACCACTTCTTGTGATACTATTGATATTCATTTTTACTCTTGGGCATCGTAAAATTAGCGAATGGCATGGACGTATTCTCAAACTTTTTTCAGGCATTATGCTTGGTTCATTTGGGGCTCTTTTCCTTATAGATTATAAAATTCTTGAAAACATTGCTACACCAATATTGCTTCTGGTATTTGCATTTTTAATGACTGTAATAGTTAGTCAGGTATGGAAAAAATTTCATAAGAAAGATGATTATGACATATGATTAGCATATATGACAAAACATCATCTTAATAGATATAGAATTGTAAAATTTTCTTAATATTTTTTTAGCAATGGTCGTCTGTTTTTAAAGAAGAGAAAGTTTTAAATATTGCTGTAATATTACAGTATTTTACTATAATATTATGGTGAATTTTATGTGTGATTGCAATTGCCAACCAAATCCGCTAAAAAAATATGTAAGTGCTCTTCACTGTCCTACAAGATGGATAATAATTAGATTTATAGGCGAAGAGAAAAAAAGTACAAAAGAAATCTATGATTTTCTTTTAAAAAACAATGAAAACATTACCTCATCAGGACTCTATTATCATCTTTCAGAACTTAAAAAAGCTGGAATAATAGAGGTTGCTCACTACAAAGAAGAAGGCGGTGGAGCACCTGAAAAAATCTGGAAACTAAAAACAAAAAAGATTGAAATCAACTTATTGGACGAAAAAGAAGGGAAATAAAAATGGAAGTTTTTGATTTCAATAAAATAAAAACATACCCACATAATGAAAGAGATAAAAATGTTCTTTATTCACAGAGAAATTTTAAAGTAAGAATCATCAAGCTTCCGCCAAATGGTAATCTACCCAAGTGTGAAATGGAATCCAGTGTTATTTTCTATGTTATCAATGGTGAGGCTCAAGTAACAATTGACAAAGAACAAAAATTTGTAAAAAAGGATCAATGTCTTATTACTAAGCCTGCAACTTTATCCATTATGACTCAGAGTGGTGTTAAAATTATGGCTGTTCAAATTGAATTATCTCATAAGGAAAGTGATTAGATTTATGGTTGCAATTAAAGCAGAGAACTTAATAAAAAAATTTGGACCTGTTACAGCAGTAGACAGTGTCAATTTTAATGTAGAAGAAGGAGAGGTTTTTGGTTTTCTTGGCCCTAATGGCGCTGGAAAAACCACGACAATTCGTTTACTAACAGGTATTCTTTCACCTGATTCAGGAAATGTTACAATTAAAAATATAGATATGAAAAATAACCCAATTGATGCAAAAATGATGATGGGTGTTATCCCTGAGATGGGAAATGTGTATGTTGATCTTACTGCAAAACAGAATATAATTCTTGCTGGGAAATACTATGGAATTTCAAAAAAAGTATTAGAAAAAAAAGCAAATGAGCTTCTCTCAACTCTTGGATTATATGAACGAAGAAATGATTCTGTACGTACTTTTTCAAAAGGTATGAAACAAAGAATTAGTATAGCTTGTGCTATTATTCATGACCCAAAGATTCTTTTTTTAGATGAACCTACAGAAGGTCTTGATGTTCAAAGCCGTCGGTTAATAATTAAAATAATAAATGATATGAACAAAAAGGGTTGTACAGTTTTTTTAACTACTCATAATATCGAAGAAGCAAACAAGTTATGTGAACGAGTATGCATTATTCATAAAGGCCGGATCGTCGCAATAGATAGACCTGAAAAACTAAAAAATACTTTTGATAAAACACAGTCTATAAAAGTTTCTTTTGGCCAAAAAGTAAAAAAAGATTTGTTTAAATCTGAATGTATTTTAAAAACAGATATTAGTGGAGATAAATATGTTTTTTATACAAAGGATCCTGATAAATTAGTCAAATATATTGTATCTCTTGCAGAAAAAAAAGATTTGGAAATTGTTTCACTTGCAACAAGTGGTCCAAGTCTTGAAGAAGCATTTGTTAGACTAACAAGAGGAGGGAAAAAATGAGCATGTTACCTTTTTTACAAGGAATTATTGTCACTGCTGAGAAAAACATTAAAATCTATTATAAAAAAGCACCAGTGATTATTTTTGGGCTCTTGTTTCCACTTTTTATGTTTACCTCTTTTTTTATGGGTAGAAATCTTGATATAACTATTTTTTTCCCAGGTTTTATTGCTATGGCATTGTTTTTTACTTCTTCATCAGTAGGCCCATTGATTACTCCTTGGGAGAAACAAGCAGGTACATATGAACGATTACTTTCCTATCCAGTAAGTATTCATACAATTATTTTAGGGGATGTTATGGCAGGTGCAATCTATGGTATTATAATTACTTCTCCGGTTATACTAATTGCTGGTATTTTATTGAATTTTCCAATAAATAATATAGTTATACTACTGAGTTCTTTAATTTTAGGTACATTATGTTTTGCATCGTTGGGTGTAGCTTTAGCATCTCCTTCGGTTCGTTCGCCTTCACATATTATGATGTTTTCCAGTTTGATACGTTTTCCATTGATTTTTATCAGTGGTATTTTCATTCCTTTGCAAGATCTACCAGAGATAGGTAGAACTCTTTCATATTTTTCTCCTCTTACTTACCTTGTGGATTTATTTCATGCAGGTTTAGATGGTGTATCGGTGTTACCTGTAGCATTAGACATTCTTGCGTTAATCCTTTTTAGTTGTGTTTTCTTATTAATATCAAGTTATTTTCATAAGAGAAACATGATGAAAGGATTATAACTGAAAGAGAGTTAAACTTGGAATTAGAGTCTTGCCCCTTGCATCTCTTATTAATTTCCAAAAATATTGAATTAAAAAAGAAGATAATAATCTATTTTCATTTTTTTCTTTTATTTCATTTATACTTTTTTTCCACTTTCTGCAAACATGGTTTTTACAGATGTCGAATTACAAATAGGTCATCTTTCTTTTTTTTCATTTTTACAACTCTGATGAGCATCATTTTTTAAAATGTTGATACTTTGTAATATTGAGTTGTTAAATTTTCGTAGGTAAATTAAGGTTGGTATAATCAAATTTACGATTTCCTAAACTTTTGGTATTGACTTGATCTTTTCATTAATGTAAAAACAAGTTATTAAAAAGGGTATCATACTCATCAATACGATTTTCCCAACGATGTATCATAAACTTCTGGCATAATGACTTTTGCAAAAATAGTTTTTTTTCAAGTATAGTCGTCAAACAACTAAACAGTTCATCATCAGTATTGTACAACACCCTGGCGTGATACTCTTCTGGAATAAGTTCAGGGTAGGACAGACGGTTTGGAAGCAGCGGAAAACATCCGCACTGAATAGCCTCGACGATTGAAAGTCCAAAATTTTCCTGAATAGCGGTACTTATAACTATATCAGCTGAGGAAATGAGAGAAAAATAATCCTTTCGCGATTCAACATATCCGTAATGAAAAATGCGTTCAGAGAGTTGATTGATAAGATTTTTGTATTTCTTTGATGGCGTAGAAGGTGATTTACCTAACAGGATTATTTCAAAACCATATCCGGCATCCATACATCGAATAAGTGTCTTTAAAAAAAGGGTTGGCTGTTTATCGTATTCCCATCGATGGTTCCAAAGTATCCGTGGGGGATTGTTTACAGAAGATTTTTTAGAAAGGTTATCAGGTGTATCTGTGCCAGGGTAAAGTGTGACAGATCGTTCCTGAGCACGTTTTATCCAGTATTCAGATGACAGTTTTATGTGGGGAATTTCCTGGAGAAACATCCTTAGTGCACGCTGATATTTATTGCGATGAAAGTCAGAATTATATATAACAAGATCGGCAGTGACAGTATTTATAAAATCGATCCACTCGACCTGGAAATCCCTTTTCTGATGAGTACTCCTTGGGTAAGTAAGCTGATTTTCATGAACATATAACATAACAGGTGGACAGGTCGGACCTATAAGAGCCTTCAACTCAGCTACATTGCAGAGACTGGTCACAAAGATGAGGTCAAATTCTTTAAGATTATCAACATTCTGAATAATTTCTGCAGCACTTTTTTTCATCCGACAGCGCCAGCGTTGATCTGGTAACGTAAAAAGAGTAAACTTGTGGCGAGAGTGTTGTATCAAGCCGTCAATAAAAACTCGATGTGAACCACCATAAAATGTTTCAATAGCAGCAATTTTTAATATTTTATCCATAAAAATTCTCTCATATTTTATCAAATTTTAATAACACACCCTAAAAATAATTTTCCATTTTATGAAAAGGTTTTCAATTAGTGGAGAAACAGGAATATTCCAAGATTTGCCTTCAGTATGCCATATATCCTCTTTAATAATCTTAACAGGGTAAAAAAAAGATTTTTCACCGGTGAATCAGAATCCAATTCCCTCCCTTGCACTAATTTATTTTACACAGCATTTTATTTTTCAGTCAATAAACCAAAGTTCAAATCCAGTTTTTTCCATAATGTTTATATTAAGCCATAAAAACTTCCGTTTCTTTTTTAAACTACAAAACTTTAAAGGAATTGCTGAAATTAAATGCAAAAAAACAGAAAATTTGTTGATTTAATAGAAAAGTTCTTTCCCCATAGATTTAAACTTGCAAAACTAACTAAAATTCCAATGATACGATGGATTACAAAAAAAATGCTTTTTGAAAAAACTAATCTTACAATTCTACCAAGAGATACAACAGTAGAATTAGAGATAAATAAAAAAATACAACCATCTGAATCCATAGTTCTCCCATCAAAAATTGTAGAACAATTCATAAAAAAATCAAGTTACCGCGTTATAATGAATTTCTGTATATGTAGAGAATCAATGGATTGTAAAAATTATCCAAAAGAATTAGGCTGTCTTTTTCTAGGTGAAGCAGCAAGATATATCAATAAAGAATTTGGACATAAAGCTTCTAAAAAAGAAGCTTTAGAACATGTTAAAAAATGTAGAGATCTAGGATTAATACATTTAGTTGGTAGAGATGTAATAGATGAACAATGGCTAGGTGTTAGCCCTGGCACACGCTTGATGGTTATATGTAATTGTTGCAACTGTTGTTGCCTATGGCGAATATTACCAGATATGGATAAAGACATGGGTTTAGTTGTAAAAAAGATGCCCGGTGTTGAAGTTGAAGTAACAGATAAATGCACTGGATGTGGAAAATGTAAGGATATATGTTTTGTAAAAGCAATAACTATAAAAGATAAAATAGCTAAAATTAGTGATGCATGTAGAGGATGTGGAAGATGTGCTGATATATGTCCAAATAATGCAATAAAAGTAAAAATTACAGATAAAGATTTTATTGAAAAAACAATAAAAAGAATAAATTCATCTGTAGATGTAACCTAAAAACTTTTTAAATAAAATACTATAATAAATTATCTAGGCAGGATTAATTTATGAAATACGATACAATTGTGATAGGTGCTGGATTTACAGGCACAGCAGCAGCCGCACTACTTTCAAAAAATCAAAAAGTAATAGTTATAGATAAAAACAATTATTATGGTGGAAGATCAGCAACTCGCACACCTAAAGAATATGGCTGGGCGGATATAGATGATTACTATGTTGACTATGGACACCATGTTTTTCCTACAGATAACTATCTTGATTTTGTAATAAAACACACTGGAGCAGATAAATACTGTGATGTAGAAATTGTCAATATGCCCTTGTTTTATAGACATAAAAATTTTCATAAACCTCCAAAAAATTTTTTTGAAAAACTGAGGACCTATCCATTTATGCCGATTACTTCAAAACTTAAAATCAATAAAATGTTAAAATATGCAGAAAAAGCAAGTTTTGATGAAATAAAAAACAAATGGCTTTATCATTCTATAGATGAGCTATACGATCATTTTAATTTCGATAAGCATGCTCGTGAAATATTCACTGATGGTTTTGTAGCAGGATATCAAACAGTTACAGAAACTGATAAACTGTCAGGAGGAGATCTACTATTTTGTATGAAAGCATTTCAAAGAGGTATAAAAAAATATAAAACACCTTTATTTGCTGCACGGGGAGGTGTTGCAAATATTGTTGAAGCATTTGCTAAAATTGTTAGAAAAAACAATGGTAAAATAATGCTTGGTAAAAAAGTTAAAAAATTAATTGTAGATGAAAATAAGATACAGGGAGTAAAACTTGAAGATGACAAAACAATTTATGCAAAAAATGTAATATATGCTGCACCGGTATATGGGCTTTTAGATATAGTAAAAGATCTTCCAGCTAATTATATTGAAAAGCTAAAACTTGCTAAAAAAGAATCAACTAATCTTTTTCTTATAATTGGTGGAAGTAAAAAAACTCTTTTAGAAAAACCAATTGGGACATGGATTATGATTCCAAAAACTGAAACAAAACACGTTGATTCATATTATTTAGTTTATGAATTTGATCAAAAACTAAAGCAAGCACCAAAAGATCATTATCTTTTTAATTTTGCGGTTGAAATAAAAAATATGGATGATTTAAAAAATAAAAAAGAGCTAGTTGAAAGAATGATAAAAGATTTACAGCCTGTTTTTCCAAATTTTGATTTCAAAAAAGATTTTGAATGGCGTACTCATCATTTTTTCCCAATAGTCGATGGTCTTAGAAGAACAATTAAATGGCATGGAAAAAACAGATTTGGTCCTACTACACCAATAGAAAATTTATTTGTTGCAGGTGATTCATGTTATGAGTTTAGCACTGGTGTTGATGGAGCTATTAGCTCAGCGATATTTACAGTAGAGGAAATAACTGGACAAGGTCCATTATTTAGAAATGGATAAAAAAGCAATATCACTTTTTAGATTTTTAAGTATTTTAAAATAAATTCAATTTATTCTTCAATTGTTTTTGAATTATATTTTAATAATGTAATACAATATTTTGAAAAAGGTTGAAAAAAATGTTTGACAACAATGTATATAATTTGATGGCTCAAGCTGTTGAAGAAAGTCAGAGTTTATGGAGAATAAAAAACGAATATAAAGATGATGCAAAAGAATGTGATGAATGCCATAAATTCTGGGAGAAACTAGAAAAAGATAAAGAACAACACTGTAAAGATTTACAGGAATTAATTTCAAAGCATATGAATAAAGAATAATAAATAGTTTAGATCTAGATTATTGATTATAAAATTTCTTTAAATTATTTTTAATGTAAGTTATAGCTATATTTTAGATATTAATTAGTAAGAAACAACTAATTTTTTAAATATCAAATACGATTAAGATAAAATGACAAAAATAATCTATACTGATCTAGATGGAACACTTCTTGATCATGATAACTATAGTTATGATGCTGTAGAACATACATTAGAAAAACTAAAAAGTAAAGATATTCCAGTAGTAATATGTACTAGTAAAACTAGAGCAGAAATAGAATCTTTTAGAAAAAAAATAGGAAATAATCATCCATTTATATCTGAAAATGGTGGTGGAATCTTTATTCCAAAAAATTATTTTGATTTTAAATTTGACTATGATAAAACAGAAAATGATTACTATGTAATAGCTTTAGGTCCAAAATATGATAAATTAGTTGATACCATAAATAAAGTCAAAGAAACATTTGAAATAAAAAGTTTTATCGATATGACTCCAGAAGAAATAGCTGATGATGCAAATTTAGATATTGAATCTGCTAAACTAGCTAAAAAAAGAGAATTTGATATTCCCTTTAAAGTTAAAAACGTTGAATCAGAAGAAAAAATTGAAAGGATTATTCGAGAAAACAATCTTAAATATACCAAAGGCGGAAGATATTATCATTTAGTGGGGGATAACAACAAAGGCAAAGCAGTTGAAATTCTAACAGATCTATATAAAAAAAAATATGAAGATGTTTTTACAATTGGAATAGGGGACTCAAGAAATGATTTTTCCATGCTTGATAGTGTAGATAGAGGATACTTGGTTATGAAAAAAAATGAAGAATATGTTTCAAAAGATTATAATCCAGCTGGAGAGATAGGTCCAAAAGGTTGGAAGAGAGTTGTTGAAAAGGAGCTTGAATTATGATAGATATGGATAAAGCAGAAAAAATATATAATGAAAGCATCAAAGTTTTGAAAAATGTCCAATTAAAAAACGGAGGATGTCTAGCTACATCAAAAGATGAACGCTACCCATATGTCTATCCTAGGGACCACTCTATGATAATACAGGGTTTTTTATCAGCAGGATTATATGATAACGCAAAAAAAGCATTAGAATTTATATTGAACACAAAATCAGAAGGTGGTGCTTTTCCACAAAGAGTAGATACAGAAGGAAAAGATGCATCTTATAAACCAATTCAAATAGATGGGACAGGTCTTGTTTTATATTCTTTAACTGAATATGTTAAAAAAACAAAGGACTATGATTTTGCATCTAAATATTTTAAAAGAGCAAAAGAAGCAGTAGAGTATATTATAAAAAATAGCTATGAAAATATAAAAGGTACATATGAAAAAAAGAAACATAATTTAGTTATGCCTTTGATTTTTACACCAAATTCAGTGCATGAATATCCTCCTACTGAAAAAGGTCTTGAAATTTGGGCTAATTCTATTTGTTGTGCAGCTCTTTCTAATATTTTTAAACTTAGTAAAAAACTTGATGATAAAAAGATAGAATGCAAAGAATATGCAGATAAGGTAAAAAAAGGAATTTTTAAATATATGTGGAACTCAAGAAAAAAAACCTTTGTAAAAACAATTAGAGTTAGAGAATCAAGTTCGGTTTTAGTTGATCCTGATGTAGCAAAATATGCAATTGCTGACTATGGTCTTTTAAAAGATAATGATGATAGAGTGATAAACACAGTTACTGATATAGAAAATAATCTGTGGAATTGGGAACTAGGAGGAATATGTAGATATCCTAAATATGAAGGAAGAAACAATGGAGGATGGGGGCCATGGCCAAACTATACTCTTATGATAGCAAGACACCACATAAGAGTAAAAAATAGACAAAAGGCAGATCAATACATGCGATGGATTCTTGATATTTCATATGAAAATAAACTACCAGAGCATGTATCAACTATAAATGAATTTGAAGAATATGTAAAGGATTTCAAAGAAGCAGGGCTTTTACGTAAAGATAGAAAAAAAATGATTGAAAACACTAGAAATCATCCTATGTATAAAAAAGGAATTGCATATGTTACTCTTCCCTTAGCATGGTCTCATGCTGAATATATTAGAACTTTTAATCTATATAAAAATAATTTTGAATAAAAGATTTTGATAAAATGAAAAATGTTATAACGCTTACATCAAACCCAGCAATAGATATGAATTCAATAACAAGTTTTGTAACAGATGAGACAAAACTAAGTTGTGAAAAACCAGTTTATTATCCAGGTGGCGGGGGAATAAATGTATCAAGAGCAATAAAAATACTAGGTGGAAAATCTACTGCGATATATCCAAAAGGACAACATACAGGTGAAATGTTAAAAAAACTATTACAAGAAGAAAAAATCGATCAAATTCCAATTGATATAAAAAATTCTACAAGAATTAATTTTAGTATAATAGAAGAAAAAACAAACAAACAATACAGGTTTAATATGCCTGGTGCAAAACTTTCAAAAAAAGAAGGAGAAAAAATAATTAATAAATTCAAATCAATTAAACCAAATCCTGATTTTTTAATAATAAGTGGAAGCCTTGCACCCGGTCTTTCAAAAGATTATTATAAAAAATTTGCAGAAATTTGTAATAAAATAAATTGTAAAATAATAATTGATACATCCTCAGATGCTTTAAAAAATATAATTGAAGAAGGTGTTTATTTAATAAAACCAAACCTTCGAGAGTTTTTAGAACTTACAAATATAGAATTAAAAAGCGAAAAACAAATAGCAGAAAAAGCACAAGATTTGATTAAACAAAAAAAGGTTGAAGTTATAATTATATCTCTTGGTGCTGCAGGATCATTATTAGTTACAAAAAATGATTTCGAACATATTTGCTCTCCAATAACACCTATAAAAAGTAGAGTGGGTGCGGGTGATTCAATGGTTGCAGGACTTACTTTAAAATTAGCTCAGGATAGTTCGTTAAAAGAATCAGTTTTTTATGGTGTTGCAGCTGGTGCTGCTGCAGTAATGACACCTGGGACCGAACTATGTAGAAAAAAGGATACAGATAGACTATTTAAAATAATTAAAAAAGAAGAAAAAAATTAAACTATATTTTTTCTTGATGCTTAGGACAAAAATAGGTACCCCTGTTGTTTACCCTTATTTTTTCTAGTTTTTCTCCATCGATTGGACATTTTTCTTCTTTATTTCTATGAGGAATTACAAAATTTTTTGGAAAATTTTCCGGATTTGCGTTTTTTTCAATAGCAGTTTCTAAAACATTTTTCATATTTTTGTATAATTCTTCGATAGTTTTTTTATCAAAATTATTGACCTTTGATTTAGGATGAATACCTGTTTGAAAAAGAATTTCATCAGAATAAATATTTCCAATCCCTGAAATTGTTTTCTGGTTCATAAGAGCAGATTTAGCATCTCCTCTCTTATTTTCAATTATCTCTTTGAAACTATCAAAATCTAAATCAAGTGCATCTGGTCCTAAATTTTTTTCTTTGATATAGTTATCAATATCAGAAATTAACCTAACCTTGCCAAGAAGCCTTTGACAATCATAGGATAAGTAATAGCCATTGTCAAAAGTAAATAGAATTCTAGAATGAGATGGTTCTTCATCAGTATTTTTAAAGTATTTTAAAAAACCAGTCATACCAAAATGAAGCATTAAAAAAAGATCTTTATTAATCTCTAAAAATAAGTGCTTTCCATATCTTTTTGAACCTGTGAATTTTTTACCTTCAATTTCTTTTTTTAATTTCTTAGATGAATTTTTTTCAAGAATTTTTTTATTTTTTACTTCTACATTATTTATTTTTTTATGAAGAGATGTAGAATCAAAATATTTTTTGAATACTTCAACATCTGGCAACTCTGGCATAAAATATTTCCTCCAACTCCAAATAAACTTTAACTATTTTTAAATTTAAGTTAAATATATATTAAATATGATAAGACAATAGTTAAATTAAATGATTAATCTTGGCACATCAGGCTGGTCTTATGAACACTGGGTAGGAAATTTTTACCCTAAAGATTTAAAAAAAAGAGACTGGCTAAAGTTTTATTCAAAAAAATTCAATACAGTAGAAGTTAACGCTTCTTTTTATAGACTGCCGTTCAAAAATATGATTAAAGGATGGAAAAATAAAACACCAGATGATTTCTTATTAACATTTAAAGGAAGTAATCTAATTACTCATAAAAAGAAACTAAAAAATTCTGAAAAGTATCTAGATAAGTTTTACTCTCGATTTGAGATGCTAGGCGATAAAAAAGGAGCGATACTATGGCAATTACCACCTAGTTTACATAGGGATGATGATCTACTTGAGAATTTTTTAGTTAATCTAGATTCAAGTTTTAAACAAGTTATTGAATTTCGACATAAAAGCTGGCTCAATAAAGAAGTTTATGATCTATTAAAAAAATATGAAATTGGTTTTTGTATAGTAAGCGCCCCTGATTTTACTACAGATATAGTTGTAACATCAGATTTTGCATATATCCGCTGGCATGGAAAAGATAATTGGTATAGATATAATTATTCAAAAGAAGAATTAAAGAATTGGGCAGAAAAAATAGAAAATTTAGAAGTAGATGAGGTTTATGGTTATTTTAATAATGATTTTGAGGGTTATGCACCTAAAAATTGTATGGAGTTAAAAGAGATTTTAGAAGTGTAATATGGTTGTAAATCTATATGAAAAATAAGGAAATAGCTCAAATATTTAATGATATCGCAGATCTATATGAAATGCAGGATGTAGATTTTAAACCACGAGCCTATAGAAAAGCAGCTCAAAATATTGAAAGCCTTGGTAAAGATATAGAAGAGGCCTATGAAAACGATGAACTAAAAGATATACCTGGTGTTGGCGAAAGTACAGCTGAGGAGATAAAAGAATTCCTTGAAACAGGGAAAGTAAAAAGACTTGAAAAATTGAAAAAAAATATACCTGTTGATCTTCGCAGTTTAACCGCAGTTGAAACCTTAGGTCCAAAAAAAATTAAAGATTTGTATCAAGAACTTAACATCAAAAATTTAGATGACTTGGAAAAAGCAGCTAAAAAAGGTAAGATTAGAGAACTGGAAGGCTTTGGAGAACAAACTGAGAAAAATATTTTAGAAAACATTTCTTTTGCTAGAAAAAAAGGTAAACGTTTTTTACTTGGATATGTACAGCCTGAGGCTAAAGAGATAGTTAATACTTTAAAAGAAAAAGTTGATAAAATCGAACTTGCTGGTTCCTTGAGACGTAAAAAAGAAACAATTGGTGATGTTGATATTCTTGTTGTTTCTTCAAGTCCAAAAAAAGTAATGGATATTTTTACAGGTTTAGATAAAGTAGATAAGATAGTTGCAAAGGGTGATACAAAATCTACTGTTAGATTATATGGTGGAATACAAGTTGATCTTAGAATAGTAAAAAAAGAAAGTTTTGGTTCTGCTCTACAATATTTTAGCGGAAGTAAAGATCATAATGTATCTCTTAGAAAAATTGCACAAAAAAAGGGTTTGAAACTAAATGAGTATGGTTTGTTTAAAAATGATAAAAGAAAAGCAGGCAAAACAGAAAAAGAAGTCTATAAAGCACTTGGCCTTGATTTTGTACCACCTGAACTTAGAGAAAACAGAGGAGAAATTGAGAAAGCAAAAGAAAATAAACTTCCAAAATTAGTTAATTATGATGATGTGAAAGGAGATCTTCAGATGCATACTAAATGGAGTGACGGAAGTAATACTATTGAAGAAATGGTAGAAGAAGCAAGTAACCTTGGCCATAAATATATTGCTTTTACAGATCATGTAGGAACCTTAAAAGTTGCAGGTGGAATGGATAAAAAAGAATTTAAAAAACAACGAAAAGAAATTGATAAAATACAAAAAAAATATGATGATATTCATATTTTCCATGGAATGGAAGCAAACGTTAAAAAAAATGGAGAACTTGATGTAAGTGATAGTTTTATGAAAGAAGCAGATGTAGTACTAGCTAGTGTTCACTCTGCTTTTAGAATGAGTAAAAAAGATATGACAAAACGTGTAATAAAAGCAATAGAAAATAAACATGTAAATATACTATCTCACCCAACAGGAAGAAAGATTCAGAAAAAAGAACCAATCAGTTTAGACTTGGAAAAAGTATTAGATAAAGCAAAAGAAAATAACGTTGCAATAGAAATAAATGCTTACCCTGAACGACTTGATTTAAATGATGTGAATGTAAAACAAGCAGTAGAGAAAGGTGCAAAGATTTCTATAGGTACAGATTCCCATAGAAAAGACCATCTTAGATATTATGAAATAGGTACTGCAGTTGCAAGAAGAGGATGGGCAGAAAAAAAGGATATTATTAATACTTATAGCTATAAAAAACTAAAAAAATTTTTAAATAAATAAAATATATTTTACATTTCACAAGAGCCAGATGCAGGGCATCCTCCGGAATAATCTGATTCAACACTTACATAATCAAATTCTTCTTTGTCTGCAACATTTAACACTTGATTTTTTTCGCTTCCATATCTATATATTGTTATTCCTTTACATTTTAGCTCATGAGCCATGAGATAGATATTTTTTACTTCTTCAAAAGAAGTAGTTTCTGGTAAGTTTACAGTTTTTGAAACAGCATTATCAGTAAATTTTTGAAAAGCTGCCTGCATTTTTACATGAATTTCTGGTTTTATATCCATAGCAGTTAAAAATATTTTCTTTAGATTTTTAGGTATATCTTCAATATCTTTAATGGATCCTTTTTTAGCAATTTTTTTAATTAAGTCTTTGCTGTAGATGCCTTCTTTTTTTGCTTCTTTTTCAAATAGGTTATTAACTTCAAAAAACTTAGTTCCTCTCATAATATTTCTAATAAAAGCAACCCCAAATAGTGGTTCAATACCACTAGAGCAACCTGCAATGATACTAATTGTACCAGTTGGTGCAACTGTGGTAACAGTTGCGTTACGCATTAAATCATAAGATTTCTTTAATGTGCTTTTATCAAAATTTGGAAATGAACCTTTTATTTTTGCAATATCTGAAGATTTCTTTCTCCCCTCATCTCTTATAAATTTCATAATTTTTTCAGCAGTATCAAGAGCTTCTTTGGAATCATAAGGAATCTTTAATTTAATAAGAAGTTCAGCAAAACCCATCACACCTAACCCTATTTTTCTATTTGATTTAGTAATCTTTTTAATTTCATCTAATGGAAAATCACATACATCAATAATGTTATCTAAAAAATGAACAGATGTTCTAACTGTTTTTCTAAGTTTATCCCAGTCTATATCTGACTCTTTTTTGTTGACCATCTTTGAAAGATTAATAGAACCTAGATTACAACTTTCATATGGCAGCAGCGGAGTTTCACCACAGGGATTACTAGTTTCAATAGTACCAATTTCAGGTGTAGGATTATGCCTATTTATTTCATCAAAAAATATTAAACCTGGATCGCCAGTTTTCCAGGCTTGATAAGCAATTTGATCAAACAAGTTTTTAGCAGAAATTCTATTAGTTTTTTTATTATTTCTTGGATTAATTAGATTAATTTCTTTATTTTTCTTTACTTTTTCAATAAAATCATCTGTAACAGAAACTGAAAGATTAAAATTTTCAAACTCACCTTCTTTGTCTTTAGCATTTACAAAATTAAGTATGTCAGGATGGTTAAACTTTAAAACACCCATATTTGCTCCTCTACGCCTACCACCTTGCTTTACAACATTTGTAGTCTTATCAAATACTTTCATAAAAGAGATCGGCCCAGAAGCTATTCCTTTTGTTGTTTTTACAATATCTCCTTTAGGTCTAATTTTTGAAAAAGAAAAACCAGTTCCTCCACCTGATTTATGTATTAGAGCCATGTTTTTTACCCCTTCAAAAATACTTTCTAAGGAATCCTCAACAGGTAGTACAAAACATGCTGAAAGTTGCTGTAAAAGATTTAAACCAGCATTCATAAGTGTTGGAGAATTTGGTAAAAATTCTAGATTTTTCATCATCTTGTAGAATTCTTCTTTATTTTTTTCTACATCGATTTCCTTATATTCTTTATCAGCCTCAGCTACTTTTTTAGCTACTCTTTGAAACATTTCAGAGGGAGTTTCAATGATTTCTCCTTCTTCATTTTTAGCCAAATATCTCTCTCTTAATACTTTTATAGAATTTAGACTCAGCTTTAAATCGTCTTTTACACCTAAAATATCTTTAAGTTCTCTTTTCTCTGTCTGTTTATTTCTGTAAAGAATATATGCCTTTGCAACATCAGCTAAGTTATTTTTAATTAGTTTTTCTTCAACAATATCTTGTATTTTTTCTACAGAAGGTATATTATCTTTAGTAAACTTACTATCAATCTCTTTTACAACATCTTTTGATAAATTCTCAGCTAAATCTGGGTTGTTATTAGTTGCAATCAATGCTTTTTTTATAGCATTTTTTATTTTTGATTCTTGAAACTGTTCTATTTCTCCGTTTCTTTTTCTTACTTTTTTAATTTTCATAGTTTTCTATCTTTTGTTTATATATCATATTGTTTAAAAAGGATTACTAGTATTAAACTAAAAGTTAAGTAAAGAATTGTTTAAAAATATGTTTTTTATACAAATTGCAATCAAAACTTAGTTATATACAAATAAAATATTTCTATTTAATAGTAACATATCAATTTCAAGTGTTAAATTCTGAGATTTGGATAATATGAATAAAAAACTTACAATATTGCAGATGAATGATAGTCACGGATACTTAGATTCACATTATGAATATTTTTGGAAAAATGGAAAACAATTTTATAGAAAAGTTGGTGGTTATTCAAGGATAAAAAATTTTTTTGACAAAATCAGAAATGAAAGAGAAAACTCTGTTTTAATTTTAGATAATGGAGATACTATTCATGGTACATATTCGGTTGTAAAAAGTAAAGGAAAAGTTCTTATTCCAATTCTAAATAAAATGCGGTTTGATGCCTGGACCGTTCATTGGGATTTTGCTTACGGTCCTAATTATTTAAAAGATTTTTCAAAAAAATTAAATTACCCGTTACTTGCAATAAACTGTTATCATAAGAATACTAAAGATTTGGTTTTTGAACCCTATAAAGTAGTTTATAAGAATAAAATTAAAATCGGAATTATAGGCATTGCTAACACTATTGTTGATAAGACAATGCCAGAGCATTTTAGTAAAGGTATATTTCTGACATTAGGAGATAAAGAATTAAATTATTTTGTTCAAAAATTAAAAAAAGAAGAAAATGTAGATACTATAGTCGTTCTTTCCCATTTAGGTTATCCGCAGGACGTAAAACTTGCTAGAGAAACAAATGATATTGATGTATTTGTTAGTGGACATACTCATAATAGACTGTATGAACCAATTACTGTAAATGGTACTATCATAATTCAATCAGGCTGTCATGGATCTTTTATTGGAAGAGTAGATTTGGTACTAAAAAATAAGAAAATAGTTGAATATAAACATAAATTAAGAGTTATTGATGAAAAAATCGTTCCAGATAAAAAAATTCAACACTTAGTAGATAACGCTCTAAGGCCACATTCAGATATTTTAAAACAGGTTGTTGGAAAAACTAAAATTGGTCTTGCAAGGGATAGAGTATTGGAAACTACTATGGATAATTTACTTTTAAAAGCATTAATTAATGTAAGTGGAGCTGAGGTTGCATTTTCAAATGGTTGGAGGTATGGTGCAGCTATTCCACCTGGAGAAATAACAATTAATGATTTATGGAATATAATTCCTACTAATCCACCTGTGTCTACATGTGATATTTCTGGAGAGGAACTAATTGATATGATGGAAGAAAATTTAGATAAAACATTTGCAAATAATCCATATGATCAACAAGGTGGATACATTAAAAGATGCTATGGATTAAATATATATTTTAAAGTAGAAAATGCTAAGGGTTTAAGAATTCAAGAATTTTTTGTTGGAGACAATAAAATAGATAGAAAGAAAAAATATAAAGCTGTTTTTGTAACAACACAGGGGATACCTCAAAAATATGGAGAAAATAGGAAAGATTTAGATATAAAAGCTATTGATGCATTGAAAGAATATATAAAGAATAACACACCTGTGAATCCAGAATTAAAGGGAAGAATTGTACCAATCTAATAAACTTTAAAGAAAAAATGAAAAAAGAAAAAGCAAAAAAGAAAATAAAGGAACTTAGAGAAAAAATTCGGCATCATGATTATCTTTACTATGTAAAAAATGAACCAGAGATTTCTGATAAAGAATATGATAAAATAGTTGAAAAATTGGAAGAATTAGAGGAAAAATATCCTGATTTGAAAACTTCTGATTCACCAACTCAAAGGGTGGGTGCCGAACCTGCAGAAGAGTTTGAAGAAGTAGAGCATGTAAAACCTATGTTGTCTCTTGATACCGGTGATGAAGATGAGGTTAAAGATTTTGATAAGAGAATGAAAAGAGAACTGAATGTAGATAATATTGATTATACTGTTGAGCCTAAATTGGATGGTCTTAGTGTAGAAATAATATATGAAAATGGTGAATACATTCAAAGTTCTACCAGGGGGAACGGAGAAATAGGTGAGGATGTCACTGAAAACATTAAAACTATCAAAGCAGTCCCATTAAAATTACGAAAAAAAGACATTGATATTCCAGAGAAACTTGCTGTCAGAGGAGAAGTGATAATGTTAATTAAGGATTTTGAGAAATATAACAAAGAAAGAGTAAAAAAAGGAAAAGACCCTATGGCAAATCCTAGAAATGCTGCAGCAGGATCTTTAAGAAGACTAGATCCTAAAGAAACTGCCAACCGTCCTCTTAATATCTTTTTTTATGAGGTAATGAATTATGATGCAGATGATATTAAAATAGATAATCAAAAAGATGCTATAGAAACCCTAAAGAAATGGGGTTTAAAAATAAACTCTGAAATAAAGCACGTTAAAGATATTAATGGTGCAATAAAATATCATAATAAAATGGAAGAAAAAAGAGAAAAATTAGATTATGAGATAGACGGAGTAGTAATTAAAGTAAATAAATTTGAATATCAGGAAAAATTAGGTGTTAAATCTAATTCACCTAGATGGGCTATAGCTTATAAGTTTCCTCCTAGAAAAGAAGAAACACAGATCTTAGATATGGTTGTACAGGTCGGCAGAAGAGGCACATTAACTCCTGTAGCTCTTTTAAAACCAGTAGATGTACAAGGGGTGACTGTTTCGAGAGCAACGTTGCACAATGAAGAGTACATTGACGAAAAAGATATTAAAATTAAGGATTGGGTAAAAATCGTTCGTGCTGGGGATGTGATACCAGAGGTAAAAGAGGTAGACAAAAAGAAAAGAACAGGCAAAGAAAAAAAATTTTCTATGCCTAAAAAATGTCCTGTATGTAACAGCAAAGTGGTAAAAGAAGGGGCATACTATAGATGTACCAATGGACTTGCCTGCCCTGCTCAACTTAAAAGAAGTATTGAGCATTATGCTTCAAAAGGAGCAATGGATATTGATGGTCTTGGAAAAAAAATAATTAATTCTTTAGTTGAAAATGAATTGGTCGAAAAAATTAGTGATATTTACAAACTAGATAAAGAAGATTTAATTAAATTGGATAGATTCGCAGATAAATCTGCAGAAAACCTTCTTGATTCAATAGAAAAAAGTAAAGAAAAAAACCTTACTAGGTTTGTGTATGGTCTTGGGATCCCTGAAGTTGGTAAACACGTAGCAGGATTATTAGTTGAAAAATTTAAGACAATTGATAATATTATGAAAACTAATAAATCTGATCTTTTAGAAATAGATGAAATTGGACCAGAAATAGCTGAAAATATTGTTGATTTTTTTGAAGAAGAGAAAAACAATGAAGAGATAGAAAAACTACAAAAACTTGGAGTAAAAATGAAACCTTTGAAAACAAGTGGAAAACTTGAGGGGAAAAGATTTGTATTTACTGGAGTGTTAGACGAATATACTAGAAGTGAAGCAAAAGAACTTGTTGAAAAAGAAGGTGGTAAAGCAACTTCCAGTGTTAGCGAAAAAGTTGATTATGTGGTAGTTGGTGAAGATCCTGGAAGTAAATTAGA
Organism: uncultured Thermoplasmatales archaeon; assembly: GCA_964638155.1. Classification (GTDB taxonomy): domain Archaea; phylum Thermoplasmatota; class E2; order DHVEG-1; family DHVEG-1; genus CAYZTD01. Next base: position 28,561 of record CAZWYI010000015.1, on the reverse strand, counting down.
TGAAGCAAAAGAGTTGGATTTAAATATAATTAAAGAAAAAAAATTTAAGAAATTAGTAGGCGAAAAGTAAATAATAAACACAAAATATATTAAGTTTAATAAAAGGGAGGAATATAATAAATGAAAAAGAGAATTTTTATTGCTGTAGCTATTTTTATACTAATTGTTTTAGGATTTTCAGGCTGTATAGATGAAAAAAGCAAATTCATTGGTACATGGACATCAGAAAGTGGAAACACAACACTTGATTTTGATGAAGATAACACCGTTACTATTTCTGGGGAAGGACCTCTTGGAATAGTTGAACTAAAGGGAGACTTTGAGTATTCAATTAAAGATAAAAAAATTACTTTTTCTTCGGGTTCTTTTGGGGTAACCCTAAATTATAATTTTCCTAAATCTGACGAACTTCTATTAAGTACTGACCTGGGTAAATCCATGACATTCATAAAACAATAAATAGGTGTAAAAAAATGTTATTAGCATTAATAGATATCTCATGGATAATCCTAATTTTTGTTGTTATAGTAGCAGCTATTATAGCTTGGTATTTATTGAAATTTGCAATTTGGATAGTCTTAGTTATTATCATTGTTGTAATAATATTAGCTGGCCTTGATTTTTTATTTGGATTCATTTCAAATCTGCTATAATATTTCCTTAATCAAACTAAATTATAGCTAATTTTCAACTAATCTTAAGTTAGAATAAAATAAATTGATAATATAACAAATAGATAGAAAAGACGGGTGGAGGTGAGTAGAAATCTCCAAGGAAGGATCCTTTGATTGGTTCTTCTGAATAACCCCGTCTTTTCAAAATTAATATTTTATCTTAAAAAGGTTGCTTTAAAATAATGTTTAAACACCGAGAAGATGCTGGAAAAAAACTTGGAAAAAAATTAATGGAATTTAAAGATAATAGTACTATAGTTTTAGCAATTCCCCGAGGTGGTGTAGAAGTGGGGGCAAATGTTGCACGAATAATCAACGCAGATTTTTCACTTATAATATCAAGAAAGTTACCTTTTCCAGATAATCCAGAATCTGGTTTTGGCGCTATAGCTGAAGATGGTAGTATTTTTTTACATGAAAAAGCATCAAGATGGCTAGAAAAAGATAAAATAAATAATATTATATCAAAACAAAAACGTGAAATTGACAGAAGAAAAAAAATTTTGAGAAGTAATACCACTTTTCCAAATATAAATGATAAAAAAGTTATTTTAGTGGATGATGGTATTGCAATGGGGTCTACTATGATTGCAAGTATTAAGATGTGTAAAAAAAGAAATCCTAATAAAATAGTTGTGGCTTCTCCAGTTTCAGGAACTGTTGTTGCAGAAAAAATAAATGATTTAGTTGATAAAACTGTTATACTTGAAAAACCAACTTTTTTTAGAGCTGTTGCCCAAGTATATGAAAATTGGTATGATGTTTCAGATGAAGAAGTAATTGATATTTTAAATAAGTTTAGAATTGAATAAAATCTGATTTAAATTTTAAACTTTAATACGGGGATTAATAATGAAAAGAAGATATTTATGGGTCAAAAAAACCGTAAAAGAAATATTCAGCTCAGACAAAGCAAAAAAGATTTTCAAACTAGATTGTTATTAAACTAAAGATAAAATCTTTTGTAATAGCAGTAATAGGTTTTATTTTATCTCCTCTATCTTGGTGGAATGATATATTTGTAAATATTCCACTTGCGTATTTATTTGCATTGCCTTTTGGATATGTTTCTGAAAGTTATTTTCTTCCTTCTATGGTTGTTGGTTACTGGATCACCAACATTGTAGGTTTTATAATGCTTCATATAGGATTAGTTGGTATCTTTAAAAAAGAAAAGAAAAAATATTCAAAAAAACAATTTATTAAGGATATTATTGTCTCGATTATATATACATTAATAGTAATTTTGTTAGTAAGATATAATATTCTTAGATTACCCTTTGAGTATTATTAAGTTAACAATGTACTTTATCTATTTTTAAACTGAATTTAAGTAATAAATAAGTATTGTATAATATTTTTTCTACAATGATAATATGACTACCTACAAAATAATAAATGTTGTTGGGTCCTCTGGAAATAGTTTTTCAGATGCAGTCAGCAATGCTGTTGGCAAAGCTACTGAAACTGTAAACAAAATTAAATACGCCGAAGTTGAAAGATTTACCGCTAAAATTGAAAATGACAATGTGATTTCTTATAGAGCAGAAGTAAAAATATCATTTGAAGTTGAAAACGAATAATAAAAATCAAAATTTAAAACAGATAGAGCATGAAACAAAAAAACCCGAAAAATTTTGAAGATATTAGGACAGATACTGAAAAACCAATACAATGCATATGCCCGCAATGTGGGTATGAAACTTTTAAAGAAGAGGGATTGTATTGTACCAGCATGAAGTGTCCTGTTTGTAAAACAAAATTAATCAATAAATAATTTTTTTATAATTTCTGTAAACTGAATTTAAGTTATTTTTAAATTATAGTCAAATAAATCTTTTATAACCTAATTTAAGTATTTTCTAAATGGTGAAATAAATATGGGCGAAATTAAAATAAGACATCCAATAGAATTTGAGATAATTCCCGAGAAAATAGATCGTGGAACAAAATGGGTAACATTGAGAATAAGGAATTTAAGTGATGAAACAATAAAAAATTTAGATATAAAATTAAATTCTAGAGATACATTTGCAGTTGAACCAATGGGTACTGGTAAATATGTATTTGAACTTAAACCAAAACAAGAAGAACTAGTACCTTTCCAAGTTAATGCTACTACAACTACAGACATCTTTGTTACAATTAATGGATACCAAAATGGCGGTATCTTCTATGTGGAGTCACCAGATATACCAATAAAAGTTAGTGACCAACCAGCTGATTTAAGATCAATGTTTGTTATGACTGAACCTTATCCACCTTTAGAAGAGACTCTAAAATGTGAAGCTAATATTATGGGTCTTGAACAAAGTGGTGAACTTGATTTAGAATTCTGGGCAGATACACCATCAGGCAGATTCGAAGAACTCGGTGAAATAAAAACAAAGGCTTTAACTCCAGGAGAAGAAACAAGTTACTCTGCAGAGATAACGCCTAAAGAAAAAGGATTGTACACGGTTCATGCATATCTTTATGATGAAAACAACAGGAGAATAGGTCATAAGACAGATTCGATATTAGTAAAAGAATAATAACAAATTTTTTATTTTTTTTTCTTTCTAATTATTATTTAACTATTTTCCAACTAAATATGAGTTATCATTATTAGTGAATTAATAACTATAAATTTTATTATGAAATTAAAGAGCAGCCAATTCAAGCATAATGGAATGATTCCAAAAAAATATACTTGTGAAGGAGCAGATATTAACCCTCCACTTGATATAACTGATATTCCTGAAAATACTGAAAGCCTCGTTTTAATACTTGATGATCCAGATGCTCCTATGGGTACTTGGACACATTGGGTTGTATATAATATACCTGCTCAAAATGAAATAAAAGAAAATGATATCCCTGGTAAGCAGGCATTAAATGATTTTGATAAAAAAAACTATGGAGGACCATGTCCTCCTTCTGGTACACATAGATATTTCTTTAAGTTATATGCACTAGATAAAAAGATTAATAAAAATAATGAGGTAACTAGAAAAGAAATTGAAAACGAGATGCAAGGACACATAATCGACCAAACCGAATTAATAGGTTTATATGAAAAGTAAAAATAAAGTGAGAATATGAATAAAAAATTTAATAGAATAATAATAGCAGTAGATGGTTCTGATGCATCTAAAAAAGCAGCAAAGAAAGGAATGTATATTGCTAAAAATCTTAATTTAGAAGTTTTAGCTATATATGTTTTAGATGAAAGTGTATTTCAGAATGTTATCCCTTCTAATAGAGCATTTGAACATTGGAAGTCAATGCTTGCAGAAGAAGGCCACAAAATTCTTAATAAAATTGGAGAAATAGGAGAAGAAAATAACGTTAAGATAAACACTTTAATGTTATCTGGACAACCAGATGATGAAATAATAAAAAATATCAAAAAAGATGATTTAGTAGTCATGGGATATAAAGGTAAAAATCCCTTAGATAGGATTTTTTTAGGAAGTAATACTGAAAAAGTAATGCATCATACTGACTCATCTATATTAATTGTAAAATAAGGTTTGATAATATGAAAGGAAAAGAGAATATTGATGTTAAGGTAGTAAAAAAGGAAGATTTCAAAAAAAATTTTTGGGCCCCATTCAGAGTACCAACTGGTACAGATCAGGAAATACTAAAAGACCCATGGACTTCTCCATGGATAAGAGAAAAAGGTAAGAAAAAATTTTGGGCAGATCTTAGATTTAAGGGTAATGTTGAAAGGATGCCTTTAGATATAAAAGATAAAAAAAATAATTATGTTATTTCAGCGAAATTACCAGATTTATCAAAAGAAGATATAACTATAGAGGCTGCTGAAAAAAATCTAATTTTAATTGGCAATCAAAGGAAAAAGGAAACTAAACTTGGTAGAGCAATCAAATTCAAGGAAAAAATAGAACCTGAAAAAGCTAAAGCAAGTTATAAAGACAATGAATTAGAAATCAAAATTCCAAAAAGAGGAAAAATAATAGAGAAAGCAGGTAAAGAAATCAAAATGGAAAAATAATCATATCGAATTGTTTTAAAGTTAAATTAAAACTGTTTTTAAGTTATTTTTTTATATACTATTATTGGTTTTTAAAATACACTTGTTAGGGTTGTAGAGCCGAGATGAAAATTTATTTTCATGCTCTTTTTAAAATAACCCATCATCCCATCCCCAAAATCCCAAAAACTTTTTTGGCTCTACAAATCCTAAACTAAAACAGGTAAAAATATGGACAAAGATAAAAATATTATTGAAGAGATTTATGATAAACCAGCTGAAGAATTACCAGAATTAGCATCAAAAGCAATAAATGAGGCAACATGCTTAATTGAAGATTATGCAAACAAAATAATAAAAAAAACTGACTTTATAAACAACAGATGGATATTACTTAATATGTTACATGTATTGTACAAAGATATTTTTTTATTACAAACTGAGGATTTTGAAAAGATTATTAAATCAAATCCTAAAAAACTTGAAAAATCTTTAGAACAAAAATGTAATTTATGTAATAAAAAATTATCCTGTACATTAAAATCCAAAGAAATAAGTAGAGAAGAAAAAACAAAAGGTCTTTGTTTAGATTGTTTTATCTCAGAAGTAAAAAAAGGTGATTGGTGGGATGAATATTGGGAGCGATTAAAAGAAAAATTGTAATTTGTTTTTAAACTATTTTTCAACTGTTTTTTAGTTATTTTTTTATATGCTTTTGTTAGTTTTTACCGTTATAGGAATGTGAAAGTAAGATGAATAATTCAAATGAAATAAAGAATAAAGAATTTAATAGAATAATTGTGCCGGTTGATGGTTCTGATGCTTCTAAAAAAGCAGCAGAAAAAGCTTTTTCATTGGCTGATAAAACTGGTTTGAATGTAACCTTAATGCATGTTGTTCAAGTACCTGGCTCAGCTATTCCTAGTTGGAACCAACCACAGCCAGAGTGGACTGTTGCGGTAAAAGAAGAAGGAGAAAAAATATTAGACGATCTTAAAAAATCTGCAGGAGATAAAGATATATCTGTTGAAACAAAACTTGTGGAAGGCATACCAGATGATGAAATAATAAAAGAAGCAAAAGAAGAGGATCTAATCATTATGGGTGGTAAAGGCAGATCAGCAGTAGGAAGAGTTCTCATCGGCAGTGTCTCAGAAAAAGTGGTTCATCACTCAGATGCTACAGTAATGATTGTTAGATAATTAGGTGAAAAATAAAATGAATAAAAATGAAAATACAGAATATTGTTGTGTATGTGGTATCGAACTTGATAAACATGAAGTAAGAGAAGTAGAAATTAAAGGTGGAAAAAAGAAATTTTGTAAAGAATGTATAGACACAATTCATGGTTTAGTATGATTTAAGAGAGGATGATATTTTTGTCAAAAATAGCTGTAGTTATAGATGATTGGTTTGAAGATTCAGAATATTTTGAGCCGGTAGGTGCATTTTCTACTGCAGGGCATAAAATAGTAAATGTTGGTTTAAAGAAAGGAAAAGTTGTAAAAAGTAAAAAGGAAAAAAAATTTGTTGATATTGATAAATCGTTAGATGAGGTAACTGTTAATGATTTTGATGCATTATTAATACCTGGCGGTTATTCTCCAGATAAACTCCGTGCTCACAACAAACCAGTAGATTTTGTAAAAAAATTTGTTGAAAGTGGAAAACCGGTTTTTTCAATATGTCATGCTCCTCAGCTTTTAATCTCTGCAGATGTACTTAAAGGGAGAACGATAACTGGCTGGAAATCAATAATTCAGGATATCAAAAATGCTGGAGCTGATTTTAAAAACCAAGAGGTAGTAGTTGATAATAATATTGTATCTAGTCGTAGTCCTTCAGATCTTAAAGCATTTATTAAAACAAGTTTAGAAAAAATAAAGGATACATCTAAAAAATTATAGAAAACAAAGGAGGTGAGAAAATTAGAAAAAAAGCCATTAGCAATATATGGAAAGCAAGTATAGCTTTGTTCGTTGCACTAGTGCTAATAATGCCGGTTGCATATTCAGCAGATACTACAAATAACAAGACAAAAGAGAATAACCAACCAGAGCCAGACTTAACAATTGATGAAATAAGTGGCGGATTTGGAGTCACTGTAGTAATAACAAACGCAGGAGAAGCCGATGCAAATGATGTCACTTGGAAAATAGATTTAGACGGTGAATATATTATCACAGGCGGATATACTTTGCCACCGTTGCCAGTAATCGAGAATATTCCAGCAGGTGAATCTATAGTAATTAATTCATGGCGAGATAGATTCATAGTTGGTTTCGGAGAAACCAATATAAATATTACAGTAGAATGCGCAGAGGATAGTGTACAAGAAACTGCAAAAGGCCGCGCTTTTGGCTTCTACATCGGTGTAACCGAGGGATAAAACACTAATTTTCTTATTTTTTATATTTTGGAGGTAAAAAAATATGGAAACAAAAATGAAAGAAGATATTGGAAAGCTAGTACAAACTGATGATTGGAAAAAAGAAAAACATGTTCCTGTTATCGCATGTCCAGATTTAGTAGATGAAGATGAAATGTTTGATGTAAAAGTAGGGCTTGGAAAAGAAGTAGCTCATCCAAATAAAACTGAGCATCATATTCGATGGATTGATCTATATTTTCATCCGGAAGAAGAAAAATTCCCCTATCATATAGGACGTTACGAATTTAATTCTCATGGGGAATCAACAGATGGACCAGATACTAGTTCTATATATACACATCATTCAGTAACTACATCCTTTAAAACAAGTAAACCTGGAAAAATTTTAGCCATGGCCTTTTGTAATATACATGGTTTATGGCAGAATTCAAAGAATATTGATATTGTTAAATAATTTGGAGTTATCATAAAATGGTAGAAGATTTATTTGATTTAGAAAGAAAAGTAGCTATTGTTACAGGTGCGAGTAGAGGACTAGGTAGAGCAATGGCAATTGGTCTTTCAGAAAAAGGAGCAAAAGTAGTTTTAGTAGATATTAAAGATTCAAAAGAAACAGCAGAAGAAATAAAGAAAAATGGAAAGGATTCTTTTATAATTAAGGTTGATGTAAGTAAAAAAGATGAAGTAAAACGAATGGTTGAAAAAACACTTGAAAAATATGGAAAAATTGATATTCTTGTAAATAACGCAGGTATTTTAAGAGAAGGTAAATCAGAAGACATAAAGGAAAAAGATTGGAAGGATGTTATTAATATTAATTTAACGGGTGTTTTTAACTGCGCTCAAGAAGTAGGAAAACATATGATCAAGCAGAAACAAGGTAGAATTATCAATATTAGCAGTATTGCTGGTATTCAAGGATATGCGGGATCTGTACCATATAGTTCTTCTAAGGGTGGAGTAGTATTATTAACAAAAACACTAGCTGCTGAGTGGGGAAAACATAACATTAATGTAAATGCTATTTGCCCTGGTGTTTTTGCAACTGATATGACAGAGGATTACTTGAAAAATGAGGAGTTTCTAAATAATATAAAATCCAATGTACCTTTGAAGAGGTATGCAGAACCAGAAGAATTGGTTGGAACAGTTATTTATCTAGCTACTAAGGCTTCTGATTATGTAACTGGTCATGCTTTGATTATCGATGGGGGCTGGACTGCTAGTTTATAAAAGCCCAGAAGATTTTCCAAGAATAAAAGCTGTTTTTACAATTCTAATTGGTGGGAAAGCAGCTCACGGGATAAAAAAAACCGTAGAAAAAAAATTTTAGATTTGATAAAATAAAAAAATTGGATTTCAAAACTTACATGAATAAAAGAAATAAAAAATAAATATGCTATTACTAACGACAATTTTTACTATTTTAATTACTGTGAATTTAAGCTTAAATGTATCTGCTCATCCTGCATCTGAAATGTCTCTAAATTATAATAAAAATAATAATATTCTTGAAGTAACAATTTCTCATCAGGTGTCCGATTTAGAAGAACACTATATTGATAATTTAACTATAATCTTAAACGGGGAAATATATAGCACTTATAAATATACTAGTCAGCCGACTAGCTCTAGTTTTACATACACATATGATTTAAATGCTTCTGAGGAAGATATAATTGAAGTATATACGCTTAGGGGTACTTTAACTGAAGAGTTGAACGTAAAATCAAAAAGCGATACATCCACAAGTAAACCTGATCTAACTGTTAAGAGTATTGTATATTTTTCAATACTTAGAATTATAGCTTTGTTTATTTTTATATTAACTGCTTGTTTAACAATATTAAAAAGAAGAGGTAAAATAAGTTATCCACTTAAGTTACATATTTGGCTTGCATATTTGGCAATTATTCTAGGAATTATCCATGGGATTCTTGGATTGTTAATATACATTTAGAAAAAACACTATTTGAGTTATTCTTTAATTATTTTTAATCTTTCTTTAAGATATGTATAAATAGCTATTTACATATTATAAAATAGGTTGAGATATATGAGAAAGATAATTACTGCTTTTTTAATGGCAATATTAGTAATATTAGTCCCAATATCAGTTAATTCCGTGGTACTTGATCTGGAAAATTCGGCGATTTTGAATAAAACAACTGCTGAAACTCCATGTATTTATATAACGAATATGGAAAGGCTTGAATTAATGGGTTATATAGAAAATAATTTTGATGAAAAAGAAAAAGACGAAGCTTATAATCTAATAGATAGAATTGTAACCTATGATGATGAAAATCAAGTATATGAAATAAACATGCCAATCTTGGCAAATATGATTGAAAATTACAGTTATTACAAAGTAATACCTCAAGAGATAATTGATAATGTTGAATCAAAGGCTGAGCTTAACAATATAATCAATAACTCTTGGAATTTTACAGATTATCCATTTGCAAATTTAATAGATAAGGTAATCGAGCTTATAAAAGAAAGATTAGGATGGATTTATGAATTTTTTAATAGAGCAAGTATCTTATTTATAGATGGAGTAGACCTTATCAAAGATTTTATCAATGATATAAAGAGCTTAGAGATAGCAAAATTAATTACAACAGTAGTAAATGTAATGGTAACAATACCTGTTATATATTTTTCAGATGCAATTAGGAAACTATTTAACTTAGATATTCAAGGTTTTATTGCTGAAATCTCAGAATTTACAAATGTTTTTACCCAGGAATTAAGTGATTTAGTTTCCCTAGCAGAATCAGTTTTGGAAAACCTTGGTGAAGAATTTCAACCTTTATTATTATACGTATCAGATATTGGAGATTTCGTAAATTGGATTAATTCAGAGCCATGGAAAAACAATATAAAAATTAAAGGCAGTGGCGTTAATCTTTTACTCTCCCCATATTCAGATGCTACCATTACTTGTAGGAATAACTCTGATGTTACAGACAGTGAAGGGCGTTTTGAATTTACGGTATATCCCTCAGATGATTCTGAAGATTCAATTCCTTCAAATAGTTGGTATGGTTTACATCTTTGTGTAATTACAATTTCAAAAGATGGAGAAACAATTAAACAAACACCGGAAGTATTATCATATGTTTTCTCTGGGGGAACTATTGAATGGACATTTCTAGTCCCAAAAAGCAAATCAGTAGATAAAGAAAGAATATTCAGTGTATCTAACTATTTTGATAATTTAATACAAAATTTTCAAAATCTATTATTATTTTCTTTTGAAACTCGAAAATATTTAAAATAAATAAAATTTAATTGGATAAAGATTTTCCAACTCACATCTTTAATATTAATTTAAAACTAGATTTTACTTATTATTAAGTCATGGTTATATATTGTAAATTGATGATACTAACTTGTGATTTACAATGGAAGAATTATCTATAAAATTAAATGATGAAGTTGACATCTCAAATTCAATGGTAGTCCTGGGTTTTCCAACAGTAGGTTTAGTTGGATCAATTGCAGGAAATTTTATAGCAAATTCTTTAGATTTAGACTATATTGGTTCTATAAGTTCGAAATATTTTATTCCTTCAGTTGTAATAAGAGATTCAAAACCTATGCCGCCTTTGAGAATTTATCATGCAGGTTCTGATTCAGATATTTGTAAGAAAAATGATATTTGTGACAATTTAGTTACAATAGTTTCTGATTTTCCTATCCCAAATCGCTCTGTTTATCCACTGATAGATAATCTTTTTACTTGGTACGATAAAAAAAACATATCTTTATTTTTAGGATTAGAAGGTATGAACTCAATAGAAAAAAAGGAAGATCAAGTTGACGTCTATGGTATTGGAAGTAATGCTAAAATGGTTAAAATTCTTAAAAATCACGATTTGGAAATTATAAAAGACGGAATGATAACAGGCTTTACAGGTGCACTACTTGAAAGAATTGCAGAAAAAAATGAAAATATGATTTGCATGTTGACTGAGGCTCATTCTGCATATCCTGATTCAAGAGCAGCAGGAAGACTTCTAGAAAAAGTAGATGATATGTTACCTAGTGTAGAAATGGATTTAGAACCATTATATGAAGAAGCAGAGAAATTAGAGAAAAAAATAAAAAAATATCTTGAACAATCAAAACAGACTTCTCAATCTCAAAAAACTAATATTCCACAGATGTATCGCTAATTAAAGTTAAAATATTATTTTAACTTTTTTTACAAAAATATGTTTACAATTTCATAAGAAATAATACAGATAATGATAATATATACGCTATATTAAGGAAAAGAATAATGGACAAAAATATGCATAACAATGATAAAAATCAGAGCCATCATAAAAAAATGATGAATGATTTCAAAAAAAGATTTATTGTTTCTATAATTCTTACAATTCCAGTACTTATTTTGTCGCCTTTAATTCAGACATTTTTAGGTATTAAAATTGTTTTTACTGGCAGTAATTATTTGTTATTTGTTCTTTCTTCGATCATATTTTTTTACGGAGGATGGCCGTTCTTAAAAGGCCTGTATAATGAACTTAAACAAAAATCACCAGGGATGATGACCCTAATTGCAGTTGCAATATCTGTTGCCTATTTCTATAGTTCGGCAGTAGTGTTTGGATTATCTGGAAAGTTTTTCTTCTGGGAGCTTGCGACCCTAATTGATGTGATGCTACTTGGACACTATATAGAAATGAAATCAGTAATGGGTGCATCAAATGCCCTTGAGAAACTAGCAAAATTAATGCCAGACAAAGCACATAGAAAAGAAAATGGTAAAACAAAAGATGTAAAAATAAGTGAGATAAAAAAAGGAGATATCTTACTTATTAAGCCGGGAGAAAAAATACCTTCAGATGGAACTATTGTTAAAGGTAAAAGCTATGTGAATGAATCAATGCTCACAGGTGAATCTAAACCTGTTGAAAAGAAGAAAGATGATAATGTTATAGGCGGATCGATTAATGGCGATGGTTCTCTAGAAATAAAAGTCGAAAAAACCGGAGAGGATTCTTATCTTTCAAAAGTAATTGATCTTGTAAGTAAAGCTCAAGAATCAAAATCAAAAACTCAACACTTAGCAGATAAAGCTGCTTTTTACTTGACTATAACTTCACTTACAGTTGGAACAATTACTTTAGTTACCTGGCTTATTTTTGGTAAAGATTTTGTTTTTTCTATTGAAAGAATGGCTACTGTTATGGTAATAACTTGCCCTCACGCATTAGGTCTTGCTATTCCTCTAGTAGTTGCAATATCAACTACACTTTCTGCAAAAAATGGCTTGTTAATAAGAAATAGAACTCCTTTTGAAAACTCGCGTAAAATCACAACTGTTGTTTTTGATAAAACAGGCACTCTTACTAAGGGTACATTTGGTATCACTAAAATTAAATCTGAAAATAAAAATTTTGATGATAAAAAAATTTTACAGATTACAGCTTCTCTTGAACAAGACTCTGAGCATCCGATAGCAAGAGGAATACTAAATAAAGCAGAGGAAATGAATCTAAAACTATCAAAAGTTAAAAATTTTGAAAATATAAAAGGCGAAGGTGTAAAAGGAGAAGTTGATGATAAGAAAGTTAAAATCGTGAGCCCAGGTTATGTAAAAAACAAAGACATTGATATTCCAAAAAAATTTGATTTAAATGAAAAAAAGGGAACAGAAGTGTTTGTATTAGTAAACGAAAAAATTGTTGGGTCGATAATTCTCTCTGATGATATTAGAGAAGAATCATATGAAGCAATTAAAAATTTAAAAGATCAAAACATCAAATGCTGGATGCTAACAGGAGATGCTGAAAGTGTTGCTGAAAGCGTCTCAGATGAATTAAAACTTGATGGATATTTTGCTGAAGTATTACCAGATGAAAAACAAGAAAAAATAAAGCAATTACAGCAAAAAAAAGAGTTTGTGGCAATGACAGGTGATGGAGTAAATGACGCTCCAGCTTTAGCTCAAGCAGATGTAGGTATTGCTATAGGATCGGGTACAGATATTGCAGCAGAGACTGCAGATATAGTATTAGTAAATAGTGATCCAAAAGACGTAACAAAACTAATCGATTTTGGAAAAGAAACTTATAAAAAAATGATACAAAATCTTTTTTGGGCAACTGGATATAATGTAATTGCTATACCTCTTGCCGCAGGAATTCTTTATAATCAAGGAATTATTATTTCACCAGCAGTAGGAGCAGCACTAATGTCAGCAAGTACAATAATTGTTGCCTTAAATGCTAAACTTTTATCTTTTTAATACCTATTTTAGTATAAAACTTAATCATATTTTAATTATTTTTGAGTTATAAATTTAAGGTATATTTTAATAATGATGAACTGTTAAACAAATTTAATATTTAAAATATATCAGAAGGTGTAAATTATAGATGTCAAATAAACAAAAAATATTTAATAAAATAATTGTCGGTGTAGACGGCTCTGATAACTCATTAAGAGCTACAAAAAAAGCCATATCTCTATCAAAACAATTGAAAATAGATGTAGTTGCAATTTATGTAGTAAATGTAACTCCTCTTTCAAATGTTCTTTCACCAGAACAAATTTATGACATTTGGAAAAAAGCAATAGAAGATGAAGCTGTAAAATCATTAGATAAAGTAGAAGAAATCGCTAAAAAAATGAATGCGGAAATAAAAACTATGATGATCAAGGGAGACCCAAGCGAAGAGATAATAAAAGAAGCAAATGAAAATGATTTAATAGTTGTTGGCAGCAAAGGAAAAAGCGCTATAGATAGAGTTATTATGGGGAGCGTATCTGAAAAAGTAGTACATCATTCCAATGCAACTGTTATAATAGTCAAATAGAAAATATCAAAATTTTATAAAAATTAAACAAATATTTTTTTATTCTCTACAAGGTCTAATTGTTATTTTTAATTCATCTTTTGAATTTTCCCAAATGTTAAACATTTCTAAAGTGCAATTTGGAGGCTCATCTAAAAGATCCTGGATTTTAGTTATTTCTTCAGGGTCAATTCTCAATTATGGTCACCTCTTTTATTCTTTCCATTTGAATTTTATTTCAATTTCGTTTTCATTATCTTCTTTTTCATATTCATATTTGACATCAAAATGTTGCGGAAGCTGTATTTCTTTTCCTTTAATTAATAAAGTGCCTTTTCTTATTTCTGAGGCTATTCTAGCGACAAAATTAGCTAATTTTTGTTTATCATATGAATATTCTTCTTCTATTTCTTGATCGTCATTCATGCTACAACCCTCTCTTTTTTCTTCCAATCGTCTGAAATTGGATCCTTATCATATTGTTTTTTAACTGCAGACCAAGCAACTTTATTTGCCACTTCTTCTCTAGATTCAGATCCACGCCTTTTTTTAGGATTTTTATATTGATTCCAAGCAGAATTAAAAGCCTTCATAAAAATTGTCTGGGCTCCTTTTGGTAGGTTGTATCTAACCTGTTTGGGTAATTCTTCTATTTTTTTATAAGGCATTATTTCACCTATTAATATTTTATATAAAAAAATCAAAAAAATAATTATTTAATATCAACAGTTCTTGATTTTTTCTTAGGTTTAGGTTCGACTTTTGGAAGCATAATACTTAATATTCCATCATTGAATTCTGCTTCAACTTCATCAGAATTTATTTCTTCAGGAAGATCAAAATTTCTATAAAAACTAGTACTCCTTCTTTCTCGCCTCAACCAGTTTTTCTTTTTTTCCTCTTCACTTTCTTTGTGCTCCGCTGAAATTTCAATGTTATTTGGAGTTACTTCTATATTTATATCTTCTTTAGGAACTCCAGGAATTTCTGCATTTACTTCATATCTATCTCCGTGATCTGCTATATCTGTAGAGGGTGCCCTGTATTCACTAAGTTCTGTTGGACTACCATATGTTGATAAGAAAAGATCATCAAGATTTGTTCTAAATCTGTCAAACATTCGATCCATGTTTTCCCAAACATCATAAGGTGTCCTTTCTGTAATTTCCCTTTTTTCTTTCTTTTTTGGTTTTATATTTAGTTTATCCTTTATGCTTTCTTTTTTAGCCATAATTGATTTTCACCTCTAATTAGATAAAAAATATTAGATAAATATAAAATCATAACTTAAATATAGCTTGAAAATAGTTTAAAAACAGATTGCTAATTTATCTTTAATATCTTTGTTAATTCAGTAATTTTATTAATCTTATAGTCGCCTTCTACATTTATTCCAATAGTCTTACAGCCTGCAGCATCTGCAGCTTTAATATCATTTTTTGTATCTCCAATCAAAATAACTTTTTTAGGTTTGACTCTTAATTTTTCACATGCTTTATATATCATATCTGGTGCTGGTTTACCATTCTCTATTTGATCGCTAGTTATAATAACTTTGAAGAATTTTTTAATTTTAAATTTTTTTAGTATTTGTATTGCGCATTCTCTAGGTGTGTTAGTAATAATTGCTTTTGGATAGGGATCTAGTTTTTTAAGGGTTTTTTTGGTACCTCTAAATAGTTTTATTTCATCTAGATAATTTTTATATATATTATTACAAAAGACTCCGACTTTTTTGTTTACTCCTAATGTTTTTAAATTCTCTTGAAGTTCATTGCCCCAGTATTTTTCAATAAATTCTTTCCGTGTTATCTCTCCTTCTCCATAGTTTTTTAAAGCTTCATTTAAACTCTTCCACCATGAATGAAGACTATCTACAAGTACGCCATCCATATCAAACAAAATTGCATCTGGCGTAAGGTATTTGTTATTCAATTTTATTCCTCATTTAAAAAATATTAAAAATTGATTATTTTATGTTACCTCTTCCATTATCGAATGGTTCTTCATCTTCCATAGGTCGTGCATGCTCAGGCTGTGATGGTTGTAAGCAAATCTCTTTTGGAACTTTTGTCATCGATTTTCTACAACAACTTGGTATTTTATCATGTCTTTTAACAGTGACTGTACGTTTACAAGTTAAATATTTATATTTTGTCATTTTTATCAACTCTTATTTTTTAGAAATATATTCAGTTAGTTCTAACAATTTTTTAGCATATCCTGCTTCATTATCATACCAGACAAGAACTTTAGCTAAATTTTTATCTACAACTCTAGTGGATTTAGCATCAACTATGCCAGAGTGAGTATTTCCGATAATATCTTGTGAAACAAGATCCTCTTCACTGTAATCTAAGATAGCTTTTAATTTTCCTTCTGATGCTTTCTTAAAAGCATTATTTACTTTTTCAATTGTTGCATCTGTTTTTAATTCAGCTACAATATCTGTTATTGCACCATCAGGAACAGGAGCTCTTATTGCCATTGCATCCATTTTATCTTTTAATTTTGGTAATACTAATGCTGTTGCTTTTGCTGCCCCAGTAGTTGTAGGTATAAGTGAGACAGCAGCAGCACGTCCTCGTCTTCTTTTTTTCATTGATTTATCAACTAACGTCTGGCTTGAGGTATATGCATGTACTGTAGTTACAAGTAAATGTTTTATTCCAAATTCCTCCTCTAATACTTTTACAGCGGGAGCAAGAGAGTTTGTGGTACAAGAGGCATTAGAAATTATGTTATGTTTTTTAGGATCGTATTTATCTTCATTTACACCAAGAACAACTGTTAGATCAGCACTTTTTGAGGGAGCACTGATTATAACTTTTTTGGCACCGGCTTTTATATGTTTTTCTGAATCTTTTTTTCTCCTAAATAGGCCAGTGCATTCAAGGACAATATCTACGTCCTCAGTTTCCCATGGAATATCCTGCGGATCTTTTTGGTTGAAGATTTTTATTTTTTTGGGACCAACTTTTAAAAAATCTTTTCCGTAAGTTACATCAAAAGAAGGTTTACCAAACACTGAATCATATTTTAATAGATACGCTAGGTCTTCAACTGATGTTAGATCGTTTGCCGCTACAATATCGATACCTTCAACATCATTTTCCATGAAATGCCTTAAAACTAATCTACCAATTCGTCCTAAACCATTAATTCCAACTTTTTTCATATTATCATATAAAGACAAAAATTTTTGTTTATTAAATGGTGACTAAAAAACAAATTAAAAATAATTAAAGGTTATATTAATTGATAAATCGAAAGAATTATTCAATGTCTACGCTATAATTATTGCCTTTCTTTTTCTTATGTTTTTTCTCAATTGTTACATCTAAAACTCCATTTTTGTAAGTAGCTTTAGTAGTTTTAGGTTTAACTTTACCTGGTAAAGCTACCTTTTTATGGTATTTATGCCTTGGAATGTCTACTTTTATTTCACGATTATTGTCTGTAACATTCAAATTAATATCTTCTTTAGTAACACCTGGTAATTGAATTGTTACTGATATGTCTTTTTTATTTTCCAATATATCTATTGGCGCTTCTTTTTCTTTAGGTTGCTTTTTTCTTCTTGGTTTTCTTCTTGGATAATTACCAAATTCACGGACCTCTGCCTTTCCATCTGGAGAAATATTAATATTGAAACCATGGACATAAGAATTACCAGGCCTCATCTTAGAGTTAGCAATATCTCTAAGTGATTCTCTCATCATTTTTTCAATGTCATGAATCATTCTTTCAAATTCTTTATTTTTGTCATTGATATCGAAAGGATCTTTACGTTGGTCTTTATCTTCGTCATTCGAATTCATTATTTCACTCGTAATTGTTTTAAGAAATAGGTGTTATTAAATACTTACTCAAAAAAAACTATAATAAATGTTAATTATTTTTTTAAGTCAAATTTTTAGGGTGTTGATTTATCTCAATCCAATATTCACCAAGTTTTCTGATCACTTCTGTGAATTCAATGAAATCTATAGGTTTTTGTATATAACCATTGGCACCAAGATTATAGGATTTAATCATATCTCCATTTTCTCTTGAAGAAGTTAGAATAACTAGTGGAATAAATTTTAATTTGTTATCATTTTTTATTTTTCTTAAAACTTGAAAACCGTTTATTTTCGGAAGATTCAAATCCAATAGTATTAGATGAGGGGTTCTTCCATCATTGAAAATGTAGTTTAAGGCTTCAACGCCATCTGTTGCAATTTCTAAATTAATTTTATCTGAATATTTGCTTTTTTTAAATGCTCTTTTTGCAAGTTCTATATCGTCGTGATTATCTTCAACAAGTAAAACAGTTCTTTTTTGCATATTTTCAAACCATATTTGTGAATATAAATCAAAATTAAAGAACCTCATATATATTTAACTAAAAAATAAATTAAGAAAATATTAAAAATGTCTTAAACATTATGCAGTTTCTCTTTTGTGAAGTAAGGTTTTACCTTTATCTGATACAAAGACTGTTCTTAGTTTTCCTTGTTTTTTAGTAAATATCAAACCTTTGTTTTCAAGTTCTTCAAGCCTTTTTGCTGCAGTAGAATATGCTATATTGAATTTACCCATGATTTTTTTATAGGGAACTAAAGCATTTTTTTCATTCTGTTGGTATATATATTTCAACATATCATACAAATTATCCTCAATTATTATTCCTTCTACTTTTTGACTGGGGAGTATCTGAAGTTCGTTTTTGATTATCGCCATCTTGTTTTTGTCAACTAATGAGGGATCAAATCGCACAAAAAGTATAGATCTATTTTTAATCATTTCCTCATTAATTTGATATAATGTGTCAAGGAATTTTTCAAAAGAAAAACGAGTAATAAGATAATGTATTCCGTCAAGTAATATTACTGCATCATTATTTTTTCTTGTAAAATCTTTAATATTTTTCAAAAGGTCTTCGAGATTTGAAACATTTTTTAAGTCACCTAATTTTTCTTTACTTAATAGTAAGCTTTCAGCATTTTTTGAAATTATTGTTCTGACGATTTCTGGATTAGAACGAGTGATAAAAAGACCACTATATTTAGAATTTAATAAATCATTAAATAAATCAACTGCTGAATCATTTTTACTATTTGGTATTAAATAACTATTTCCTTCGACTAATTTTCCATGTACTTCTATATCTTTAGTTATATCCTCACCTACAAATAAAATACCAGAGTGTTTTTTATCTTTGGATTTAATTTCAGAGGGTCTCAACCTTAGAATTTTCTTTGCTTTATCTTTTGTAACTATTACTAAATCCTCATGACCAGGATTTTTTGTTTTTTTAATGGTTTTTATTATATCTGAAACATTTTGAGTATTTTCAAAGAGGGGTAACTTTGTAATAGTTCTATTAAACACATCATCTCTATTATAGCCTGTAACATCCTCTGCTTTTTCATTCCAGAAACTTACTCTATTATTAGCATCAAGGGATATCATTATCTCTGAGACACTATTGAAAACATTTTGCAGATGTTTCTTTGCTTCTATTGCTTCTCTTTCAAGTTTCTTTCGTTCATCAATTTCTTTTTTTAATTTTTTGTTTGTCTTCTCAAGTTCTTCATAAGATTCTTTTAAATCTTTTTTTACCTTTTTTCTTTCTTTTCTAACTTCAAAATCTTTTAATTCTCTTCGGATAGCAGGAACTAGTCTCTGAAGATTGTTTTTCATTATATAGTCATGAGCGCCTGCCTTCATAGCATCTACAGCTGTATCTTCTCCAATCTTTCCTGACACAATGATAAATGGTAACTTTTTCTTTGATTTTTTCACTGTTTTTAACGCTTCGAGTCCACTGAATTCAGGTAAAACATAGTCGGAAATAATTACATTCCATTTTTTATCTTTCAGTTTTTTTTCCATTTCTTCTTTTGTTTCAACTCTTTTAAGATTTGGTGTAAAATTTCCTTTTTTTAGTTCTCTTTTTATTAAAATTTCATCATCTTCTGAATCTTCTATCAACAAAACATCTATTTTTTCAGTCATATTATTATTCACCTATTGTAAAATAAAATGTAGCACCCATACCTTTTTTTCCTTCTGCCCATATCTTTCCATCATGTCTTTTAATAACTCTTTGAACTATACTAAGACCTATACCAGTACCAGAAAAATCTTTTTCTTTATGCAGTCTTTGGAACGGAACAAATAATTTATCTGAATAATCCATGTTAAAACCTTCTCCATTATCTTTAACGTAAAAAATATTTCTTGACATATTGTTTTTTTTGCAACCAACTATTATTTTTGGTTTTGATTCTTTTTTGGTAAACTTCCAAGCATTACCAATCAGATTTTCTAGTAAAACCCTAAGAAGATTAGAATCTCCTTTTATATACATCTTATCTTTATCTTTTATTACAAATTTAACATTATTATTTGGATTGTTTTTCTCAAACTCATTGAAAACATCTTCTGCTATTTCTCCGATGTTTACTGTTTGTAAATTCATTTCAGCTCTCATAAGTCTAGAAAGTTTCAATAAACCTTCAATTAACTCTGCCATTCTATTGGCCGATTTCTTTATTCTTAAAAGATAATCTTTTCCTTCAGAATCAAGAAGATCGTCATAGTCCTCAAGTAAGGCCTGACTAAAACCGTTTATGCTTCTTAAAGGTGCTCTAAGATCATGAGAAACAGAATAACTAAAAGCCTCAAGTTCTTTATTTGTTTCTGCTAATTTTTTTGCTTGAAACATATATTTTTTCGTTAAATTTTTTATCTGCTTCTCTGACTTCTTGCGATCAGTAATGTCTTGAACTACTCCAAGCATTCTATAGGGTTTGTTATTTTTATCTTTAAAAATGTCCCCCATCTCTCTTAGCCAGTGAACTGATCCATCAGGCCATATAATTCTGTGTTCAATATCATAATCTTTACCTTTTTTAATACATCTATCAACTTCTCTTTGAATCAATGTTCGATCATCTGGATGGACATGATTCATAAAATCTTTGTAAGTACCCTTAAATTGTCCTTTATTCAAACCGAATATCGATTCAATTTGTTCTGACCAGGTGACCTCTCCTGTATTTATATTGTATTCCCAACTCCCTATTTCTGCTGCTTTTTGAGCAAGTCTATATCTTTCTTCTTGTTCTTTCAAGTTCTTTTGAACTTTTTTGTATTTAGTAATATCTATAGCTAATTCAAATCTTACATTTCTACCATCAGGCCATTTTATGAGTTTATCTGTTATAACAAAATCTCTATCTAATATTGGATTATGATACTCCCAACGATAGGGTTCATCAGAATTTTTCATAATTTTTTTATTGGTACATAATTCACATGGATGTTTTAAATCTTGAAAAATTTCATAACATTTCTTTCCAACAGGATTTTCTCCCAATAAATCTTTAAAATACTTATTTACAAATAATACCTCATAAGAATCAATATCAGTTACATATATTATTTCATTGATACTATTAAATATTGTAAGTAATTGATTTTTTTTAAATAAGAGATCACTTTTATTGTTTTCTGTAGATTTTTTATCAAGGTTACCAATGGATTTAGTTATCTTATTTTCCCCCTTTCCACTATTTTTAAGTATAGTCATATCTTATAAAGCTTTTGATAAGATATTAATATTAAACTATATTCCACTCATTTTTAAGGTATGAATAATATCATTTTGAGTTATTACACCTAGAATTTTAGAATCTTTTTCTACAAACAATTTATTGTATTTATCTTTTGAAAGTGTTTTGAATGCAGATATAGCTTTTTGTTCTGGAGAGATCTTTGAAAAATCTTTTCTCATAATATCTTTAACAAATATGTTTTCAATGTTTTCTTTATCAATTTTTTGAACATCGTTTATGGTAACAATTCCTATTAATTTGTTATTATCAACTACAGGATAAATTAAGCTCTTGTCTTCTCTTAATATACCTAATAAATCTTTAATGTTGGTGTTTGGAGATATAGATTTCACGTTTTTATCCATTATATCTTCAACTTTTTTATCTTCTAGTGCTAGAGAAATCTTTACCATTTTCTGTTCTTGATTAGCACCAAAAAATAAAAAAACAGAAATTATTACTAGCCATATATTTAAAATAATTATTCCAAATATTGCCATAGCAATAGCAATTCCTTTTCCAATATTTGCAGCCCAAGAAGTTGCTTTTCCGTAATTCATATATTTTGCTAAAGTTGCTCTAACAAGCCTACCTCCATCAGTTGGATAAGCTGGTACAAGATTGAACAAACCTAAGACAACATTATAAAAAGCTAGGGTTCCAAAGCTGATTAAAAATATCTCTGAAAAAATATTCTGTTTTAAAAAACCAGTTAAAATAAAAAACACATCCCAATAAAAAACTGACACCAGGTCCAGCAGAGGCAATTTTAATTTCTGTGTTTGGTTCTCTTGGTGTTTCTTTCATTTGAGAGGCTCCGCCAAATATAAAGAGAGTTATACCATTTATTTTAAAACCACTTTTTTGGGTTACATACGAGTGTCCTAATTCATGTAATAAAACACAAACAAAAAGTAAAATGGAAAGTAAAAGTCCAAGAATTGCCTTAAAAACAATTGACGTATTTATTGTTCCATAACCAATAGTAATGTCAAATATTTGAAAACTTTCAAAAGAAAAAACCCATACAAACAAAGCAAGAATCACAATAAAACTAAAATGAATTTTTATTGGTATATCTAGAATTTCGGCTATTTTAAAAGATGTTTCCATTAATTTTTTTAAGCAAAATTTACTATATAATAATTACTAAAAGATAGTTTAAAAATAACTTAAAAAAACATATATGATTGTTACTCTTTGCAACATTCGATAATAAACATTCTTTAATATTTTCTTTAGAATTGTTTTTGATATAACTTTAATCTGAAATTAAGTCAATATTAAATACATTTCACAAAGTGTTAATAGCATAAAATAAGAAAAAGGTGAAAAATAAAATGAAAAACTATCCATATCCAGATAAAAAAGAAAGCAAAATAAAATGGGTATCAACAGATTGGTTGGAAAAAAATTTAAGTAAACCAAATTTAAAAATAATTGATACTCAACCTGATATTCATGATTATATAACACAACATATACCTGGGTCTGTCTATTTTAATCAAAAGCTTTTAAGAATACCCTTTGAAGGACGACCAGGGGCATATGTACCAGATGAAGTAATTAATAAACTATTTAATAGAATTGGTTTAAAAAATGATGAACCAGTAGTAGTATACACTGCAAAAGGAGAGTTTAGAGGATGGGGAGATGGCCTAGAGCAAACAATGGTAGCTTATACTCTTGCCAGATATGGCCACAACAAAGTATATGTCCTTGATGGAGGACTTGAAAAATGGAAAAAAGAAAAAAAAGAAATTACAAAGGAATTTCCAAAAATAGATGAATCAATTTTTAACATAGATGTTCAAGGAGATTACTATGTAAATATGGATGAAGTAAAAGATTTAAAAGATAGAGAAGACACAATTTTATTAGATGCAAGACCAAAAAATGTTTATGAAGGGCAAGGACCTTGGATTTTACCTGGACATATCCCAGGAGCAGTAAATCTTCCTTGGAAAAAATTAATGGATAATGATAATCCTAGATTATTAAAATCTGATGATGAAATCAAAAAGATAGTAAATGAAGTTGGTGCAACCAGAGATAAGTTGGTAATATGTTCCTGTGGAACTGGAAGAGAAGCTACAAATGAATTTTTATTATTCAAATTTTATTTAGGCTATCCTAGAGTGAAAATATATGAGGGATCCTATACAGAATGGACATCCTATCCAGAAAACCCTACTGTAGTAGGAGAAAAACCAAGATTAAAAGAAGTTGTTGAATAAAATCACACTTCTAATTATCTTTCTTTAATAGTTCTGGTGATAATAAAAGATGTTATTGAAAAAGATTGTATCTGAAGGTCTTGCACATAATTCATATATAATTGGATCTGGTGGAATAGCCGCAGTTATAGATCCAAGAAGAGATATCGATAAATATATTGAAATCGAAAAAGAAAACGATGTTAAAATAAAATATATTTTTGAAACCCATCGAAATGAAGACTATGTAATTGGATCAAAAGAACTACAAAATATAACTGAGGCAGATATATATCATGGATCAAAAATTAACTTCAAATATGGTAAAAATGTTAAAGAAAATGATACATTTAAACTTGGTCTATTAGAGCTTCAAATCCTAGAAACACCAGGCCATACAGATGAAAGCATATCTATAACAGTAAAAGATAAAAAAATCTCAGATGATGTATTTATGATCTTCACAGGAGATACTCTATTTGCAGGTGATACCGGTAGAACAGATTTATATGGAGAAAAAGAAAGAAAAAATCTCTCAGAAAAACTTTATAATTCTTTGCATAAAAAAATTCTGCCCCTTGGAGAAGGAGTAATTATCTGTCCTGCACATGGCCAAGGATCTGTATGTGGTGGTGAAATAAGTGACCATGAATACACTACAATTGGATATGAACTAAAGACAAACAAATCTTTAATTATGCCAAAAGAAGGATTTATAGAATATAAAACTAAAGAGCATCATTATATTCCACCATACTTTAAAAAAATGGAAGAATACAATAAAGATGGGCCACCTATTTTAAAAAACCTGCCTCATCTTGATAGATTGAATATTGAAGAAATTAAAAGATCAGTATCAAAAAACGCTCAGATTTTAGATATACGCTCTCCAACATGTTTTTCTGGTGCTCACATTCCAAATACCTTAAATATTTGGATAAATGGTATACCTATGTTTTCAGGTTACTTTCTAAATTACAACCATCCAATTATATTAATTGATGATTCCAATGATAAACTTGAGGACTCTGTAAAAAAATTAATAAGACTTGGTTATGATAATATTAATGGTTATCTAAAAAAAGGTTTTTCCACTTGGGTTAACTCAAATGAAGAAATAGAAAAGGTAGATACATGGACCCCAAACAAACTTCATAAAAATCTTGATAACGAATCTCTTTATATTTTAGATGTTAGATCTATTTCGGTTAGGGAAAATCACGGGCACATTAAAAACTCAAATAATATTTATGTTGGAGAACTAAGAAACAATTTAGAAAAAATACCTAGAGATAAACATATTATTGTGTATTGTGAAAGCGGTTTTAAAACAAGTATAGCATCAAGTTTTCTAAAAAAGAACAATTATCCAAATGTATCAAATTTATTAGGTGGAATGCTTGCTTGGAAAAAAGCAGGATATAAAGTATAAAATAAATCTTATTTGGAGGAAAAATGTATGGAATCAATTAAGGAAATAATAGAAAAGGATTATCCTAAAATAGAAGAAGATGAGAAAATATCACAGGCTATATCAAATATGGGTGATTCCGATGGAATTATAGTATTAAGTGATGGTAAATATAGAGGAGTACTATCTAAGAGAGATATTTCAAGGGCAAAAATTTCTCCGAATACAAAACCAACAAGATTTTTAAAAAACGTAGCAAGTTTGAATGAAGAAGAAACTATTGAAAACACAGCAGGTTTAATGCTTGAAAGTGATTCATATATTTTACCTGTTTTTGAAAAAGATAAGATAATAGGTGTGGTAACTGCTAGAGATTTACTTAAAAAAGCTGTAGAAAAAGAATTCGGTGAAGAACCCATCAAGAAATATATTTCAAAACCAGTGATTAAAATTACATCAGAAGAACCTGTATCAAAAGCAATAAAAATGTTCAAAGAAGAAGATATTTCTAGATTGCCTGTTTTTAAAAACAATGAACTATCAGGTATGATAACAATAGATGATACACTTTCTAAGTTTATACATCCTGAACACCGTCAGGGGGGATCGGGGCAATATCAAGATACATCAAAATATGGCGCATATATGGCAGATAAAAAAGAATACATGGATCTGCCAGTACAGGGAATTATGTCAGAAAGAGTAAAGATAATGGATCCTGAATCAAAATTAAGAGATATTGTTAATACTATGTGTGAAAATAATTATAGAGGTATGATTATCGGAAAGGATAAAAATATAGAAGGTATTATTACAAAAAAAGATCTACTTGAACCATTAGCAACATCAGTTATCAGACAGCCAATAGTGATACAATTTTCTGGAAAACTTGATAGTATAAACGGGTTTAATAAACAAAGGCCAAAAGAGATTATATTTTCAAATTTTAAAAAATATTTAGATTACCTAGATAATGCTCATATTTACGTTCGATTGAAAAGACATACCGAACAGAGTCAGGGAAAACATATTATATATTGTAAAATGCGTCTTTCTTCTCCTCGTGGTATGTTTATTGCTTCAGAAGAAGGATGGGGATTTATGGATTCGATAAATAAATCATGTGAGGCAATAGAAAAACAAATTAAAAAAAATAAGAGGAGATGAAAAATTGGCAGAATATTGGGTTAGTCATATAGATAAAAAAGATAAACACATTAGAAATGTTAAGGCATTTATCAACACAGTTGAAGGTATAAAAAATCCTAATATCTATCCAAGAAAAGAAATAGTAAAAAGTATAGATGAAAATGATGACAATTGGTATACCTGTATGCTTAAAGATAAGGTTAGTGGTAAAAGAGTTTGGGAAAAAGGGGCTAAAATACACACAGTTAACTTTGAAGGAGAAAAATTTATAAGAACCGATGGTAACAAACAAGATTCAGATAACCTTGGGGAGTTACCATCAATTGAGAAATCACAAAATACCAACGAATCTTATGGAAATGAAAATAAAGATATATTAGATATATAACAGAATTATATTTCACATAGGTTCTTTTCTTTTTAGTTCTTGCTTTTGTTTAATGGGCTACATTTGGAACAATTGTAGGAATGGCGACAGTAGCTGTATTTATTGCAGGTCTTTTAGGTGTAACAAAAACCTTAACATGGGAAGATGTAGAAAGTAAAATACCATGAGGTATAATCTTTCTTTATGCCGGAGCTATAACGCTTGCTTTTGCATTATCTCAAGAGACAAATGCAGCGAATTTTATCGCTAGTAACATTATCTATCTATTTACATCTCACCCTTATCTAGTGATTTTTGTCGTTGTAACTCTAACTATCTTTTTATCTGAAGTAATGAGCAATAGTGCTGCCACAGGTACAATTCTTCCTATCACTCTAACAATTTTTACAGCATCTGCTCTTAACTTAAATCCGAAACTAGCTATGTTCGTAGTAGCTCTTCCTTCTGCTTTTGCGTTTATGTTTATAATCGGAACTCCTGGATCTGCTATGGTTTATGATACTGATCTTTTAAGAACAAAAGATTTTTTAAAACCTGGTCTTACTCTCAATTTAATTGGTATTGCAATATTTATGACTATAGGCCTTGGTTGGTGGAAAATTATTGGTTTATGGTGAAAAAATGAATGAAAATAAAAATAAAAAAATATTAGTTGCATGTTACCGCAGCCCTTATGATAAAGAAAGTGTAGATAAAATAGAGAAGCTCATTTCTGATAAAGACCCTGAAAAAGTTATAGTCTTAAGTATATCTGAAACAAAAAAATCTAGTGGTACAATTAAAAGCTATTTAGGTAGAAGAGATATGGATAAATTAAAAGGTCAATTTGAAAGAGATCAAGAAATTAGATCTTAAGGATATTCAGATAAAATACTTGAGATAAGTAGAAAACTTAATGTTCCAGCCGAGAAAATAGTTAAAAAAGGCAAAGCATCCAAAATTATTTTAAAAGCAGTTAAAAAATTCAATCCCTCACATATCATAATTCATCCCTCAGATAAATCTGGAGTAGATAAACTTTTATCTGATTCAGTTGAAGATAAAGTATGTAAAGACAGCAATTGTAAGATTAAAATTTTAGATTAAATTATATCGGGGTTTCTTCAATACATGGCGTTTTGATATCTTGATATTTTATTAGTAAAGTAGTAAGGATTATAGTCGCAACAACAAAGACAACCACGTTTACGAACCATAAAATTATTGCTATGGCATAAAAAATACCTCTCATACCATATGTAAATCTATTCATCGCTTTTAGAAAAACATCAGTTCTTAGTGCTTTTCCATCAATAATCTGACATTTCTTATCTTTATCTCCGTTGTTTTCTACATGTTTTGTTCCGTGTGTTTCAATATCTTGTATTGGTATTCCTATTAAGACACTGAATCTAACCATTTGTCGAAGAGATAAAAGAAACATAATTAGAGAGAAAATACTAGCTGATAAAAGTAACAAAAGTTTGTATTGTGCTATAATTTCGTTGGATGTAGCAGATAGATTTATTAGTTCACCTAGCCCATTTCCAGGTACTCTAATCAATAAGCCTAATAGAACTAATAATGATGATGAAATAAAAGTAGTAGACATAATTAAGTTTCTCATTGTTTGAACTGCTACTATTGTTTCTTCTTTGTTAATCATTCTATTTACCCAGAGACCATAGAAAATATTTAAAAGACCTCTTTTAGCTGTCTCTGGTTTTTTCATACCAATTTTAAGTTTTATAGAATATACTAAGATACAACCAAGAAAAATGATTAATGCAGATAAATTTAGTGTCTCGATTTCAGACATATTTTACAATTTTAAATTTACTAGCCTTACATAAACTTTTTTAATATGATTTGAGTATTTTATTTAAGAGAATAAGGGGAATAAAGATTTCGGGTTCTAATATATAAAACCCATAGATTTTTTACATAA
>CAZWYI010000014.1:24726-52302 GCA_964638155.1 uncultured Thermoplasmatales archaeon | reverse complement strand
TTTTGATTTTGGTGACGTTTTAGTTAATTCCTCGGTTTCTAGTAGTTTTACTGTTCAGAATGTTGGCTCTGGTTTACTTGAGTATAGTATTTCTTCTGATAAAACTTGGTTGGATTTAGATACAAGTGTGGGTAATTGTTCTGATGAAACTGATAGTATAAATATATCTGTTAATACTACTGGTCTTTCTATTGGATTATATGTTTGTAATGTTTCTATTGTTTCTAATGATGGTAGTCATGTTTTTGTGGTTACTATAGATATAGTAGAGGATTCAGAGGTTGTTTCTTTGAATATTTCTAGGCCTCTTGGTGGTATTTATCTTTGTGATAATTATTTGTTTGATCTTCCATTTTTGAATAATCTTTCTTTGATTTTAGGTGAGATTTCTATTGAAGTGGATATTGATAATATTGATAGTGTTTCTAATGTTAGTTTTTTTGTTGATGATGTTTTAAAATATTCTACTAGTCCAGAAAATTCTAGTTGGTTTTTTGATGAGAAGACCTTGGGTCCTTGTACTTTTAGGGTGGTTGCTTATGATTCTGAGGATGTAGTTGTTGCAGAGGATGAAATAGAAGTTTTAATCTATAATTTCGGTCTAATATAACATTATGAAACTTATTTTTAAACATTCATTTATTGTTTTATCTTTATATTGGAGTTTCTTTCTTTTTTCAGTTTTTTAAATATATCGCCGACTTTTATTGTTTTCAAATCTATTAATCCAATTGAGTCTATTATAATAATATTTAATCTAAATATCAACAAAAATGAGATACCTACCCCGGCTGAAAGTCCTATTAATTTAAACAAAACTTCATTTATTGATTCAGCAATACCAAGTGCAGAAGGAGAAATTGGAATAAAGGTGATTGCTGATATTATAGGATGGAGCATCAGACATGTTATAAATGAAATATTTAAATTAAGTGCAGTAAACAAAAAATAAAATTGCAATCCATAAAAGAACCAACCCATTATATCTAAAAAAATCATAGTAATTGTTTTTTTAATAGTTATTTCTTTTACAGAATCTTGAATTAAAGATAAATATAATTCAAATTTTTTTAAAAAGGGAATCCTAAAAAGTATTTTGGTAAGTTTCTTAGAATATAACAGGACAAATATCATGATTAAAATCGTAAATATAGTTATAAGAGATATGAAAAAAAACCAGGGTATTTTAAAGTAGTATAAGAAATAAATCAAAGCAAGTGTTATAACAAAGATTTTTGTAAGCATCATAATCCCTTGTATATATGCCACAGAGCCTATGGTTCGACTAATGCTTTTTTTCTCTTTTTTTGCAATAGAATACGCTGTATATAGATAGCCTGTTTTCCCAGGAGTTATTTGACTTAAAAACATGCCTCCAAGATGAGATAAAAATATTTTAGAAAAACTTAGTTTTGAAATTAATTTTAGTTTTAATGTTGCAAAAAATTCAATTATAAGAAATATCCCTGCAGCAATTGCAAAAAACAATACATTTATCTTTAAAATTACATCTATAATGTTTTCTATTCCAACATAGAATATGAGGACAGATAGTATAAAAAAGCCAATTATTAAAGGGATTATTTTCTTCATATTTTTATTTCCTTAAGGAGTTTTGCATTATTGTAGATATCTAATTTTTTGAGATCTTATAGAGTGTAAAAGTCATAGTTTGTCTTTTATGTGTATCGGTTGTAGTATCAATTAATGTCAAATTAATATTTTCATGAAAATATTTACAAATGCTTGATTTCCAAGGGTCAGAGTTGCACCAATAGCCTGAATATAAATAAACATTATCAGTTTTTTCAAATATTTCTTTTATAATTTCAGAATCTTGTGCATAATATCCTTGCAGTCCATTTTTTCCATTTATTAAAACAATACTTGGGACAAGAGTAAATATCCAGGAATCATCTTCCATTTCTTCCATTTTCTCTACCAAAAAATCATGTGATAATCTTGCATGCCATGCTTCTATTCCTACCGATCCAGAAAAACCAATAAAAGGAACAAAAGATAAAACTATTAACAATCCTGATATAATTATTGCAATAGCTTCCTTTTTGATTATTTTTTTTAATAATTTATATAACAGAAAAACCCCGCAACCTCCTAAAATAGATATCTGAACGTATATTGGTAATGAATATCTCACATCTACACCAAAGTTAAAACTTCCAGCATAAAATAATAAATATATACCAAAAAATGTTAAAAACCATAAAATTAAAAATATCTTTTTTTTCCAGAAATTTCTAAAAGCCAAACCTATTATTGCAAAAAAAGTAAATGTGATTGGAAAACGTGTATTTTCAAAGAAAAACAATGCATTATCTTTGAAATTTTTTTCAAAATATTCAGTTGACATTTTTTCTCCTTCTGTTCCCCATTTTTCATCTTTTACAGTGTTAAGATGAATCATATGAGGAATAATTAATAGAGAAAAAACAGTTATAATTATCATAAACTCTTTACTTTTTATTTTGCTAAATATTTCTTTATTGTGTATCAAAAAAAGTAACAAAATAATAGGAACTAATAATAGTCCTTCTGGTCTAAATTGAATTGTATAAGCAAGGGCTGCAAATGAAAACAAAAGTATATTATTCTTATAAGTTTTAAAATAACAAAGAAAACCTAGAACCGTTAATGCCATAAAAAAAATAAAAATTGTTCCTGTAGATGTGGTTGGAGCCCAACGTATTGCTACTGGAATAAATATAAATATTAATGATGCAAAAATACCTACTTTTTCACTTTTAAATAAAAGATAAGCTAAAAGAAATACCAATATAGTTGTAAGACTACTTACAATTGCATTTATGTAATGAGCCATTGTTTCGCTTGTACCAAATAAAAAATAGAAAATGCTAATAAAGAAAGAATAACCGCTGGGTTGTTTATTATAAATATAATCAAAACATTCAGTCTGAGAGCCAAAATTACAAAGATAGTTTTTCCCTTCTCTTGCAATATTTTGCCCAATATTTAAATAGATATCTTCATCAAAATACAGTCTATGAGTATGTGGAGCATAAAATGTTCTAAGAGAAAGTCCTACTATAAAAATTATTAAAATCACAATCCATGTTTTTTTATCTATTTTTTGAAAAATTTTTTTAAAATCTTTAATACTATAAAAAAATGAAAATGTCATTAAGGAAAATATAATTAAGAAAAATATTGGTATAATCCAGATGAGTGTATCTATAACATCATTTTTTTCAAAAAAAATTTCTATTGTATATACTAAGGTATAAACAGAAACTATCAATATTAATATAGGTATAAGTGAAATTATTTTATTTTCAATTGCTCCTTTTTTCCTGCTGATACCTCCAAAAAACATTTTAATAATACCTTTTTTAATTTAAGATGTTTTTTAAATATTTAAGTTTATAACTCTACAAAATATTTACCAATTGCCATATACTTATTCTCAGTCTTTCTCATTACTTCTATTGCTTCATCTGGTGTATTTACAATTGGAAAACCGTGGATATTAAAACTAGTATTTAATACTGCACCAATACCAGTTTTCTTTTTTATTTCATTTAATATTTTTTTAAATTCAGAATTTTCATTTGACACCATTTGTGGTCTAGCAGATCCGTCTGCATTTGTAACAGCAGCCATATCTTTTCTGTATTCTTTTTTTACCATAAATCCCATTGTCATAAAACGCTCTGGATAATCATAATCAGAAAAAATTTTCTCTGCATCTTCTTTTAAGATAGAAGGACAAAATGGTTGATACCAAACTCTTTTTTTTATTTTTAGGTTAAGATCATTTTTTGAATCAAGCGATGATCTTGAGGCAAGAATGCTTCTATTACCTAGGGCTCTAGGACCAAATTCCATTCTACCATTAAAAAGAAAAACAATTTCATTTTGATTAATCAATTCTGCAACATGTTTTTCTATATCTTTTTCATAAGAATATTTAAATTTATTTTTATTTAAAGCGTTTTCAATAGTTTCTTCTGAATATTTTGGTCCAAAGTAAACATTGTCGAATTTGTAATTGCAAATACCATTTTCTTCAAAGTTATAAATTTGTGCCGCACCAAGTGCAAGTCCACCGTCACCCATATGTGGGAATACAAACCATTTTTCTATCTCAGGTAGGTGTCTTATCTTCATATTTGCTTTTATATTAGAGGCAACCCCTCCAGTCCATGCCACATCTTTAATTCCAGTTTCTTTTACTGCATTTGAAAAGAGTTCTAATAGCTTTTTTTCAAGTGTTTTTTGAGCCATCCAAGCAAATTGTTCTGGTGGGGTATGCCAAAGGATTTTTCTAAGTTCTTTCCACATCCTAGTTGAGGAATATTTGGTTTTTAGATTTAAATTATTTACTTTGAAAAAATCAAGCATAGGATTTTTTTTATCAGGAATTTCATAGGCAAAATCTGAAAGAGCCATTACTTTTCCTTCATCCTCAAGTTCTCTCATTCCAAGTAAATTTGTCACGTGTTCAAAAAATATGCCAAGTGAATGTTTGCATGAAATTTCTGATATTCTTTTTAGTTCATCGTTTTCAAAAATATTTATGCTACCTGAAAGACTGTCTCCAACTCCGTCTATTGTTATTGTTAATGATTTATTAAAATTAGAGCAAAAAGCTGCATTTGCAGCATGTGCCATATGGTGATCTATAATTTTTATATCAAATTTTCTAAAACCCATATTTTTTAGTCTTTTTTTTATTATGTATTTGCTTATCTTTTTAGTAGGATAGCTTGAACCAATCTCTGTAAGTCTGTATTTTAGATTTTTTTGCCATGTTGCAGAACTTGGATATATTTTCCTTCTTCTAATTAGATAATATTTATCTTTCATTGAAGTAAAAACTCGGGTAAGAGTTTTTGAAAAATCACTTGTAGATATTGCTATGTGATCTATATCACTTGGTTTCAGACTCAAATATTTTAGGCAACTTTTTATTGATTGATATGGAAAACCTACATCTAATTTTTTACGAGTTATCCTTTCTTCATTTATGGCAACTAGTATCTTGTTTTTTTCTATAATTGCCGCACCAGCGTCATGGCCATCCCATATACCAAGTATCATCATTAAATCACGTTTTTACTCTTAATTTCATTAAACTAAAAAACATTTTAATACTGTCTTTACGAGCATTAACTTTTGTTTTTCTGTTTTCTATCCATGTAACTGGAAATTCTTTTACTTTGTATCCTTTTTTTTGTGCAAGTATTAATATTTCTGTATCCCAAAACCAGTGATTATGTTCTGAAATTTTATTTAATTCCAATACTTTCTCTCTTTTGAAAGCCTTAAAACCACATTGATGATCATATATTTTTGATTTAAACATTACTCTTGCTATAAGATTATAAGCCCAACTAAAAAATCTTCTTTTAACTGATCTATTTGTTTTGCTATTTTTTAGGTATCTAGAACCTGTTACTATATCATATTTTTTAGAATACTCAATTAATTCTTTTAGGTGTTTAATCTCTGTTGCTAAATCAATATCCATATATCCAAAATGTTTCCCGCGTGCATGGGAAAATGCATTTTTCAAAGCCCTGCCTCTTCCCAATTTGTCTTCAAAATGAATTGTTTTTATATTATCGTATTTATTACTTAATTTTCTTGCAATTTCATATGATTTATCTTTGCTCCCATCTTCTGCAATTATTATTTCATACGAATTTTTAAATTCATTCAAATATTTCATGATTTTAATAACATTTTTTTCCAAGCACCTTGCTTCGTTATAGATTGGTAATACTAAAGAAAACTCCATATAATCACTTTTTTCCTACATTTATATATTTAAAAAATAATTTCATTTGTTTAATTATTAGCCTAAAATCGCCTTGTAAAAGCCTATTAAAAATATAACTTGGTCTTATATAAAATGATATATATGCTTTTCTTTTCAGTTTTTTAAATTTTTCATCATCCATACATTTTACCAAAAAAACCCCTACTTTTTTACAGTTCTTTTCAGTTTCTTTAAATAAATCTGTTTTTTCGTATGATACTGCAACATGAAAAGATGCATAAGTAGGGTTTAGTTTTTTTGCAAAATCTATTGTCTTTTTCATTTCCTCATCTGTTTCTGTTGGAATACCAAACATGAAAAAGCATACAGTTTTAATATTTAATTTTTTTAATAATTGCATTTTTTTCTTAATATGATTAATAGTGATTTGTTTTTTTGTTTTATCAAGTATTCTTTGTGAACCTGATTCAACACCAAAATGAATAATTTTACATCCTGCCTTTTTCATTTTTATTAAAAGATCATAATCAATTGTATCAAATCTTGTTTGACAAGTCCAATTGAAATCATAATTTTTTCTAATTAAGAAATTACATAGCTTTTCAACTAGATCCCTATTGATACAAAATTCTAGATCAATAAAATATCCATTTTTTATATTAAATTTTTCTATTGCATATTTAACTTCAGAGATTAATTTATCTGACCTTTTAATTCTGTAACTATTATCATACATTGATTTAAAACAAAAAGAACAAGAAAATGGACATCCTCTTGATCCTTCGAATAAGGTGAAATTATCTCCTAAAATTTCATAATAATATTTTTTCATTGGTAAAAGATTAAGAGAGGGTAAAGGTAGCTTATTTATATCTAAACTTTTTTGTTTTGGGTTTTTGATTATTTTCCCTTCTTTTTTATATGATATTCCATTAATTTCATCATATTTTTTTCCATTACATATATCTAGTATTGCAAACTCAGGTTCTCCAATTATTACTGTTTTTGCATTTGTCATTTTAAGAACTTTTTCCGGTTTTATTGTGCCATGAGCACCTGTTATGTGTAAACTTGGATTTGTTTTGCTAATTTTTTTTATTAAATCAAAAACCGATTTTATTTCAGGCTCAGGGCATTGCCACTTGTCGATTGGTGAGGTGGTGATAAAGATTTTATCAAAATTTTCGCATTTTTCAATTATTTTATTTGATGCTACATTCTGAGCATTTGCATCTAATATTTCAACTTTAAAGCCATTTTTTTCTAAAATTGAAGCTGAGTACGCAAGAGAAAGAGGAGGCCAAATTCTATCATATGCTGGGGAACTAATCCATTTGACTTTTGGATTTATAAGTAGTATTTTATTTCTATTTTGTTCTAACTTTATCTTTTTCCCCCCTTAACATTATTTAGTACATTCATAAATTATAGCATTTATTAATTTAGTTTCAAAGTAATAGCTGTCAACTCCCCAAGCAGGTCTATTTGCATCCCAAGATCTAAATTGTCTATGTATGGTTATATTTACTCTTTTACAATTATTTTTAGCATAGTCACACCATTCTTCATCTACGTTACCATTGTTACATAGGATTCCAGATATAATAAAATCTGGTTTTTTATCTGGAAATTTTTCTTTATAAATGGTTTTTATTATAGAGAAAGGAAATATCTGCATATCTGTTGAGAACATCAAGCTTCTTACAAGAGGATAATATGTACAGTAAACAGTGTCATTTGAATTCCCATTTTTATTAAGATAGTTAATAATTTCATATGTTCCATCTTTATAGGGTTCTTTATATTCTTTTATAATTGCGTTTATATAGTGAGATGTTTTAGATGTAACGATAAGATCTTGTGCGATTCTATAATAATAAGGATTATTTAGTTGATCAAAATCTTTTATTTCTCCATAATTGCTATTCCAATTATCTTCTAATTCTTCAAAGAAAAATTGTGAAGTGGGTAGACTAAAAAATAAGATAAAAACTAGAATGATTACTTTTGATATTTTTTTCTGTGAGATTTTAAAAAGCGCAATTGAACAAAAAATAAATAGAAAAGGAACTGTAGCAACCATAAATCTTGACTGCGCTCCAAAATTAAAATCTATTAAACTAAATATTATCAAATTAAGAAAAACAAATAATAGGATCAAAGTTAGTTCTTTATTTATAGATAAAAGGTTCTTTTTTTTTCTAATGCTTTCTATGATATTATCTATTAGTAAAAAGGGGATTAAAATAAATAATATTTTAGGAATTATTTGAAATAAAGTTGTAAAATATAAGTCAATATTATTAAGAATTTCTTCATTCTTTGATCCAATCTCTAAAAAAGATTCAGCTTTTATTGGAGGACTTAGAACATAAGAATAAAGAAAATAGGGGAAAGTAATTAAAAAAACTAAAATTAGAATTATGGATATATCTTTTAAATTTTCTTTTTTGAATATATTTTTCTTTAAGGTTAGTAAATAATGTATTGAAAAGCTAATCATTAAAGCAAGAAAAACAGGGGGTAAGGTATAAAATAAAAGACTGCATGAAATAATTAGTTTAAATTTATCTTTTTTTTCTTTTATGAAATTTAGATAAAAATAGGTTGATAAAACAGAGAAAAATGCAGACATGGAATAATACCTTGCATTTCTTGAATGCATTATAAAAAAAACAGAAATTGCAAGGAGAAATGCTGAAGTAAGAGCGATTTTTCTATTAGAAGTTAATTTTAGTGCAACAAAATAGGTAATAAAAACAGTTAAAACTCCCATTATTGCAAAAGGAAGTCTTGCGGCAAAGGTGTTTGTTCCAAATATCAGAAATGAACCTGCTATAAGATAATATTGAAGAGGTGGTTTAGTGGAAATATAATCTTTGTTGAAATCATTATATCCCGTGACAACTAAGTTTTTTCCATCAAAAACTGTTGGAACTCCATATTTTAAGACATTTTCCCCAATTATTGCTGTACCTGCCTCATCTCGCCAAAGAGCTCTATTTGTTAGCCCTGAGAAAATTAGAAAGCAAGAGAGTAAAAGGATTAATAATAAAACTTTATTTTTCAAGCAAAATTTTTTTGTTTTGATTATTGATTTTTTTGAAAAATTATAGATTAATTTAAAGTATTTCTGTAAAATTATTTTCAAATTATTTTTAATTTGTTTCAAGTGGTGCATAATATATCCTAGGATTATATTTTTTGAAAATACCATAATTTGGGATATCAATTTCTTTTATCAAAATCCATTCATCTGGAGGATTTTTACAAAAATATGGAAGATACCCTTCATTTTCTATCTGGTTTATCCAGTATGGTGTTGATTCTAGAATAACATATGCATCTGAAATATATTCACCTGAGTCATAGAACGGGTTATTACAATTGATTTCATCGCAGTTAAAGTATTTTATACGCTCTGTGTAATTCTTGTTATATTTAAAGAAAAACTGAGCTTTATGGTTAAATAAACCAGTTGTTACATATATATCTTTAGCAGGTTGAGTTTGAAGGAATTCTGCTGCTTCTCTTATATCACCCATACCATTCCTAAGAAAAGTTGAGCCCTGATATGCATAAAGTAAAGAGGTAGAGATAAGAAATATTATACAAATTATCTTAATGATATATGTAATTTTTTTCTTTATTGAAAATTTTTTTATTTTTTTAGGATTAAAATATAAAAGGCCCCCGGCAAGAATAACTGCAGGAATTGAAAATGCTGTTAAAAAACGTGGTACTCTAGGATATACACAGTAATCAACACATTGTGTACAGTAAAATTGTATAAAAAACTCAAAAAAGAAGAAAAACCCTAGCCACCAAAGTATTAAAAAGATTTTATCTGTTTTTCTTTTAAAAATAAAATAAATTGATCCAGCTACTACAAAATAGTACAAAAATCCAAACATAGGAGGGTCATGGATTCCTTCAAAATATCCGCCTTTAACATCAGGAGCGGATTGTATACTGATAAAATCTTTAATTAAATCTGATTCTAAAGCAAACATTTCAACGGGGTACCAGTAATAGTTATCATTCTCGTTTCCACCATGAATTAGAACAGAACTTCTACTATTTTCTATGAAATACCATTCGCCTGAAACCTCATAAAAATGATAAAGATGAATAGAAAATATTATTAAAAATCCTAAAAGTATCAAAAAATATCTGACATGTTTTTTTCTAAATATATTCTTAATATTTTTCTCTTTTAAAATAATTATTTCATATAGTACAATTAGTATTATAGAAGCTATTGACAGTATAATTGAAAAATGAACCAATTGAATATATACTAAATAAATTATCAAAAATATTAATGGTATTAGAAAATAATAAAATCCATTTTTAACATTAAATATTTTTTTAAGATTTTTTTTTCTTAAATTTTGTATCAAGAAATAGATTATAAATAGGGGTATTAAAAGTATTACAATTGATTTCACAGTATAAGCTATACCGATAAACACACCAGATAGTATTGCAAAAATATTTGAATATTTTCTATTTTTTTCATGATAGATAAAGAAAAGTATTGCAAGACCAGATAAAAATTGAAATGGAATGTCAGGTCCTATCTGAGAAGAGTACATAATATTAATTGGAAAAATTGAAAGTAAAAAAGCTGAAAATAAAGCAATTTTTTTTGAAAAAAACTCTTTAGCTATAAAGTATGTAACAGCAATACTTCCTAGGCTACACAAGATAAAGAATATAGATGAAGAAATCTCACTTATACCAAATATTTCCCAGAAAAAAGCGATTGGATAATATACACCTGCTCTGAGTTCCCAGAAGTTTTTATTTGGAATGTGTTCAACGCCACTATAAATTTTGTATGCGGTATTTAGATAAGTTGGATCATCATAGAATCCCATTCCGACAAATAAATATAATCTTAAAAATAATGCAAAAATAAGAATACATATAAGATAAAAATAAGGATTTTTAGTAATCTTTTTAGGATTCTTTTTAATTTCCTGAATTAAACATTTAAATTTATTTTTTAACCTACATATAACCAAGTTTCTCTAACCTCTCCCTAATTATTTTTTTATCTTTTTCATCGATAAAGTCTTTTCTTTTTCGCTCTGAATTTTCTTTTATATAATTAATATTATTTTTATTTACAAATTTTTCAGAAATGATATCTGTGGCTACTTTTCCATCCATGGACTCAGGTATTTTTTCATTTAATAAATATAGAATGGTAGGAGCTATATCTATAATTTTTAGATCTTTTTTAAAATTAGATTTAATGTCTTTTCCATAAGATAGAAAAACTCCATAGAGTTTATGTCCTCCACTTCTACCCAGGGCTTGAGTTGTAGTAAGTTTATTACTTCCAAATTCAAATTTTTTTACTGGAAGATAATGCATTGGCTTGTCATAAAAAATAACATCTGGAGCATCATCAATGCATTTTCCTTTATACAATTCTTTTTTTGTAAAAACATTATCAAATATTTTTTTACCAGTTTGAGTATCTTTCAAATTTTTTAATTCCTTAGTAAGTTTTTTTAAGAATTTTTCGTAATCTTCAACATTTTCTTTTTTAATGTAAATTTGTCCAAATTCCCCCATAGAAAAAGCAATACTTTTTTCCCAGTCAATATCATTTGTAGAAAGGAATATTTTTTCTGAAATAAATTCCATAGGTGATTTGAAGTCAGATCTGAAAACTACCTTGTAGGCTTTATTTAGAGGATTTATTCCTATTTTTCTGATAAAACTTAGAAGGTTATAGCTATTAAATCCACAATCATGTAATCTCTTACGGATTTTTGTAAAAAAATTGTTTTTTAATCTTAAATATCCTTTTTCAATTAACCAGTTGTTAAGATAAATAGTTTTATATACTGGTCCAAAACCATGATCTGATAAAACAAAAAGTGTAGTATTTTTATCAATATTTTTTATTAGTTCACCTAGAAATCTATCTGCTTTTATGTACATTTCAAAAATATTATCTCCAAGATTATTTTTTGAAAAGCCAGATTTTTCTTTATCAATATATTTCCATAATTCATGGCATAATTCGTCAAAAACATGAAATACACTTATTAAAAGATCCCATTCTTTTTTATTTTTAAAGTACCAAAATATTTTTTCATTATTTTCCCAACATCTTTTTTGATCTTCTACAAAACGCTTACCTGAATTTTTAGGATAATGAATATTTGGCTGAATTTTAATGTTATCACTAAATCCTTTTTTTAACTCATAATAAATATTCTTGGGATAACAATATCGAGAGTTATCTTCAGGGTTTGGCATACCTGAAATCATAAATCCATTTATTTTTTCTGGTGGATAAGTTAAAGGAATATTTATTACAATTGATTTTTTATTATTTAGATAACTCCACATCCCTTTAGCATTTCTATCAGTAGAAGTAGTTACTGAAATTTCATTACTTTTTTTATCAAATTTTAGAAAATCAAAAATTCCATGTTTTCCAGGGTTTTTCCCTGTAATAAAAGAAGTCCATGCAGGAGGAGATGAGGTAGGAAGTGTAGATTTTAAATTTCCAAAGGATCCTTTGTCTATTAATTTTTTGAAATTAGGTAATTTTTTTTCAGAAATAAGTTTATTTATTATCTTCCAATCTGCACCGTCAAGTCCTATCACTATTAATTTTCTATTTTTTCCTTTTTTCATTTTATCAAATTACCTAAAATAGATTGATATGACTCACAAGGAGTCCAACATCCTGGACAGTTATTTTCACTGATCTCTTTCTTAATTTCTTTAATTTTTTCGTTTGTTAAAATCTTTTTAATATTGTAATCTTCTTTTCTGATATTTCCCAGCTTTATATTTAGAAAAGTACATGGATAAACGTCACCTGTAGGATCCAAAAAACAAGATGAGGATAATGCAGTGCACGGTAATGGAGTTTTTCTTTCTACCAAATATCTTTTATATAATCTTAGATATTTCCGTTCGATATGAGGGATTATCCCAAATCCTTTTTTACTTCTAATTAAATAATCAATTTTTTCTTCAAGTTTTTTTAAATAATCGCTATCAACCTTTGTTTGTGTAATGTTATTATAATAAAGTTCTGATTCATGGTAAAAATTAAAATGCATATCTTTTATGGAAAAGTTTGGTATTGCTCTTTTTATTTCCTCTACAGTTTTTATTATATGATCTACATTATGAGGTGAAATTGTATATCCAATGAAACATTTAATTTTATTTTGTCTTGCTTTTTTAAAAGTCTCAACTGCTTTATCCCAGCATTTGTTACCTCTAATATAGTTATGAATTTTTTTTGGCCCATCAATACTAACTGTTAGAATAAATTTTGGTACAATGTCATTGATTTTTTTTGATTCTTCAATTATTTTTTGCGTTAAAATTCCGTTAGTAGTTATATTTAATAGATATATGTCTTCCATTGATTTTACTATTTCCAGTAGATCTTTTCTAAGAAATACTTCTCCACCGGTTAAGTTAATCCATGAGAATTTATTTTTTTTAAAGAACTGTTTTATTTCTTCTGTTTCTAATTCATTTTTGGAACTTTTTTTCCATATATTACAAGTTTTGCATTTTGAGTTACATTTGTATGTTATTGCAAAAATTATTTTATAGGGAAAGTTTAGCTTTGTAAAATTTGATTTTATTATTTTTTGTATAAGTTTAAAAAGACCCAAAATTTCACCTTTCAAAAGCCTCTGAAATTATTGTTTTAAATATTTTCCATCCATCAGATACTGTTCTAAGTTTCCCATCTCCAAATCTTCTTGCATTTTCATAACTTGGGACCTCAAGAACTTTTAATTTTTTCTTTGCAGCTTTTATTGAAATTTCAGTTTCTATACCAAAACCATCTTCTTTTAAATCAAGTTTATCAATACTTGATTTTTTAAATGATCTATACCCATAGCACAGATCTGAGTAGTTTTTTTTCCAAAGAAAGTTTACCATTTTTACAAAGAACTTGTTTCCAAGTTTTCTTGTAAAAGACATATCCTCTGTCCCTCCACCCTGAATAAATCTTGATCCCATGCATATATCATAACCTGTATCTATTCCTGCGATTAGAAGAGGTATTTCTTTTGTAAGCATTGAGTTATCTGCGTCTATACATATAACAATGTCTCCTTCTGCCTTTTTTAAGCCTTTTCTTAGTGCAGAACCTTTTCCTTTATTATCATAAAGAATTTTACAATTGTATTTTTTCGCAATCTCTGAAGTTTTATCTTCTGAATATCCATCTACAACTATAATTTCATCAATTTGTTCAATTTTTGTAATTTCATTCAACAGTGATGGTAAATTTTCTTCTTCATTCAAAGTTGGAATTACAACAGAACTCTTCAATTTTTACTCCCATCCTTATATTTATAGTAAGCATATATCAAAATTAGTAATACAAGTATTGGTACTAATAAAAATAATCTATTTGAAAATATAGATTTTCCCCCATCTTTTTTGTCAATTATTTCTATAGTCCCTTTTGCAAAATAGTTGTAGTGATATCTTTCATCTTCATATTCTAAGGAGGCAAATATTGGATATTTACTTCCTTTTAGTGCCCCAAATGATTCTACTTCGAAATTTACAATTTTTTCTTCAAATCCTTCTACAGGTAAAATCTTTTGTTTTTTTTCTGATTTTATTTCTCTTGGAAGATATAGAGTAATTTTTATATTATGATTTTTTACATCGTAATTTCTTACATTTATTGAAATAGAACCAGTTTCATCTTCATTTAGAGAATATTCTTCAATCTCACCAAAAATATCGGATGTAGTCTCTTCTTTATATTTAATACTATGATATGAAACTGTTGAAAAAGGATATCCATTTGCATCTTGATATTTTATTAAAACAGCAAATGGATATTCACCAGTATAAATAGGTTTATTTTTAGATAAATTAATTATTTCATTTAATGATTCACCGGGGTTTAGTATATCTTTTCTAATTGTTTTATTAGCATTAAATTCATCAGAAACTATTGGTTCAATTTCTATATTATATGCTGCTTCATCCCCTGTTTGGTTTAAGTTTACTTTTATTTTTGTTGAGTTGTTATTAATTATATCTGATTCGATGCTTGTTTGTATTTGTATGTAAGATGCATTATATGAACTAGAAGATAAAATAGATATAAAGAATATAAAACAAAAAAATATTGATATGTTTTTTTTGTTAAGAATTCTCAATCTCCCTCCGTTTTATTTTTATAATATGTTACCCTTTTTTATAATATTCCTTTGTTTAGTCATATTTTTCAAATTTTTTATTTTTAGTTTATTTTTATGATACTATTTTTTTAATTTTTATTTCCCCGTCTTTTAGTGGTATTATCTGTACATTTTCACCTATTGAAAAGTTGTGAATTTTTGTTATTTCTTTTGGTATTTCAAAGACTATACTCCCTCCTGATTCTAGGGTTTTACTTTTCATTTTCATTTTTTTTCTCCAATTTTTTTATTTTAATTTCACCATTTTTAAGGGATATTACTTCTATTAAATCGCCCTTAGTTATATCAAAAGCCTGTGCAATCTGGCTTGGTATTGCAACTACCATATTATTTCCGTTCGGTCTTGTTTTTCTAACTAAAGGCATTTTTTCACTTCCTTAAATTTAGCTTTTAATTTAATGCTTGTAATTTTTTCACCTTCAAAAATGGGTTTAAAAAATAGTCTTGGTTTTTGAAATTTAATTCTTTATTTTCGTGTTTTATATAATATCCTTCAGAGACAAATTCTATTTTTTCGTAATTTTTATCAGGTAAAATAAATTCTAGATAGTTTTCATCTCCTTTTTCTAAAATTAGATATTTATCATCTGAGTTATTTAGAAGATTTTTACATTTTTCTTTTGAAAATAATTCTATATTTTTAATATCATCAATTTCTATAATCTCTTCTTTATCTAATCTTAGATATATTCTATCCAGGTAGGTTGTTTCCTTTAGTTCTTCAGTTATTTTTAAAAGTATTTTATTTTCTACTATATCTGTTTGATCAGTTATTTCTAAAATATGAGTGTATTCTTTTTCTTTGCTTGTTGCATCTGGTATAAAGTCTGATATAAATTTGTAGTCATCTTGATAAAATCCATAGATATATGGTGAAGCAGATGTTGTAAAGTGATATGTTTCATTAATCCAACTTATTCCATCTGATACATTTACACTCCACCAGTATTTAGTAGATCCTGCTGATGCATTCGAGTAATTATCCCATACTACGTTGGTTGGTGTTGTTACATCTACACTTGTGTTTGTTTGTTGTAATGACCATCCACTTGAGTTTTCATAGAAA
Source organism: uncultured Thermoplasmatales archaeon (assembly GCA_964638155.1). Lineage (GTDB taxonomy): Archaea > Thermoplasmatota > E2 > DHVEG-1 > DHVEG-1 > CAYZTD01. Next base: position 36,245 of record CAZWYI010000014.1, on the reverse strand, counting down.
TATACATCGAGTGTTCCTCCATCTGAATCTGAAACTGTTACATTACATAATGGTTGAGTGCTTACTCCACTTGATCCATTTGTTGGACTTTCGCCTGTTATTTGTGGTAATGAGTTTGTAGTTAAGCTGTACGTTTGATTTGACCAAAGTGTATAATCTGTGAGATTTACACTCCAGTAATATTTTGTGTTATAACTGTTCATGTTTGAAGGTGTTTGAGAGTAAGTACCATTATGAACAGAATCGTTATATCCAATGGTAGTCCATACACCAGACGCATTTGTTCTAAATGTTACATTCATTGAATCTATGTTTGTATCATTAACTTGGATTGAAAGAGTTGGATTAAGGCTTTGACCGGTTGCTCCATTTGATGGGCTTGGACTGCTTTGAGTTGGTGCTACATTTGGTATTTCTTGACTTCCAAATGAGATAAAACTTGAAGGATATGCTATAGTATTATAGGTTGTATTTATCCAATTGTCATTTCTAGAAATTTTTGATATTCTTAATTCATCTATTTTTCCATCCCAATAGTTTGGATTAGAACTTGAATTTTCTCTGCCTATCATTATAGGAGCACTTTGAGTTAAGGGATTTGAAGCAACTGAATCTGAGCCTTCAGAACTGCCATTTATATATAATTTGAGATTTGAGCCATCATTTGTAGCTGCAACATAATGCCAGCCAGATGATATTAAATCAGATGTACCAGTTACGGTTTCATTTCCGCCACCTGAGTTTCTAAAGCTAATCACTGGGTTTCCTGTTGTACTATTTGAAAATAATGCAAAGTTTCTATCAGCGTAATCATCAATTTGTTTGTTAATTATCATATGACTGGATGTTTTATCATCTGAAGAAACCCAGCTTTCTAAGGTAAAAGAACCTAAGTCAAAATCAGAATTATAGCTTTTATCCATATAATCTGAGTCACCATTTAGTTCATCAGCGCCATCGATAATTCCATTTAGATTTGTGTTTGAATCTCCATCAGTATCATGGAATGTCAAATGATGATTGTTTGATGTAGAATCATAATGTGTTCCACCATTAGATGGTGTGTCATTTAAATGCCAAACGCCAACATAATTACTATCCCACACTCCTGATGCATTTTCTCTATTAGCTGTGCAAATTGAGTTTCCATAGTAGATATAAAATGTTGTGTTAGATGTACTGCTTATACTATCAACATTAATCCAAGCTACTATTTCACCATTACTGCTATCCCATTTTTCTATTTCATGGGCATATCTACTTGTTATTCCACTGCTTGTCCAATCAGTTGTGGTATCCATAAAAATTATATCATTTCCTGTAGAGTGGGCATTATTTTTTAGATCTGTATCTGTGGAACTTACAAGAACCGGAAAGTTTGTAAGTGTTGAATCAACCATGGATGAATTAATCCATACTTGTTTTCTATAACTCCAAGTCGAAAGAATTCCAATTTGCGTGCCAAATGTTGCAAAAGTTGTTGGACTGTTTGTATTATAAAAACTTGTATTTATCCATGCAGCACTTCTATCTGTATTACTCACACGTAGTTCATCAAGAGTTCCAGTAAATGCTTCACCTAAAACTAAGTTATCATTATTTGTGTTTATACTTCCACTGTAGCTTGTATTATCCTGTAAGGCTCCATCAACATATAATTTGATTTGACTGCCGTCATAGGTCATTACTACATAATGCCAGTTTGTATCAGTTGGGGTACTAACAGTATTTCCATTTATATAGCCATATATAGTCTCACCTGTTGGATTTAATTCAAGTGAATATGCGTTTTGTCCTTTACTTATAACTCCTTTGTTTGCAGCAACTGTCGTAAATGTGAATGTTTCATTTGTCCAGTGATAACCATCTGTAACATTTACATACCAGGTATATGTGACACTATTTGAAAGTGGTGTTGTTAGATTACATTCAATTGTTCCATTTCCTACATTGTTACTACTATTAGTATCACCTGTATTACTTACTTCAATTGTCCAATCCATTGTGTCTCCATCTGAATCATTAATTAGAGCTGAAACTGTGTCTTTATTGATAGATATACCAGATGCTCCATTACTTGGATCTGGATTTGTAACAGTTGGTGCAAAGTTTTCACTTCCAAGTGGTGCAAATGGGCTAAATGTTGTAACACTATTTGCCCACACCCAGTTAGTTGTAGTATTAACACCTGTGGTTGATGCCTCTGACCAAATCCCTGTTGACCAGTTATATTCCCAAATGGTAAGAGTATTTTCTAAGATATCTCCAAGGTTACTATCTGAGTATGATATATTGATATCAACAGTAGCACCACCCCCAAGACTACTAATATTTACATATTCACTAACATTTCCATAACCTGAAGGATTACTCGGTTTATTGGGAGTATTGTGTAGAGATATATCTTGAGCATTTGTTAGATTGAATAAGGTGCTACTTAAGTTGATATTTATGGCTTCTCCATCATATAGATTAAACGCACCGTTTAATGTTAAAGTACTACTCATTGTAAATGTTGAAGTACTATTAATGTTAAAATTAGCCCCTGAATCAACTTGCATTTCGCTAGTTGTAAGATCAGACGTTATTACAAAAGTACCAGTTTGAACTGTTATTTTATTATCGATTGTTGATACTGCATTACTTGTAATATAAGCACTTCCACTGTTTATATATAAATTATATAGATTTCCATTTTGACTGTTTATATCTATATTTGAAGTAGTACTGGTATTAACTCTTATAATTCCTGAGTTATGAGTAAAGTTTCCATCAATGTCTAACGCATAATTGTTTGATTTTTCACTTATAATTGTTAAAGTTCCACTAGTTGATGTAAAATTAGCATTATTATTTATTGTTAAACTTCCAAATTCATGGTCTTGATTAACTAAGTTTAATTCTCCACCTGTTTCTACTGTAATATTTCCAGAAAAATCAGTAGATCCAGAAATAGTTAATACTCCGCCATTTGCAATTGTTAGATTTCCATCTTCATTATATATATCGCTATATGTCCCAGCGTTTTCGTTTAAAGATGTTATTTGTAAGACACTTGAATTAACTGGTGTTCCTGTGCCTTTACTGTTTTTTGGAGTATATTCAAATTTATAGTAATAATCTTCATTTGTGTAATTTGAATCTAAAGTAGTAGAGTTAACTCCCAAAGCTGTCCATGTTGAATTGTCCTCGCTTTCATACCATTCATAGCTTGAACCGCTTTCAGCATCTGATTGGTTGTCTATGTAATCCCCGCTACCTGTTAGATCATCAAGTGTGAAATTATATGGGCTGGTAATAGTTACATTTTCAACATATGGAACGGTATCATTAAGATAGTAACAGATTGCATCAGCTGTGTTTGGTGCAGTTTCTGTGGAGCTTCCATCTTTATCTCCTATGCTATAGAATTCATAATATCCGCTACCGTTATGATTATCAAAATCAAAACTCCAACTCCACGGAGTACTTGTATCAGGATTTGTGCCACATGCAACCATCCATTTTTCTTCAGTACTTGTAGTTATAAAGTTGCTATTATCATGAATTGTATTATATGTAGTGTTAATCCAACTGTCATTACGTTTTATTTTACTAATTCTTACTTCATCAATATCTCCATCCCAATAAGCACTATCTGAACCAAGTTGTCCTATGAAGACTTCACCACTTCCTAAATCATCAAAACAATCAGTTGTAGAATCAGTACCAATAGAGCTACCATTAGAAAAGAGTTCAGCACCACCTGATCCAAGTGTTCCAACATGATAATACCAAATATCAGATGTGACACTTTGCTCAGGTTGTATATTTATCTCTTCATTTCCTCCTGATTTAAGATATAAAATTAAATCATTTTGAGACATATGTAAACTAACTCTGTTATTTGTATTTACATAATAGTCTAAGACATAATCTTCAGATGTTGGATTATCTGGTTTGACCCATGCTTCTAAAGTACCAGCGGTATATGAACTAAAATCTATTGATTCTGAAAAATAATCTGAGCTTCCATCGAATTCAATGGAATATCCTACTTTCCCAGTTGATTGATAAGTTGGTGACCCTGATTTTGTTAGATCATTATTATTGGAAGTAGAATCAATAATATTTCCAGAGCTTTGATCCATATGTTGTACAAGTAAATAATTGCTATTCCATGTACCAGCAATATTTTCCTGGCCATCACAAGTGCTATTCCCGTAATACATATAGATTTCAGTATCAGTTGAGCTGCTTAAACTAGGAATATTTACCCATGCGACTAGTTCTCCTGTTCCACTGGTATATTTTTCTATTTCATGGTTTAGTTTTGAGCCGGTAATATTTGTAAATACTATATCATCTCCATCAGATTGTGCTTTACTTGCTAGATCTGAATCAGTTATACTTACAAGAATCGGAAAATTAGTAAGGGTAGTAAATACTTTATCCTTATCTAGAGTAATTTTTTTTCTATAAGTAAAACTACTATTCCACCAGGTTGAATTATCAGGACTGTATCTGTACCAGAGAGTTACATTATCTAGACATGTGTCACCTGTGGCATTGATTTGTAAGGGACTTGAGGTGTGTTCGTATGGTGTGATTGTGTCTACACTTGTAGATATATTTTGTGTTGTAAAATGATATGTTTTGTTATCCCAGTTATCGTTTCCATCTGTGAGGTTTACACTCCAGTAGTATGTTGTACTGTAGTTTGAGAAGTTTGTATTTGTTTGTATTATATTTGTGTTGTTAGAAATACTATTATTTGTTGCAAATGTTTGCCATGTGCCACTACTGTTACTTTTCCATGTCGCAGTCATTGTATCTGCTTCTGGATCTGTGCATGTTACGTTGAGTGTTATTGTTGCTGGACATACATCAATATTTGTTGATGCATTTATTGGTCCTTCATTACTTTGTGAAGGTGATTGATTTGTCTGTTGTGTTGTAAAGCTATAGGTTTGATTACTCCAGTTTCCGCAGTTATCTGTTATGTTTACACTCCACCAGTATTTAGTAGATCCTGCTGATGCATTGGTGTAGCTGTTCCATACTACGTTGGTTGGTGTTGTTACATCTACACTTGTGTTTGTTTGTTGTAAAACAAAGCTTCCGGTTGTGTTTTCGTAGAAATAGACATCGAGTGTTCCTCCATCTGTGTCACTTATTGTTATGTTGCATGTTGGTTGTGCGCTTACTCCTATTGATCCATCTGCAGGGTTTTCTCCACTTTGTGCGGGTTCGTAGTTTGTTGTAAAACTATAGGTTTGATTACTCCAGTTTCCGCAGCTGTCTGTTATGTTTGCACTCCAGTAGTATTTTGTTCCAGGCTGTGAGAAGTTGGTATTGGCCATACTGGTGTTGCTACCCGGATCTATGTTACTGCTTGTTCCATAGGTATTCCATGATCCTGAGCTGTTACTTCTCCATGTTATTGTCATACTACCAGTTGCTCCGTCTGCGTCGTTTGGTGTTATATATGTTGTTACAGGTATGCATATTCCTGTTGCTGTGTTACTGGGTGCTTCCCCGGTTTGTGTTGGTTCTTGGTTTGTTGTAAAACTGTATGTGTTGTTTGTCCAGGTGCATCCGTCTGTTAGGTTGAGGCTCCAGTAATATCTTGTTCCTGCTTGTGTGAAATTATTGTTGCTTTGTGTTATGTTTGTCCCTGTACTTATGGTACTATTTGTCCCAAAATCTTGCCATGTTCCTGATGAGTTGCTTCTCCATGTTGCAGTCATGGTGTCGCTGTCTGTATCACTGCAGATTGCGTATAAATCTGTTACTGAGCAGTGTCCTGTACTTGTGTTTGTTGGTGTTTCTCCTGTTTGTGTTGGAGCATAGTTAGTAGTAAAACTGTAGGTTGTATTCGTCCAGTTGCATCCATCTGTTAGATTCACACTCCAGTAATATGTGGTGCCTGAGCTACTGAAGTTAGTATTTGTTTGAGTTATATTGTTTCCGCTAGAGATACTGTTATTTGTTGCAAATTGTACCCATGATGTTGATGAATTACTCCACCATGTCGCTGTCATTTCATCTGAATCACTATCTGAACAGACTACATGTAAACTTGGTATTGGACAAATATCTGTTAATGTGTCAGTTGGTGATTCTCCACTTTGTGTTGGTTCATAATTTGTTGTAAAGCTATATGTTTGATTGTTCCAATCAGTACCATCTGTTAGATTGACACTCCAGTAATATGTAGTTCCTGGGTTGCTGAAATTGGTGTTGGTTTGAGTTATATTAGTCCCTGGGCTGATACTTGAATTTGTAGCAAATGTAACCCAACTGTTTGAGCTGTTACTACGCCAGGTTGCAGTTAAACTGTCTCCTGCATCTGTATCGTTACATATTACATGTAGATTAGGTATAGGGCATATATTTGTAGAAGTATTTGTTGGTGCTTCCCCTGTTTGTGTTGGTGGATTATTTACTACTGCTGTTGTAGTTCCATTTATTGTAAGGTTTGTATCACACCATTTGTTTCCATCGGTATCCCATGTCCAAAGTTTATAGTAATATGTTGTTTCACTTTTAAGTCCGGTGTCATTTATATACTGATTTGTAGTATTTACCACTTGATCTCCACTAGTTCTATCAGCGGGGTAACTTGGTGATCCACTGCTGTTTCTTCTAATCATTGTGTATTCTCCATTTGTTCCATGAGTCCAGGTAATATTTATCCATGATGATGCGTTGTTGGCTGCTGCATTAGTTGGATCACCTGGGTTTGTCCATGCATCCATTGTTACGTAGGTATCATTCCAATTACCTATTCCGCCTTCTGTTCCCCATGAAAAAGCACTAAAGTAGTAGTGTGTACCAGGCATCAGGCTACCTGTGTTATCTGTTTCATCGGTTCCATTATAAGTATTTGTTCCTTCAGAAACGGTTGTTGGATTACTACCAGTTTGATATTGGATTCTAGTGTATGCTGTAGCACCAGTTCCTACTGTTGCCTCTGTCCAAGTATATGTTAAAGTAGTGTTTGTGCTACTACTTTCTGTTAATGATGTTACAGCTGGTGGTTTTGTGAAAAAGGTTAATTCAGAACCTGCTGAGAATCCTATTGTATTATTTCCCCATGCCTGGAAGTAATATAGATCTCCACTTGTAAGACTATCATTATTATTTGAAAATCCATATCCCGAATTATGTGTTCCAGCAATGCTATAGTTTTCGTTGTAGCTTCCTGAACTTGTACCATATCTAAGTCCGACTGTACAACTTTCTAGTCCATCATCTTTTAAATATCCTCTTAGCGTAGCATTTGTTTCTTCTACGCCTGTACTAGCATTTGTTATAATAACTGGTGGATAAGCTGTTCTAAAGCTGTCTGTTAAAAGTGTTGAATCAACATTTCCAACATGATCTATTGCTTTAGCTGAAATTGTATAATTCACTCCTTCTCCCCAGTTTACACTACTTGTATCATTATTCCAATCTTCACTTGTTCCATCCCATGTAGAATCATTAGCACTGCAGTCGATCCAGGTTAATGCACTCCATGATGAGCCTGTCCAATAATTATTGTTATCATCATCTTTTATTGTAATCTGACAAGCAGCACTTTCTCCACCATAGTTTCCAGCAAGGCTTGTGCTATCTGTAGATGTACCCCATATTGAGTTTGGTCCGGTGTTTCCATCTAAAACATCTATTAATGTTGTGGTATCTGGTTCTTCATTATCCCTTGATGCATTTCTTAGTGTTGTTGCCCCGCCTGTTCCTTGTGATGCACCTGTTGTAAATTCAGATAAACTCACGTTAAAATCATAATCTGCATCTGTACCTGATGCATCTGTTGTTGTATAATAATTAGTTTCAAATTGTCCACTTGCGCCAAGTGTATCATCGTCGTAATCTTCTCCTTGATCAGATCCATCTGCCCAGAAGTGAACATCTACTGCTGTTGTTGGTGGATATATATTTGTTGTTCCTTCATAGGTTACAACCCCTGAACATTTTACCTGCACTCCTCCTCTGAACCATTCCCCTTCAGATAGAGTTGTATCTCCATCATTTGAATAAGCACTATTGTTTAGAGTGTATTCTGTGATACTATATATTATTAGATCTTTTTCATGTGTTGTAGTTCCTCCTTCTGTCCAGTTGTATCCGCTGTTGTCTCCATCTTCATCATCAGTATAAGCTGCTACATCAAAATCACTATCATCAAATGGAAAATCCCAATCTAATGTAAAATTCCATATAACCGTATATCCATTTGTAATGCTATTATTGTATACATTATCTATACTAATCACATAACTATTTCCATCTTTAATCCAATAAGAATTATTATCAACGTTATATGCAAGAGTAAAATTATCTCCGCCGTCTTCTCCTACTCTTAAATAACAATCATTTACATCAGATGATCCGTCTGCATCTGTATGGTTTGTTTTCCAGTCGTTTGTTTGTTTTCCACCATATGTGTTTTTAATTCCAGTATAATAAGAGGCTAGTGGATTATATTCTTGGCTGATTGTAAAACTATCTGTTGAATAATTTGTGTTATTTACTATATCATAACTTGTAGCATTTACCTCATAGCTACTTCCATCTGACCATGTAATTGAGGTTGTATCAACATTCCATCCTTCTGAATTTGAATCATAGTTACTATCATTTGCAGATGCTCCAACCCATGTTATACTATCTGTCCAAGAACTACCTGTCCAGTATGTATCAGGATTAGCTGTTGTATTTTTTATATATATTTTCACCCAATCTACACTTACATTATCTGTGGCTGTGCCATTGATATTGTCTAAATCAGAAATGCTAGCAGGTATATCTGTTAAACCTGAAACTGGATTTTCGTTATCCTCATAAAACTGATACCATGTTGTACCTGTGTTTCCAACATAATCTGTTGCTGTAAAGGTTATATTTATGTCTCCATTGTCGGCTGAATCAATTGTATAATTAAAAACCCAGCTTTCGTTTGTACCAGTATTACTTGGGTCGTCTCCAAAATCTGTATCATCTTTTACTGTATTAATTCCAGTTGCATCACTTGCCGATCCATTTATCCAATATGATTGTAAACCTGCCATGCCACTACCATAGTAACCTTGTTGAGTCGACCCATAATCTTTGTATAAATAAATGCTATTTTCTTCTTCTGATGTAATACTAATTGATGGGGTTGTTGCATCTTCTGTGCAGGTTATTGTATCATTTGCATTGTTTCCTGCTTGGTCATATCCATAAAATGTTATTGTTCCAGAGCTATCTGAATCATCTATAGTATACTCTCCTGTGTAGTCTTCATTTGTGTCTACTGCTGGGTCATCTGCACCAAAGCTTGAAAAATCAGCTTTCCACTTATTTGAATCTGTGAAGTTTCCAGTAAAATTTACTGTTGCAGATGAATCAAAACTATTTGAAAAATAGAATTTATTGTTTGTTATATCTGCGTATACTTCATCAGTATCGCCAGTTTCACTATAAGCTGTCATTGCATCGGGACTACTTGGAGGTGTTGTATCAATATTTACATCAGCTGTTGTATCGCCTGAAATTCTATTTCCAACATTATCTGAAATATTATAGTTAATATTTTGATTTAATCCTTCACCTGCTGCTGTGCAACCTACATCTGTTCCATCTGTATCAGGTGTACCAAGTCCATCTGATCCTGTTTGAATGCTATAGTTTGCAATACCAGATTTTGCATCTGTACAGCCTGAAAAATCGCCTTGTATTGTTAGATCATCGTACCATCCTGTATCTGGATTAATATCGTCTCCTCCATCTGAATCTGTATCAGAATCAAGGCTAAATGAATCAAAAGTAGGATTTGTATCATCAAGAAGTACATCAAAGTTAACTGTAGCACTATTTCCAGCTATATCATAGACTGTAACTGTTGCAGAACCGTCAAATGTTTCTCCATCGCCTGTTGCTGTGTATTGATAAGTATATTCATAGTCTCCCCCTGCATCGGTTGTATCGTCTCCACCAGTTGATACTGTAGCTGGAAATGTTGCTTTAGATAGGCCACTTGTTGCATCACTTGCTTCAACATAGACTGTAAAGTTTCTATCTCCAGTGCCAGCATTTGAATAATATATTCCAGAGGTTCCATTAAAATGCAGATATTCTGGTTGGGTATCTTCACTTATATCATATATACTAAGATCTGTCGGGTTTGTTCCATCTATTCCAGTGATATTATTCGTACTATTCCAAAATTCTGAGTATAACGAACCATCGTATACCCTAAATGTTATGTTTATGTTATCTATTGTATCAACCCATCCACTTGAATCTGTCCATACTAAGTTGTAGTCGTTTTCATTATATCCTGGACTTCCGCCACTGGTTACTGCTATTTTTCCTTGGTAGCTATCATTTGTTGGGATACCTGGTGTCCCACCTGCAGAATAGTTAAATAATAACCATAAATCGTTGCTTTCCGAGTCTGTAACTGTCCAGTTAATACTTACGTTGTCATTATCTAAATCATAATCATTATCGCCCTCTATTATTGTTTCAAAGTTGCTTATAGTTGGTGCCGTGTTTGCTGCTTGTGTCGTGAAGTCATATGTTGCATTGGTCCAGTTGCATCCATCTGTTATATTTACACTCCACCAGTATTTTGTATTTCCAGCAGATGCATTTGAATATTTATTCCATATTACATTTGTTGGTGTTGTTACATCAACTGAATTGTTTGTTTGTTGTAGAACCCAATTCTCTGTTGTGTTTTCATAGAAATATACATCTAAAGTTTCACCGTCTGTGTCACTTACTGTTATGTTGCATGTTGGTTGAGTAGTTATCCCTGTGGATCCATCAGCAGGGGTTGGACTACTTTGTGTTGGTTCATAGTTAGTGGTAAAATGATAGGTTTCATTGTTCCATCCATTGTGTCCATCTGATAGATTTACACTCCAATAATATGTTTTACCTGGTTCGCTTAAATTTGTATTGGTTTGTGTGATATTGGTGTTGTTTGCAAAGCTTGTTTCGTTACTTGCGAATTGTTGCCAGTTTCCACTACTGTTACTCCACCATGTAGCATTCATGGTGTTACCTGAATTGTTGTCTATGCATTTTACATGTAGACTTGGTATTGGGCATATGTTGGTTGTGGTGTTTGCTGGTACTTCACCTGTTTGGTAGGGTGGCTGGTTTATTGTAAAGCTCCAAGTAGAACTGGTTATATTTTCTGTTCCATCGTCTGTTTTTACATACCAGTTATATGTTCCAGGGATAAGATTATTCCAAGTTGTTGTAGCAGTATAAGGTGTTGTATCACTGTCAGTACCAATACCTGAATCATCTGCATCATTATAGAAGGTTGTATCAACAGTTTCTGTGTCACAGTCTGATACGTCTACCCCTAGGTTTACAGAGGATGTTTTATCTAGAAATGCATTGTCTGGTGGTGTTGGGTTAGAAGCGCTTGGAAGACATGTAGTAGTTGTACTTGTTGTTGTACTTGTTGTAGTTGTACTTGTACTTGTTGTTGTACTTGTTGTAGTTGTACTTGTACTTGTTGTTGTACTTGT
>CAZWYI010000014.1:0-24626 GCA_964638155.1 uncultured Thermoplasmatales archaeon | reverse complement strand
TGTTGTACTTGTTGTTGTCAATGTGGAAGTTTGATGCGTTATAATATCAAGAGCAAGGAACGTACCATAAACCATGTTAGGAAGGTTGTAGGTTAGAAATTCTCCTTTTGTTGGTATAATATCAACTATTTTTATTTCATCGATTGTGTCGTTTTTATTTAGTTGATATACATGATCGCCTATTTTTAATACGTCACATTTAATAGTTTCATCTACGCCCTCAATATTTGCCCATCCTTTTTCTTTTGTATAAAATGGATGATTACCAGATGGCATTAGTACTTTACCGTTTTCCAGGTGCAATTCGTGAACATTTCTTTGTTTGTTTACCATTAATGAGTTTACTGTTCCATTTTCTATTTTTCCTACTTGATGTTTTACTAGTTGATCCTCTATTTCACAGTAGTAATAATCGTTTATGTTTGCATTTTTAATCTGGTTCCAACTATAATCTAAGCTATTATTTGTATTGTTTTGTATTAATTTTAGATTATATTTTGAAATGTTTCCAGTTTTCTTTTGTATTGTTTGTATTGTTATCCAAGTATTATTTTGTGTTTTTATCTTATCTCCAACTTGTAATGTTTTTATATCTTTGTTTAAATAGTAATTTTTATTTTTTACTGGTTGAATAGCTGCATAACCAGTCCAGTTACTATTTTTTTGGGTGTATATAGGTTGATCTATAATTATTGTGATATTAGAATCATTATTTATTTCATAAACATCTTTTTCAATACTTTCTTTTGTTTTTTCTACTACAATATAATGTGTCATATTTTTGTAAAAGGGATGTTTTTTATCTTCGTAATGCCATGCAGGCATTAACATAATAAGTTGTCTTTCATAAAATTCATAAGGATTACTTGGTGTTTGTTCTTTTTCTATATTCAAACCTAGGATTATATCTCCAACGTGTAAATCCTCTATGTTTTTTGTAATACCTCCCTCTGTTAATATTTTTGTATTTGCAGGTATGCCATCTGCAATTTGATACATTAAAAAGGATCCTTGTATAGGAATTATATCTGTTATTTTTAGGTACTGTATTTCATTATCATAACTTTTTATGTAGTCGCCAGTTTCTAGTTTTTCTAATATATCTCCCTGTTCATTTAATCCTGAAATTGTACATATTTTTTTGTTTTTTGTCTGGAATTTATGTGTACTAGTTTGTATTAGTGTTTTTCCATTTTCTAGATGTATTTCATATACATCGTCTCTTAGAGTTTGTTGTATATTATTATTTATATAGTTATATCCAACATATTCTGTGTTTTCTTTGAATACTTTTATTGATTCTCCTATTTCTATTTCTTCAATATTTTTGTAAGAACCATTTGCTAGGTTTATTTTTGTTCCGGGTAGGAAGCATGAATTATGTGTTATGATGTCTTCTGCTAGATATGTTCCTATTTTCATGTCTAGTAGATTGTATGTTAGGTAGTTTCCTTTTAGTGGTATTATGTCTTTTATTTTTGTTTCTTTGATTGTGTTGTTTTTTGTTTTTTCTAGCAGATGATCTCCTATTTTGAGTTTTCCTGCGTTTTTTCCCATTTCGTCTTGTCCGGAGATGGTTGCCCATCCTTTTTCTTTTGTTAGGAATGGGTGGTTAGAAGTAGGCTTTAAAATTTTGCCATTTTCTAATATGACTTCATACACATCATTATGCATTTTTATCTGCTTATTGATTACTTGTGCATCTTCTAATTTATCTGGTTTAATTTTTATTTCATTTTTTAATTCGTCTAAACTTTTAGAAGTACCATTTCCAATATCAAATTGTGCGTCGGATATGAAAGAGTTATGTAAAATTGTGTCTTCAGTTAGATAATTTCCATATTTATCATCCAGAAGGTTATACACAACATATTTTCCGTTTATTGGAATTATATTTGTAATTTGTATTTCTTCAAAAGTTTTATTAGAGTTATATTGATAAACACAATCTCCAATTTCAAGCAATTCATTATCGATTCCTTTACCATCAAAACCTGATATAGTAGACCAACCTTTATCTCGTATAAGCAATGGATTAGTTCCAGTGATTTCTAATATTTCTCCATTTTCTAGATATATTTCAAATATATTATTATCAATATTTCTGCCTAAATTACTAACCGATGCATCTTCTACGGTTCTTTGGTTTTCATTGTATACTACTATTTTCTCACCGATTTCAATGTCCTCAATCTTTTTGTAACTGCCATTAGCAAGATTAATTTTCGTACCAGGCATGAAACAATCATTATGAGTGATAACGTCCTCTACTAAGTAAGTGTTATATTTAGTATCCAGAAGATTATACATTAGATAACTGCCTTGTATTGGGACAATATCTATTATTTCAGTTATTTCCAACTTTTTATTTTTTAAAGAGTAAACATGATCTCCTTTCCCAAGTTTATATCCGGCGGTATTATTACCTATCTTGTCTAAACCTGCAATAGTCGCCCATCCTTTTTCTTTGGTTAGGAATGGATGGTTTTCAGATAATATAATTTCTGTCCCGTCTTCTAGATATAATTCATATCCATTGTTTACTAACGAAGTTTTTATGGTTGATACAGAATCCTTTTCTATAGTTTTTTTGCCTTCATTGTATACTCTGATTTCATCTCCTACTTGTATATCTTCTATCTTTTCATATTCTCCCTCAGCAAGATTTACTTTCGTACCAGGCATGAAACAATTATGAACAACCATATCGTTTGCTATGAAATTACCATATTTCATATCCACTAATGTATAAGTTAAATAGTCTCCTTCTAGTGGTAGTATATCTTTGATTTGTATGGCTTGTATTTTGTTGTTTTTTGTTGTTTTTATTATGTGATTTCCAATCTCTAGTTCGTTGCTTTGCATCCCCATTTCATCTTGTCCGCTGATGGTTGCCCATCCTTTTTCTTCTGTTAGGAATGGATGGTTGCTTGTGGGTTGTATTTTACCCCCGTCTTGTAGTATGATTTCATATACATCATCATGGATTTTTGTTTGTATGCTTGTCACCGGTGCTGTTTCTATAGTTCCTATCTTGTTGTTTTCTGTGTATGTTTCTGTTTTTTGTTCTGTTTCTATGTAGTAGTATTTCTCTGAATAATTTTGATTTGTATTCTCTATTGTATTGTTCCAACTATTCTGTACTGTATTTTTTGTGTTGGGTATTAGTTCTAATCGGTGTGTTCTGTTTGTTTGTTTTTTTGTGATATTTTTTATTGTTATCCAGTTTTGTTCCGTTTTTTGTATGTTGTCCCCTATGTTTAATTCTTGGATGTTTGTCCAGTTGGTTGTGTTGTTTTGTTGTGTTAGTATTGGTTCATTTTGATTTATTGTTATTTCTCCGTTGTTTATGTTGTATGTTGTATTGTTTTCTTGTGTTGTAATATCTATTATTGTGTAGTTTATCAGGTTGTCTTCTGTTGTTAGTTTTTGGAAGTATTTTTGTTTTTCTTGGTTTGTATAATAACTAGGTATTATTGCTATTAGATATTTTTCTAAAAAGTCATAAGGGTGTGTTTTTTGTTGTTGTTTTTCTTGTTTTTGGATGGTTCCAAGTATTGTATCTCCTATTTGTAGATCTTCTATGTTTTTTGTTTCTCCGTTTGTTAGAAAGATTTGTTGTTCTCCGTTTAGTTTGTCTAGGTATTGGTATGTTATGAATGTTCCTTGTATTGGTATGATGTTTGTGATTGTTGTGTATTGGTTTTGGTTTTTTATGGTGTCTCCTATTTGTAGTTCTGTTGTGGTGGTCCATCCTTGGTTTTGAACGTATGTTTTTTGTGTGGGTGTTGTTGTTAGGCTTTCTCCATTGTTTAGTATGATTTCGTATGCTTTGTTTGTTATGCTGTTTTGTATTTGTTCTTTGTTTATGTAGTTCCATTTTGTTTGTTGGTTGTTTTGTTGGTATACTTGTATTATGTCTCCGGTTTGTATGTTTTCTATGTTTTTGTATGTGTTGTTTGCTAGGTTTATTTGTGTCCCTGGCATAAAACAGTTATGAACTACAATATCTTCAGTTACATATGTCCCATGTTTCATATTTACAAAATTATATACTAGATATTCACCCTCTACCGGTGTGATATCTACTATTTTTATTTCTTCAAAGCTTTCATCTTGACGTAGTTGATATACATGATCTCCAATTTCTAAAATTTCTGAGCTCATTCCCATATCGTCTTGTCCATCGATGGTTGCCCATCCTTTTTCACTTGTGTAAAAGGGATGTGTCCCCGTAGGTTGAAGTATTTTACCATTCTCTAGTGTTAATTCATAAACTTTCGTATTTCCGTTTAGATTCTTTTGTATATTGTCTACTGGTGCATCTTCTATTTCTCCAGTTTCTTCATTGAAAACCTTTACTATATCTCCTATTTGTACGTCTTCTATCTTCTTTTTTGTTCCATTGGCAAGATTTACTTGTGTTCCTGGCATGAAACATAAATTGTGTACTATTGTATCTTCTGCGATGTATGTATTATATTTCATATCTAACAAATTATACATCAAAAATTCGCCTTGTATTGGAACTATTTCCGTTATCTGTACAGGCTTTATTCCTCCATCAGTTGTTGTATGATAGACATAATCTCCAGTTTCAAGTTTTTCAGTATATTTTCCTTCCTCATCTATTCCTGCTATCGTTGTCCATCCTTTTCCTTCTGTTAACAAGGGATGATTTCCAGAGGGTGTTAAACTTTTGCCGTTTTCAAGATATATTGTATAGGCGTTGTTTACCATCTTTGTTCTAGTTCTGCTTACAGGTGCTTCTTCAATAGTTTTATTCTCAGGGTTGTATACTTTTATTTTGTCTCCTACGTTGAGATCTTCGATATTTATTTTTTCGCCATTTGCTAAATTAATTTTAGTACCAGGCATAAAACAGTTATGAACAATAATATCATTTGCAAGATATGTGTTATGCTTCATATTTACAAAAGTATAGGTTAGATAGCTTCCTTTTATTGGTATTATATCTGTGATTTGTACTTCTTTAAATTCTCCTTCTTCTGTTAACGAGAATACATGATATCCTTTTTTTAACACACTTGCTTCTGTGTTAAGTTCATCTAATCCTGCTATTGTTGCCCATCCTTTTTCTTTTGTGAGTATCGGATGATTTGCTGATATTTTTAAAAATCTATCGTCTTCTAATATTACTTCATGTACTGTGTTTAGATAAGGTGTTTCGATATGTTCAACGGGTCCTTCATCTAGTTGGAATGTTTCTTCGTTGAATACTTTTACCGTGTCTCCTAGTTTTATTTCTTCGATACGTTTTTTCGTTCCGTTTGCCATGTTTATTTGTGTCCCTGGTAAAAAACATGTGTTGTGTGTTATGATGTCATTGGTTAGATAGGTTCCTGTCTCTATGTCTACTAGGTTGTATGTTAGGTATTTTCCTTTTAGTGGTATTATGTTTGTGATTTGTATCGGTGTTTTTGTTCCGTTTTTGCTGTATTGTATTAGGTGGTCTCCTTTTTCTAATGAAGCAGAGTTCATTCCCATTTCGTCTTGCCCTGAGATGGTTGCCCATCCTTTTTCTTCTGTTAGGAATGGGTGGTTTGCTGTTGGTTTTATTATGCTGCCATCTTTTAGTATGATTTCGTGTACATCGTTGTGTATTTTTGTTTGTATGCTGTTGACTGGTGCTGTTTTTATGGTCCCTATATTATATGGTTCTGTTTTTTGTTCTGTTTCTAAGTAGTGTATGGTTTCTGAATATTTTTGTTTTGTATTGTCCCAACTGTTTTGTTTTGTATTGTTTGTGTTTGGTATTAGTTCTAATTGGTAGGTGGTTTTGTTGTTTTGTGTTATGTTGTGTATTGTTATCCAGGTGTTGTTTGTTTGTATTGTGTCTCCTATTTGTAGTTCTGTGATTGTGGTCCATGTGGTTGTGTTGTTTTTTTGTGTTGTTATGGGTTCTGTTTCGTTTAGTGTGATTTCTCCTTGGTTTATGTTGTAGATGTTTGTTGTTGTGTTTTCTTGTGTTATGTTTATTATAGTGAAGTTAAGTAGGTTGGTTTTTGTTGTTATTTTTTGGAAGTATTTTTGTTTTTCTTCGTTTGTATAATAGCTGGGTATTATGGCTATTAGGTGTCTTTCTAAAAATTGGTTTGGATTATCCTTATTTTGTGTTTTTTCTGTTTTTTGTATGTTTCCTAGTATTGTGTCTCCGATTTTTAGGTCTTGTATGTTTTTTGTTTCTCCGTTTGTTAGAAAGATTTGTTGTTCTCCGTTTAGTTTGTCTAGGTATTGGTATGTTATGAATGTTCCTTGTATTGGTATGATGTTTGTGATTGTTGTGTATTGGTTTTGGTTTTTTATGGTGTCTCCTATTTGTAGTTCTGTTGTGGTGGTCCATCCTTGGTTTTGAACGTATGTTTTTTGTGTGGGTGTTGTTGTTAGGCTTTCTCCATTGTTTAGTATGATTTCGTATGCTTTGTTTGTTATGCTGTTTTGTATTTGTTCTTTGTTTATGTAGTTCCATTTTGTTTGTTGGTTGTTTTGTTGGTATACTTGTATTATGTCTCCGGTTTGTATGTTTTCTATGTTTTTGTATGTGTTGTTTGCTAGGTTTATTTGTGTCCCTGGCATAAAACAGCAATTATGTGTTATTATATCCTCTACAAGATATGTTCCATACTTCATATCTATAAAGTTGTATACTAAATATTTTCCCTCTATAGGTATTATATCTAAAACTTTTGTTTTATTTAGTGTACCCTCTTCTTGTAGTTGAAATACCCAATCTCCTACTTCTAACGTTTCAGATTTTCTGCCTGTATCATCTTGTCCTGAGATTGTAGCCCATCCCTTTTCACTAGTATAAAATGGATGTGTTCCTGTTGGCTTTAGAATTTTTCCATTTTCTAGAATTAACTCATAGGCCTTTGAATTACCATCTAGTAGATTTTTTTGTATATTATCAACACTAGCAGATTCTATTCCACCATTTTTTTCATTAAAAACTTTAACATGTTCTCCTATTTCTATTTCTTCTATATTTACGTAACTTCCATTTGCTAGATTTACTTTAGTACCTGGTAGAAAACAAACATTGTGAGTTATTACGCCGTCTGCTAGGAAGGTACCTGTACTCATGTCGACAAAATTGTACATTAGATAGTTACCTTCAAGAGGTACAATTCTATTTACTCTGATCTTTTCTAGTTTTTCATTAGAATTTTTAAAATAAAGGTGATCACCCTCTTTAATTTTTTTTGTAAAATTTCCATTTTCATCTAGCCCTGATATGGTCGCCCATCCTTTTTCTTCTGTTAGGAATGGGTGGTTAGCAGATGGCATTATTTTCTTTCCGTTCTCAAGATATAATTCGTATACATTATTCATCATTGTTTTTTTGGTACCGGTTACTGGTGCGTTTTCAATAGTTCTATTATTTTCATTAAAGACTTCAATTGATTCTCCAGGTTTTATTTCTTTTATTTCTTTTTTTGTACCATCAGCCATATTTATATGTGTACTCGGCATGAGGCAATTATGGACAATGATATCATTTGCCAAGTAGGTATTATGTTTTGTATTTACAAGAGTATATGTAAAATAATTACCTTTAATTGGAACAATATCTACTATTTTTAATTTTTTTAAGCCCCCATCTGTTCCATACTCGTAAACATGATAACCTTTTTCTAAAACTTCTGCTTCCATCCCTAACTCATCTAGCCCTGAGATGGTTGCCCATCCTTTTTCTTCTGTTAGGAATGGGTGGTTAGCAGACGCTTTAAGTAACTTTTGATTTTCTAAATAGATTTCATGAACATTATCATGCATTGGTCTGTCAAGAGATCCTACTATGCCATCTTCAACCTGGAGATTTTCTTCGTTAAAAACTTTTATTTCATCTCCTATTTCTACTTTTTCTATCTGTTTATAACTTCCGTTGGCTAGGTTTATTGGTGTTCCGGGTAGGAAGCATGTGTTGTGTGTTATGATGTTGTCTGCGAGGTAGGTTCCTGTTTTTGTGTCTATTAGGTTGTATGTAAGGTATGTTCCTTTTATTGGTGTGATTTGTGTGATTTGTATGGGTTTTTTTGTTCCGTTTTTGTTGTATTGTATTAGGTGGTCTCCTATGGTTAGTTTTTGGCTTTGCATTCCCATTTCGTCTTGCCCTGAGATGGTTGCCCATCCTTTTTCTTCTGTTAGGAATGGGTGGTTTGCTGTTGGTTTTATTATGCTGCCATCTTTTAGTATGATTTCGTGCACGTCTTTGTGTTCTTTGATTTGTATGCTTGTTGCGGTTGAGTTTTCTATTTTTTGAGTCTTCTCATTGTATACTTTTATTTTGTCTGTCGTTGTTATTTGTTCTATTGGTTTTGTAGTGTTGTTGGCTAGGTTTATCTTGGTTCCTGGTAGAAAACAGCAGTTGTGTACGATGATGTCTTCTGCTACGAATGTCTCGTGTTGCATGTCTAATAGGTTGTATGTTAGGTAGTTTCCTTGTATGGGTGTGATTTGTGTTATTTGTATGTTTTTTATTGTACCATTGGGTTGTTTTTGGTATATATGGTCTCCTTTTTGTAGTAGTCCTGAGTTCATTCCCATTTCGTCTTGTCCTGAGATGGTTGCCCATCCCTTGGTTGTTAGGAATGGGTGGTTTGCTGTGGGCATTATGTGTGTTCCATCTGTTAGTATGATTTCGTGTACATCATCGTGTTGTTTAATTTGAATATTGTTTATAGTTGCATTTTCTATCTGACCTGTTTTTTCATTGTAAACTTTAACATAGTCTCCAATTTTTATATCTTCAATATTTTTGTAGTTTCCATTTGCAAGATTTACCTTAGTACCTGGCATAAAACAGGCCATAGTTTCATATGAATTATCATAGGAATCTATAGCTTCTTCATCAGTATTCATGTTCAGAGTTTCGGTATGCCACCAGTTAGAATAATCATAAGGCTCCATTGTTTTAATGTTAGTTATTGCATTGTAAACATCTATTCTAGATATATTTATTGTAAGTGTATCATTATAAACATGTTCTACAGGTTTACCCGTTGTTTTAAGACGATTTTTAACTTCAGAAGCATTCAATGACTCTTTTTCAAGAAGAAGTGCTACAGAGGCTGCAACATGAGGCGTACTAAAAGAAGTACCGCTTGAAGTACCAGTCGATGTTGTGATATTTTCACCAGGTGCAAACATATCAAGAATTGGGTTTACATTAGAAAAAGTAGAAATATTATCATTATCATCAGTAGAACCAACAGAAAAAACATTTGTTCCGCATGCAGGAGAAGAAAGGTTTTTTTCACCCTTATTTCCTGATGAAGCAAGAACAAAAATACCATTTTCAACAGCTTCATTACATTTTTTTGTTACAAAATTTTTATCATAAAAACCAGAACTAGTTGCATTTGTTCCAATGCTAAAACTAATTATATCAGGATTCTGTTCTATACACCATTCTAAACCCTTTAGGACTGTAGACTCATAACCAGTACCATTTTCATTTAAAACCTTTGCAACAACTAAATTTACATCTGGTGCAATTGTTTTTATAACTTCTGCAACTTTTGTTCCATGACCATGGTCATCAAAAGGATCAGAATCATCATTTACAAAATCATACCCGTAACTATAATTTACAACAGAATTATCAACACCTGTATCAAGAATACAAACAGTAATATTTTTACCAGTAAAATTAAAATCTTTTTTTAATCTATCAAATTCGATTATAGGCAAGCTTTCATCTAAAAATGCAGAAAACTTATAATCAGGATATATCGCTTCAACATCTGCACAATCTTTAATTTTATCAAAATTACTACCAGTTACAATTCCTGCAGTAAGCTTTTTATCTGAAAAATTAACAGTTTTTATGAAACCAGTTTCTTCAATATTTTTGTTGTACTCACCAAAATCATCAACCATAGAATCCCGATATTTTACTATAACTCTTGCTCCTCCATGATGGACAACCTGTTTTCCTACATCAGTAGATACATCTACCATTCTATGATGAATAAAAAGACTTCTCTGCCAACTATATTGGCCATTGGCATAACTATCGGTATTTGCTGAAAAATTAAAAAGTGTATCAAGAAAACTTTCATTTTTAAATTCATCAAATATTGCATACAAAAAACCAAGATCGTTATGATCTTGAATTAAATACATAGTAGGATAAACTCTAACATCAAAAATCTCAGTAATATTAGGGAATTCTTTGCCATCAACAAAAATATAGGTAATATTATCTTCGTAATTAGTTTTTAAATCTTTAACAATTGATTCTTGTTCTTCACAGAAGTTATAGTAATCATAATGATTAAAAAATAGGAAAACAGGAGTATCATTTTTAAGACTTGTATATATTTTTTCATGAACCTTGTCAGTAAACTCAATTTCAGTTGTATTATATCCTTTTCCATTCCAATCAAATAAACCTCTTTCTAGATTATATAAATTTTTGAAATCATATTTTAAAAGTTCTTCACAGGCAAGCTCACTTTGATACCCGCTTCTAGAATAAACTATAATTTTTTTGTTTTTGTATTTATTTAAATTTTTGATATCAAAAGTATTTTCTTCTATAGTTGAAAGAGGAACTGAAATTGCATCTTTGATATGTCCATACATGTATTCTTCTTCTGTTCGAACATCCAAAATTAATATATCCTCATCTGAATCAATAAGTTCTTTTGCTTCATCAGTTGAGAGAACATCATATGTAGGTTTTTCTTTTTCTTCACTAGTAAAAAAACTAATAATAAATCTAAAAATTGAGGATGGGTCAATAAAACCAAAATTGGAATTGAGATTTGTTGTTGTCTCATAATCGTGATCTCCATCATATGAAAAAACGAGATAGCTTATTCTAGCATCACTTGACAAATCTTTTCTTTGAGTTGTAAAACTCATATCAATTTTAGTTTTACCATTTAAATTAAAAGATTTTGAATAAAAAATATTTTCTAAATCCTTTAATTTATCTGGAAGTTTTAGTCTAAAATTTTCTATTTTTCTTTCGATATCTAACGATGGATTATTTTTATAATACTGTCCAGAAGAAATCGAATTTTTATTTACTTTCATATCAACTGGTTTTATTTCTTCAGTTGAAAGCGCAACAAAAACAACCTTTTTGTTAAAGCCTTCTATAGTTCTACTGCAGGTAAAGGTTTCACCCGGGTTTATATTTAGCTTCTCTTCGCGTTTATTTATAATTTTCACATCTTTAGAAAAACCAAAAAAAGGAGGATCTTTTACCCATCCTTCGAGAGTTATACTATTTGTTATATCAAGACTGTTATTATCTGATACAGTTATATTGTCGTTTCCATCAAAATCATATCCTCCATCGATTTTAGAACTGCTGTTATCTGTTGCTCCATTGTTTGTACCATCGTTATCATTACTGGTTGAATCAAAAACATTTCCTCCTCCTTCATTTAAGTGCTGAACCATTTTAAAATTATCAGTCCAAGCGCCAGTTACATTTTGCTGACTTGCACAGTCTGGATTACCATAGTACATATATAGAATTGTATCTGTGGTTGATGAAACACTGTCTACTTTCACCCAAGCTGTTAATTCCCCTGTCCCGCTATTATATTCTTCTATCTCATGAGCATATTGGCTGCTGTTATATCTATTTACAAAAACTATATCGTCTCCATCACTTTGAGCATGAGATGCTAAATCTGAGTCAGTATCACGGCGTATTAGAACAGGATAATTGCTCTGATCTGATTCAACTTTTGTATGGTCAATTGTAATTTTTTTACAGTATGACCAGTTACAATTCCACCAGTCAACTGACGATGATACTGAAAAGGAGTATCCTTCTTTACTTTCCATGTACTCTGTACCATAAAAAAAGTTTGGACTTATACCTGCAAATATTATAAGAATTGTACATAAGACCGCAATTATTGCTAGTTTCTTTTTCATACTTTGCCTTTCAATACTTGCTTGAGGCAGAATTTTTTGATTGTTTTTTTGAAAATAGTCATATATAATCTAAGTTAACTTATCTACCTCTTAGAGGCATTACCCCTCCTGTTCGATAAGAAATATATATTTAGGTATATATAGGTTATGGTTTTAATTAATATAGGAAAACAAAATATTAATAAAATTAAAGAATTCAACTCTGCTTATGATAAATCCAGGCTCTACCACTTGAATCTGTAAGAATAAGTGTATTTTCATCATCTGAAAAAGAATAGTTATACGACATGTAATTTTTACCTCCTTCAAATTTTAAGGTTATAAAAATTGTATTATTTTCCAAATACCATTCACCTGGTCCATTAAATAATCCTTCCATCCTGCAAGTATCATCTTCATAAAAAATTAAGGTTAAATCTTGATTTGTTTTCCAGGTACCAATAAATTTACCTTTTTCTTTATCTACAACTGTTCCTTTGTTGTCGATGCAACCGCAAAATAGAATAATTATAGTTATTAATATCCCAATATTCAATATTTTGTTTTTCATTATATCTCTCTCTTAATTTTATTGAATTTTTGATAGTTTAAATTTTGTATTTCTATCGCTACTCAAAGTTAGAAAATTATTGTCACCAGTGAAGCTATACTCATATATTTCCTCGTCAACTTTTCCTCCTTTTCCATGTGATGTATTCATTTTTATTTTGTTATCTTCTATTATCTTATACTTTCCCCAACCTTTGTGTGTTTCATTTTCTCCGTTATCAAAATAATATACATAATAACTAAAAAAGGAATTATTTTCATAAAAGTCAAATTCATATTTTTGAACTTGGTCGTTGTATCTCCATTTTCCGATAAATCTATTTTGTCCGTTATCTGATTTTGTTGAATTTAAGTCTGTACAGCCTGTCAGTTGTAAAACAATTAGAATGATTGTGAAAATTATAGCTACAAATTTTAATTTGTTAATTTTTTCCCTCCCTTTATTTGCTGCAGTTATTTTGGATGTGTTATTGTTAATTTAGTATTAATAATTTAGCGTCACTCTGTCATATTTCTGTTTCTTTAATTATTCAAATCAAATAGTTATATTTGTATCAATATAAACAAAAATAATTAAATATTTTTTTTGTGTGTGTTATAGATTAACTTCATATGTATTTTTTTAAGATTTATTCGAATATTTTCCAAAATATTTATGTATTATAAATACAAATATATATTATATATAAAAATTAACATATAAATTATATTTGACTTTCGAGGTATTAAAACATGAAAGATGTTAAAAGAATATTGGCAATAGCTGTAATGTGGCTATTCCTAGTTTCAAGCTTCTCAGCTAATTTTGCAGTTTCAGATTATAGTAAACCAACAGAGGATCCTGATCCAGGATTTATGTACATGGGTATCTTGTCTCTTAATCCTAGTAGTCGTGATGTTGGAGATCTTAAGTTAGGTGAAACTAGGACTTTTGAGTTTGTTATTTCTAATATTGGTATAAGTGATCCTTATAGAAATATTCGTTATTTAGATATTGAATGGGAGATCGATATCCCTGATATGTTTAAGGATCACATCACGGTTTCTCATAGTAGTGGTTCTTTGACACCTGGGGTAAAGGACAGACGCGGTGTGGTTACTTATGATGAAAATAATAGTTGTACTGTTACTGTAAATCTTGATACTAGTGGTCTTTCTAGTGGTATTTATAATTGTGATATTGGAATTATTTGTGATGGTGGTTATGGTGATTCTAAGGTTTTTAACCTTGATTTTTCTGTGGGTGCTGTTTTTTTAAGGTATTCTCCTGAGATGGATGTTTTAAGTTTGGGCAGACCGGATATTGGTGAGTTTTCTTTTGATATTTGGAATGGTGGTTATGGAACTCTTAATTATGATCTTTCGGTTTCATGTTATGCATGTGGTGGTAAAGGCGATGATGCTGCTTTTCGAACTGATTGGATTGAACTTAGTAAGACAAGTGGTGATTCTACTGGTAAATATGATAGAGATACTGTAACAGTTACTGTTGATACTTCTTCTCTTGCTGAGTGGACAGTTAATAATTCAAAGGGCGGCCAAGGTAAATTTACACCTGGTTTGTATAATGGTGAGGATGGAGCTGGTACTGAGAAGGGTTGGGGTCTTTATAGATGTAATATTAATATTGATTCTAATGCTGCTGAGGATAATGGCAAGGGTTATGTTGTTTTGTATGTTGATGTTGGCCCGCGTATAGAGTTTAGTTTTGATAGTGGTAGTTCTTCATTTTCAGGAGGTGCTGTTAATATCGCTGAGTATCTTAATCAGAGAATTGGTAACAATGATTTTACTATAGATTTAGGTGTTATCAAACGGGGTGAAATAAAAAAGACTAGTTTTGAACTTTGGAATAGGAATCCTGGTGAGTTGGAGTGGAATATTGTTATACCTGAGCTTTATGAGAATTGGGTTGATGTTTCTCCTAAGAGTGGTGTTTCTATGGGTCCTGATGATCCGTGTACTGTTACTGTTAGCATAGATACTAAAAAGATTTTTCAAGATTATGTTACCGATGGAATTAATATTAGACAGTTTTTCCCTTATACTACTGTTTTAGATTCTGATAGTCGTTATCATATTTCTAGGCCTTATTATGCTTGTAGACCAGGTATTCATGACGAATTTATTGTGATCGAGTCTAATGATCCTACTATATATAAGATGCCTAAGGATGGAAAATCTACTGATGCTTGGCCTCATTTTAATTTTGATTATTATGTTAGTGAATGTGAGCCTGACGAGGACTATGATATGTTGATTATTTCTACTCCTTATCTTATGGGTAAAGGTAATAGTCTTCCCACAGATCATACTCTTGAGGATCTAGCGAAAGCTCATGAAGAGTTAGATGGTTTTAATGTTAGTATTAAATCAACGCTTGATATTCTTTGGGATTATTATCCAACTATGTATAAAAGAGCTGACTTAAGCAGGGATTATCGGCTTAGTACACTTTTAACATATCCGACAGATATAAATTATCAAGGTCATAAAACTAGTGCTTTACCTAATGCTTTAGCGTTACGTGAATTTATTCGTGATGCATATATGCATTGGGGTGTTGAATATGTTTTGTTAGCTGGTGATGACAACTGGAATATGTATGAAGATTTTGATCCTGATAAGAAATGTGGCTTAGAATATCCTTGTAGTGTTTATTATGGTAATCTTGCTTCTGATTGGACAAAAGTAGGTTCTCTTCCACCAGAGGTAGATGGACATCTATGGAATAAAGGAGATGTATTGCCCTACATTAATCGTCACTATAACTACGGTAGTGAGTATTATGTTTCTCATGGTGAT
Organism: uncultured Thermoplasmatales archaeon; assembly: GCA_964638155.1. GTDB lineage: Archaea > Thermoplasmatota > E2 > DHVEG-1 > DHVEG-1 > CAYZTD01. The sequence goes on along the minus strand of CAZWYI010000014.1, from coordinate 9,347 downwards.
AGAGAGATTCAGACTTTCCAGGTTAGTATAGGGAAAACATCTTCACTTGATAATCCAGTAACTGCGGCATCTGACCTACCTTATTCTTACCTGGGCCGTTTTAACGATGGTAAAACTCCGACTGATGGTTTGAATTTAGGAGCTGAATTTGGCATGAGTTATAATTATGTTTCAGGTGTTTCTGATAGTGATCCTGAGGTTTATGTTGGTCGTGCACCTGTTAATACTGTTGATGAGCTTAGTAATTTTGTCCATAAGACGGTTAGTTATATGAAATCTACAGTTACTGATGAGTATCTTAATTCAGTGGTTGTTGGTGAGTTTCTTGGCTGGACTGGGCAGTCTAGTCCTAGTTCTGATGATTATTCTTATGGCGAAAATCAAAGTTCTTATTCAGGTGGAAATTGGGATACTTTTACTATTCGGGATTGTGGTACTGCTGTTGCGGGTAAAAGCTATGAGGTTAGTATTCATACTCTTTATCCTTATAATGAAGAAGATTATCCAGAGTATAATAATGATTTACCTTCTTCTAAAAAGACACCTAGGGATTTATATATAAAATCTATAGTTATGATGGTTACAGCGATAGGTAATTTGTCATCTGGTCAGGCCGGTGGAGGTACGGCTGATTTTGTAGATTTCGGAAAAGAATTTTCTAATACTGAAGGTTGGACTTATGTAGAAGAGTATAACGGTTATGCTTGTGGAAAAATAAATTATAAGGTTAATCCAAAAGGTGGTAGTGTTACTCTTACTATTGGCTCTAATATGCATATGGATTTTTTTGAAACTGAAGGTATTACATCTTACATTAGTATATATGTTAATTTTTATGATCACTCTAAACCTGATTATGATACTTTTGTTGTAAAAGTCGATGGTAATGAAGTAGGTAGATATGATGATAGTGAAGCTAAGGTTGCAAGTTCTTCTGATTGTAACTCGGCAAGTTGTTATGGTGGAGCTGTTTTTTCTTGGCCTTTACAGAAGAAGTTGATTGATGGTGCAGATGGTCTGGTTGGTATTCCTTCTGCTAAGTTTAGTATTAATGGGCTTCATGATGATGTTAAGGATGATGATTCTAGTTTTTTTAATGATTTTGAGGTTAGAGGTTGGATTGGTGATGATATGATTAATTTGATTAATCAGGGCGTTGGTATTATCAGCCATATGGGCCGCTCTGAGAAACAATGGCCAGAGTATCCTAGTTATAATATTATGAGGATGGGTGAGCATGATATAAGAGATCTTAGTAATACTGTTTATCCTATTGTGTTTTCTACTGCTGATTATGCTGGTCAGTTTGATAACAATGAAGGTTTTTCTATTTATCATGCTCGTCAAATGGGTGAGCTTCTTTTGTGTGATGAGAATGGTATTGTAGCTGGTGTTTTTAATAGTGAGAGGATGTCTGGTGATGAAAGTGATGCTGGAAAGTATCAGAGTATGTTTTGGCATAAGGTTTTTGGTGAGAACCATACTCGTATTGGTGATGCTTTTTCTTTGTCTAAGCAGTCGGTTAGAAAGGGTTATAATCTTTATTATGGTCTTAATTTGTTTGGTGACCCTGCGCTTAAGATTAAGGGTGCTGAAAAAATTGATCCTGAGCCTGCTGTTTCACCTAAAAGTGAGAATATAGGTTTGATTTCTTATAATGAGACTTATTCTACAAGTTTTGATGTGTATAACGTTGGTGATGGTAATTTAGTCTGGGACATTGAAGATAATGTAGAACCAATAATTTTTCCATTTGATCATGATACTTTTGTTGAGATTGCAAATGAGATGCTAGAGGATTCAAATTCTTCAGTTTCTCTTTCTGAACTTAAAGATAGACTTAAAAATTTCCATTCTGGTATGTCTAGTTCTCAGTTTGAATGTTTTGATCCAGAATCTTTGAATGAGGGCTATGTAAGATATTTTTATGAAAGATTTCTTAGGATTAGTCCTAAAAGTGGAAATTCGATGGGTCCTAATGATAAGACAACAGTTACTGTAACGCTTGATATCCCTAGTTGGGAAGGTTTTTGGAATGAAAACTGGGATACTTATGATGCTTTAGATGTTAACAATATTATACCACAGATTATGGTTAATGTAACTCTTTATATTCTTTCTTCAACCTTTAGTTATGATATAAATCTAGTTACTAATACTGGGGATTCTGAGACGTTTACCTTATTGATTAATGTTGATTCCCCTCTAGTTGGCAGTATTCCTGATCAGAGTATTTTTGTTGGTGATAGTTTTAGTGATATAAATTTGGATAGTTTTGTTAGTGATTCTGATACACCTATTGAGGATATTTCTTGGTCTGTCTCTGGTAATAGTAATATTTCTGTTGATATCAGTTGGGATAATGTTGCTAGTATTGGTTATTCTAGTGGTTGGACTGGTTGTAAAAGTTTTACTTTTACTGCTACGGATGATATGGGTCTTTCTGATTCTACAGAGGTTGTTTTCGAAGTTTCTTATGATCCTGATAATAATAGGGCTGTGATTAGTATGCCTAGCCCGGTTAATGGTAGTACTGGTATTCCTGTGGATATTGGTATGTTGAGTGTTAATATTGTGGATTCTGAGGGTGATCGTTTTGATTGGAGTATCACGACTGTTCCTGATATAGGTAGTAGTAGTGGTACTGCGGAGTATGGTGGTTTTAAGACTTGTAATATTGATGGTCCTCTCATGTATAATACTAGTTATAAGTGGTTTGTGAGTGCTGTTGATTATGGTAGCGGCCGTGAGTCTAGAAGTGTTTTTGTTTTTACTACTGATTTTGATCCTAATGCAGATAATGGGGATTCTGATGAAGGTGGTGGCTCTGACAGTGGTGATTCTAGTGATGATGGTTCTGGTGAAGGTGATTCTGGTGGTGAATATTTAGTTGATAGTAATGTTCCTCCTGTTGTCGATATGTTGAGTCCAGTTAATGGCAGTACTGGTGTTTCTGTTGAATTAGGTTTTATTAATGTTAGTATTGTTGATTCTGAGGGTGATATTTTTAATTGGAGTATTAGTACAGTTCCAGATATCGGTAGTTGCAGTCAGATTGATGATTTGAATGGTACAAAAAGTTGTAGTGTTTCTGATCTTGATTTTAATACAACTTATACTGTTTTTGTGAATGCTACTGATATGGGTAGTGGTAATACTACAAGTTGTGTTTTTGGTTTTACTACAGAAACTAATGGTTCTGATGAGGATAATGAATCTGGTGATAGTGAGCCTGTTGATGTTAGTGTGGATATTGTTAGTCCTGTTGATGGTGGTTTTTATCTTTTTAACAAGCTTAAGGGTAATTTCTTTAATACTATTATTGTTGGTGATTTTGATTTTGTGGTAAATGTTAGTGGAAATAATATATCATCCGTTAAGAATATTTGTTTTTATTTGGATGGTGTTTTAATCGATAATGTTTCTTTTAATGAATCTGTATCTATTTATACTTGTATTTTAGATGGTTTTCATGTTGGTTTTGGTGATCTTATAGTTAAGGTTTTTGATACCGGGTGTGAAGTCGTTGCGTTTGATAGTTTGAAAGATATTTTAATGATTAATTTCGGTATTTTATAAAATCTTATTTTTTAATTTTCAGTTTCTGATAATTAGTATATAACAAGATTTAAATAATATTATTAATATAAATTATTATACAATATTAGTATCAAATATATGATTTACAAACAAAAATAAGGACAATAATTATATGAAATTAATATAAAAATTAAATGATAGTTAGGCATGATAAAATGAAAATTAATAAAAAAGGTATAATACTAATAATAATATCAATATTTGTAATCTCTAGCTTACCTGGCGAATCTATTTCGAGTAGTGATTTTAATAATGAAGACCCTTCAGGTACTGTAAATAGGGGTATTCTATCTATTAATCCTGAAGTTAGGAATATAGGTGGCCTGCGAGAAGGAGATACTAAGACTGTTAGTTTCGAAATTTCTAATGATGGGGTTAGTGACCCGTTAAATAAAGATTATTACTTATCTATTAATTGGGACATTAAAATTCCTGATTTTTTTATGGATCATGTTACTGTTTCTCCTACTAGTGGCGTTTTAACCCCCGGTGTTATAGATTTTTATGGCGAAATTAGCTACGATGAAGATAATAGTTGTACGGTAACTGTTGATCTTGATACTACTGGTCTTTCCAGTGGTATTTATGATTGTGAAATAGAGATTATTGATAGTAATAATAATTGTTTAGGTACTTTCTCCCTTAAGTTTTATGTCGATGCCGTTTTACTTAGTTACAGTCCTAAGAAAGATAGCATGAGGATAGGTAAACCTGACAAGAAAGATTTTTCTTTTGAAATTTGGAATAGTGGTTTCAGTAGTTTAGATTACAATTTTGATATAGCTTGCTATAGAACTACATATTGTTGCCCTAGTCATCAATATGGGCTAACTAAGATTACTGAAGAATTTAGAGATGATTGGGTAAATTTAGATAAAAATTCTGGTAGTTCTACTGGTGAAAAAGATAAAATAACATTAACTGTTGATAGCTCTAGTCTTACTGCATTAACTATGGAAAATTCATGGATACATGAAGGAAAAGTCTATCCATTTCGTGACTATGGTGGTTATTTCTATAAATGTGAAATTAATATTAACTCTAATGGTTTTAATAACGGTGGAGAAGGCAAAATTACTCTTGAAGTTAAGGTGGGGAGCTCAGGTATTGAGTTTAGTATTGGAAAAGGCGATTTTCTTGATTTTGGAACTCTTAAAAGAGGCGAAAATAAGACTGAAAGTTTTCAAATTTGGAGCGAATCTAAGGGTGCGATTGAGTGGAGTATAGAGATACCTAGCAAGTTTGAGAATTTTATAAGTGTTGACCCTATGAATGGTGTTTCAAATGGTCCTGATGATAAATGTGAGGTAAAAGTTACCGTTCTTACTGATCATGTTAAACCTGGTCTTAATCAGCAGTATTTTGCTGTAAAAACTGATGATCCATTTAGTTATACACCACCTGAAAAATATGAATTTCCTGAAATTTATGATGATGGCGATGATGATCCTTATACTTTTAATTTTGATGGATGGGGTTATCCAAAGGTTAATGTAAGATATTATCTTAGTATCGTTGATCCAAATGATAGTTATGATATGGTAATTATTGCGCCTAATTATTTTATTGATTACCCTGTTTCTTATAGTAAACTTTGTGATTTAAAAGAGGCGCATGAAAAAAATGATGGTTTTAATGTTAAAATCATGAATTTGAAAGATATTTATAACGATTATAGAAGAGTTAAACCTAATAGTTTATCTAATCTTCATTATAGTCTTGCTGTCCGAGAGTTTTTACGTGATGCATATTTTAATTGGGATCATGGATCTAAGAAACCTTTTTATGTTCTTTTTATAGGTGATGACAATTGGAATATGTTTTATGAAGGAGGTTGGACTAAAGTTGGTAATCCACCACCTGGTTATCCAGAGATTGGGAATAATATGGATCTCATCCCGGGTTATGATGAAAATTATAATTCTTGGGTTACTTGGGGTCATGAACATTACTGGAATTATTCAGTGGAGTGCCCTACGTTTCAGACTGATACTGGTTATACAAGTTCTTCTGATAAAGACGATTTTGATGTGGAAAAAGGTTGGAAAAATTATTTCATTCCTATTGGTGAGATACCAGATAGCATTACTGTGCGTGTAAATACTCTTTCTCCATATTACGAGGAAGATTACTGCCCTGTTCATGATTCATGTGGTGGTTATACAGGTGATATACATGATAAAACTCCTAGGAACTTTTATGTTAATAAAATAGTTGGATATAGCTCTAGTCAACCAAAGATTGGTGATTATTATTTCCCTGAACATATGTTAGATAAGCATGTTTATACTGCTGATCTTGGGGGAAAGAAGTTTGAATATACTAGTAGTGAAAAAGAATTTAATGCATGCGGTTGGAATCTTTCTGTATCTGAATATAAAGGAAATACTAGTAGAGCAAGGAGCGTTGAAGATCCTGCGGGTGGCGGATTTGTTAGTTTTACTGCAGCAGATGAAGACCAAAAATTTTATGGAGTACGTATAACTGTTTATAATCATGGTATCAGAAATTATGATAATTTTGTTGTTCGTGTTAATGGTGATGTGGTTTTACGTTGTATAAATGGAGGTATAATGTACGGTGGTGGTGATGCAATTACTACTGCTTCTGATATGCCTTATTCTTGTCTTGGCGAGGAATATAATCCACAGTTAATTAAAAACAAATTTACTGAATATGATCTTCCAGGTTATAATTCATATACTGGTGCTGTAAGCTTACTTGATCAGGATCCTGATCTTTTTGTTGGTCGTGCTCCTGTTAGAAGTCATCAAGAGCTTCGCAATTTTGTTGATAAAACTATATCTTTTATAGAATCTCCTGTAACTGAGGAATATTTAAATGCAGCTTTTGTAAGTCAATTTAGAGGTCTTGTTTCCAATAATGATGGTTCACAAAGCCCTCTTTTTGGTTGGCCCTGGAAAAATTTTTCTGTTGATGGTATTGGTAATTTTGATATGGGTAGAGTTGGTTGTGTAAAAATAATTAAATTAAAAGGTTCATCAATGACAATCGAGGGCGAGAGTCCTTCTCAAATGCACTTTTATTCTAATCATAACACTGTCGGTGTCCCCTCAACTATCTATAATATAAAGAACTTCCATGATATTCCGGTGTATTATCTAGGTCTTGATGAATATAATCTCTGGTCTGGTGGCTGGGATGGTGAGGATATTGTTGATTTGATTAACAATGGTGTTGGTTTAATTAATCATATGGGTAGTTCAAAAACACCTGATTGGGTGATAAACGAGGAGTATTCAAATTACTTGCAGGACCGCGGTATTGCTGAACCTTATGATGCTTTAAGATTAAGTCCATTAGATATTAGAGATCACACACAGGTTGATAAGTATGGTAATGCTATAGAAGAAAAAGGCCTTAAAAATACTGATACTTATCCTATTATTTTTTCAATGGCAGCTTATGGGGGTATGTTTGATAATGTTTATTCCAGGCAGATTGGTGAATTATTAATTGTTGATAGGAATGGTCCTGTGGCAGGAGTTTTTAACTCATGGACAACACCTGATTTACCAACTGAATCAGGATATGATCGAGTTTTTTGGAACGCTGTTTTTGGAAAAGGAATGAATACTCTTGGTGATGCCTTTTATGAGATGAAGAAAGATGTGGGCAATATGCATGGTCTTAGTTTATTTGGTGACCCTGCACTTAAGATTAAGGGTGCAAAAAAGATAACTCCTAAACCAGAGGTTGAATCAAAAAATCTTGCTTTTGGCTCTTTAGATTTTAATAATTCTTATAGTGAAACTTTTGAGGTTTATAATAAAGGTAATGGTAAACTTATGTGGAATTTAGGTTTTCAAAAAAAGAAACATATTCATTTATTTAATAGATTATTTGAATCTAATAGTAATCTAAAAAAGTCAAAATTTGAAGATACTCTAGTTAATAACTTTTACAAAGTTTTAATTGATATCAAGTCTGATTCAGATTTAAGCCCTTATTTTGGTATGGAAAAATTTGCATATGTTACTTCTTTTGTCCATCCTCCTAATATACGAGGTAGTTCTGTTGGTCCTAATGATAGGACAACTGTAACTGTTACTGTTGATGTTCCAGATATTAATACTTGTATTGATATGATTAATGATATAATTGCTACTCAGAATTTAAAAGAAGACACTCTTATTTTTTATGGTGTTGAAGAACTCAAGGATCTTGCTGAGAGATGTATTTCCAATGCTTTTAAAATGGATGTTAAACTTGATTATAATTTTGATGGTACTAATTATCAGAATAACGATGAATTTATTACTTTGATGGGTAATGTTGAACCGCCAGTAGTTTCTGATATTCCTGATCAGAGTATTTTTGTTGGTGATAGTTTTAGTGATATAAATTTGGATAGTTTTGTTAGTGATTCTGATACACCTATTGAGGATATTTCTTGGTCTGTCTCTGGTAATAGTAATATTTCTGTTGATATCAGTTGGGATAATGTTGCTAGTATTGGTTATTCTAGTGGTTGGACTGGTTGTAAAAGTTTTACTTTTACTGCTACGGATGATATGGGTCTTTCTGATTCTACAGAGGTTGTTTTCGAAGTTTCTTATGATCCTGATAATAATAGGGCTGTGATTAGTATGCCTAGTCCGGTTAATGGATCGGTGGGTATCCCTATTGATATTGGTATGTTGAGTGTGAATATCGCAGATATTGATGGTGATAGTTTTGATTGGAGTATTACGACTGTTCCTGATATAGGTGGTAGTAGTGGTGTTGGTGTGTATAGTGGTTTTAAGTCTTGTAGTATAAGTGGTCCTCTTAGTTATAATACTAGTTATGAGTGGGTTGTGAGTGCTGTTGATAGTGGTAGTGGCCGTGTGAATAGAAATGTTTTTGTTTTTACTACTGAGTGTGATCCTAATGAAGATGGGCACTCCGGTGATGATGATTCTGAGAGCGGTGATTCTGAGGATGGTAACGACGACGGTGGCAGTGGTGATGAAGGTAGTAATGGTGGAGAATCAACGGTTAATAATGCTCCTGTAGTTAGCATAGTTAACCCCAGTAATAACTCGGTAGATGTTTCTGTAAATATTTCTGAGATTGAGGTTGATATTAGTGATTCTGAGGGTGATAGTTTTAGTTGGAGTGTTAGTGCTGTTTCTGATATTGGTAGTATTAGTCAAGTTGGTGATGTGAATGGTACAAAAAGTTGTAGTGTGTCTGGTCTTGAGTATAATACATCTTATAGTGTTTTTGTGAATGCAACAGATGTGGGTAGTGGTAATACTACTAGTTGTGTTTTTGGTTTTACTACAGAAAGTAATGGTTCTGATGAGGATAATGAATCTGGTGATAGTGAGCCTGTTGATGTTAGTGTGGATATAGTTAGCCCTGTTGACGGAGGTCTCTATCTTTTCAACAAGCTTAAATTTACTTTGTTTAAAACAGTTGTTATTGGTGGTTTTGATTTTGTGGTAAATGTTAGTGGTTCCAATATTTCATCTGTTAGGAATATTGGTTTTTATGTTGGTGGTGATCTAATCGATAATGTTTCTTTCAATAAGTCTATATCTGAATATGTTTTTTCTTGTGATAGAAATCTGTTCGGTTTTTATGATTTCAATGTTAAATTGATTGGTTCTGAGAATAATGTTCTTTCTAGCGATTATTTAGATGATGTTATCATTATTAATTTTCCATTTTTATAGTATTTTTCTCTTTTTTTGAATTTTTTTTTTTTTTTTTTTTTTTTTTTTTTTTTTTTTTTTTTT